>CAYUXB010000062.1:0-1662 GCA_964448525.1 uncultured Acidimicrobiaceae bacterium
ACGGCGAGCACCTCCGGCACGCGATCCTGCTGCAGTTCCCCACCCACAACAACCTCGTCGACGACAACCTCGTCCTCGGCAGCCGGCTCGACGCCATCGACGTCCACGGCGAGGCGGAGTACCTCAACGAGATCCGCCACAACACGGTGGTCGGCGGGCGGCGAGCCGGGATCGCGCTCGGGAACCCCGGCGGCACCACCCGCCGGCACGCGGCCTCCGGCGAGGGCAACTGGGTGCACGACAACGACCTGATCGGCAACGACGAGGGCATCGTGATCATCCTCGGGACGCCCGACACGCTGGTCGAGCGGAACCGCATCGTGGCCGGTGAGGACTCCGACGTCGGGATCGAGGTCGACGACGGGCCAGGCACGATCGTGCGGGACAACGTCCTCGTCTCCGCCGCCGACTTCGAACCGCTGCGGTTGGACGACGACGATGACGTCGAGGCCACGGGCAACCGGGTGGTCGAACGAGACAGGTAGCGTGCGCGCGATGCGGTGCTTCGAGCCCCACGCGGTCGATGCCCTGGTCACGGGTCGGGCTGGCGGCGTGTCGACCGGTCCCTACGAGAGCCTGAACCTCGGCCTCCACGTGGGCGACGATGCCGAGAGAGTCGTCGAGAACCGTCGGCGGGCCGCGGCGATGGTGGGTCTCGACCTCGGCGACACGGTGTTCTGCCACCAGACCCACGGGCGCGACGTCGCCGTCGTCGACGACCGCGACAGGGGACGGGGCACGCTCGGGGTGGACGACGCCGTGCCCTGCGACGCCGTGGTGACGACGACGCCCGACCTCGGGCTGGCGGTCCTGGTCGCCGACTGCGTGCCCCTGGTGCTGTACGACCCGGGCGCCCACGTGCTCGCCGCGGTCCACGCCGGGTGGCGGGGGACGGTGGCGCGGATCGGCGAGGCTGCGGTCGAGGTGATGGTCACACTGGGCGCCGACCCGGGACGGATCGTCGCCGGGATCGGGCCCGCCATCACCGCCGACCGCTACCAGGTCGGCGACGAGGTGGCCGACGCCGCCCGGGCCTGCTTCGCCGGCGACCGGGCCGACCCCGGCATCGACGACGTCATCCGGCCCGACGGGACGGGGCGCTGGCTGTTCGACCTGTGGGCCGCCAACCGGCGCATCCTCGTCGCCGCGGGCGTCAAGCCCGGCAACATCGAGGTCAGCACCGTGGGCACCGGGCCTGGCACCCCGTTCTTCAGCGACCGGGCCGCGCGGCCGTGCGGGCGCTTCGCGGCGCTGGCCCGCCTGCGCGCTCGGTAGCCTGAGCCGTCGCATGGCCTCCACCGACCCCCCGACCGAGACACCCGGGCGCGGCCGGGTCTTCCGCTACGAGGGGTACGACATCGACCCCGGGGCCAACCTGCTCACGTGCCGCTATTCGCTCGACGGACGCGACTTCGCCGAGCGCGTGACGTTCGACGTCGGCGACGGTGCCCGCTGGGATGACCCCGCCGTCGACGAGGCCGCGCGCTGGGTGTTCCTGCTCGCCGGGGTGTCGTACTACAAGACGGCAGCACCGCCCGTGATCGAGCTGCCGGGCACGCCGCTGCGCACCGGCGAGCGGGCCTTCCTGCGCGACGTCTACCTCGACGGCATGGGCGAGTTCGCCTACCGCAACGGGCTTGACCTCTCCGACCTGCGCATCGA
>CAYUXB010000062.1:1762-16276 GCA_964448525.1 uncultured Acidimicrobiaceae bacterium
TGCGGTCCCGCGAGCTCGGGTTCCTCAACGGCCACGTGCCCGTCACCGGCATCATCTCGGCGATCGGCGTCATGGCCGCCGCGCTCGACGGGCGCGACGCGCTCATCATGTCCAACGAGTGGTCGTCGTCCGTCGGCAACCTCGAGGTCGACGGCCGCACGGTCAACCACCAGTGGTCGAAGAGCCTGGCGTTCGAGGCGGCGTTCCGGTCGGTGCTGGCCGCCTCGGTGGGCACGGTCGACTACTTCTCCCGCCTGCGGCCCTACACCGAGCTGTTCATCGCCGAGCGCTTCTCGCACCTCAGCGGCTACCACCTGGCCTTCCAGAGCTGCAACCGGGGGTTCCACATCGACCCGGCGCTGCGGCTCGACCACTGGTGCGGCCGCTGCGACAAGTGCGCGTTCATCGACCTGATCCTCGCCCCGTTCCTGGACGCCGCCGACCTGGCCGCGGTGTTCGCGGGCCGGGAGCCGCTCGACGACCTCGACCTGCTGCCCCGGTTCGAGTCGCTGGTCGACACGTCCGGTGCGCTCAAGCCCTGGGAGTGCGTCGGCGAGGTGAACGAGTGCCGGGCCGCCGTGGCGCTCGCCGTCCAGCGTCCCGACCGAGCGACCACGCCGGTCCTCCGCGCGCTGGCCGAGCGGCTCGGCGAGCGGCTCCCCTCCCCCGACGCCATCGCCGCCATGATGGTGCCGGTGGGCGAGCACTTCGTGCCCGATGCGTACGCGACCAGCGATCTCCTGGTCTGACCTACGCGGCCGGCGGGTCGGCGTGTGGGGCCTTGGGGTCGAGGGCCGCGCCACGATCCGCAAGCTGGCCGACCTCGGCGTCCCGTCGGTCCTCGTCGACGACAGCCCACCCGCAGAGGGGGTGGACGGTCGCCACGTCGACGCCACGGCGGACGGCGGCCTGGAGGTCCTGGCCCGCTGCGACGTCGTGATCAAGACACCGGGCATCAGCCGCTACCGGCCCGAGGTCGGCGTGCTCGAGTTCGGCGGTACACCCGTGGTCGGCGGGCTGGGGCTGTGGCTCGCCGACGCCGACCGCGACCGGGTCGTGTGCATCACCGGCACCAAGGGCAAGAGCACGACCACCGCCATCGCCGGCCACCTGCTCGACCGGCTCGGGCACCGCGTCATGGTCGGCGGCAACCTGGGCCTGCCCCCCTACGACCCGGAGGCCTCGACCGACGTCGACCACTGGGTCATCGAGGTGTCGAGCTACCAGGCCGCCGACGTGCCCGTGTCGCCGCCGGTCGTGGCCGTCACGTCGCTGCACGCCGACCACCTCACCTGGCACCGGGACGACCCCGAGACCTACTACGCCGACAAGCTCTCGCTCTGCTCGCAGCCGGGGGCGGACCTCACGATCGCCAACGGCGACAGCCCGCTGCTCCGTGCGCGCGCCCCCCAGCTCGGCCCTCGCGTCGAATGGGTCATGGAACCGGTCGCGGCGGGTGAGCAGGCCGACGACTGGACCACCGCCCTCGGGCTGCTCGGCGCCCACAACCACCGCAACGCGCTGATCGCCCAGGCGTGCCTGGTCGCGCTCGGTGTCGACGGCGCGGACGACGACGGCACCCTCGCCGTCGCGGCGGAAGGGTTCGAGCACCTCGACAGCCGGCTGCGTCCGGTCGAGACGGTCGACGGCGTGCTGTTCGTCGACGACAGCCTGTCGACCAACGTGCTGCCCACGCTGGCCGCGGTCGACGCCTTCCCCGGACGGCGGGTGGCGGTGATCGTCGGCGGCCAGGACCGCGGGATCGACTACGGGCCGCTCGCCGCGGGCCTCGCCGCCCGCACCGACCCGACGCTCGTGACGATCACCGATTCCGAGGCCGCGGGCCGCATCCGCGCCGCGTTCGAGACGGTCGAGGCCCCGAACCACCTGGCGGTCGTCGACTGCACCGACCTCGGAGCCGCCGTCGAGGTGGGTCACCGGTGGGCCCGCCCCGACGGCGTCGTGCTGCTGTCACCGGCGGCGCCGAGCTTCGACCGGTTCCGCGACTACCGGGCGCGCGCCGCCGCCTTCGTCGACGCGGTCGGGCGTCTCAGCACAGCGGCAGGTCGAGACCTCCTCTGAAATCCGTGGCGAGCCACGAGTCGGCGATGAAGCCCTCGCCACCGTCCTCGATCAGTGCGTAGTACCAGACGCGGGACTCGTGGAGGCCCGGGTTCGCGTCGTCGTTCGTGTCCTGGTCGTTGCCGTTGGTCGTCCGCTGCCCGGCCGTCTGACACGTGAGGATCAGCTCGTCGCCGCTGGCGAGGTCGGTGTCGGGCACGTCGCAGCCCTTGTTGCGGCAGAAGTTCTCGGTCACCGAGGACAGGTAGGCCGGCGTGTCCTCGCGCATGCCCATGCCCTCGGTGACCCGGTTGTCGACCACCGCGGTGACCCGGACAGGGGGCCCGTCCGACCCGTCGTCGCCGTCGTCTCCGTCGTCGCCACCGGTGGCCCACAGCGCCGCTCCGGCGACCAGACCCAGCCCCACCACCGCGGCCGCGGCCCCGACCACCCACCGGCGCCGCCCGCCGCGGGCGTCGGCGGGGCCACCGGCGGCGCCACCGGAACCGGCAGCGGCGGCGAGGTCCGCCGACCAGGTGCCGGCGGTGGCCGGCCGGTCCGGCGGATCGTCGGCCAGCATGGTGAGGACGGTGTCGGCCACGTGACCGGGGTCCGCCACCTCGCCCGACAGGCGGTCGACCAGCCGGCCGCGCAGCGCGGCGCGGTCGAAGCGGGTGCCCGGCGGCTGGCCCAGCAGCGCGGCCACCAGCGTGGCGGCCAGCTGCCAGCGGTCGCTGGCCGGGCCACCGGCCCGGCCACCGTCGGAGAGGTCCACTGTCTCGGGCGGCAGGTAGCCGGGCGAGCCCCACGGCGTGCCGGTCGCCCCGGCCGCCGCCACCCGGGCGATCCCCGGATCGATGAGGACCGCACCGCCGGCCGGCGTGACGATGATGTTGTCGGGCTTCACGTCGCGATGGACGACCGCACCGTCGTCGTGGACGTCCGCGTGCAGGAAGTCGAGGGCCTCCCCCACCTGCCGGACCCAGGTGAGGATCTCCCACAGGCCCACGTCCCCGGCTGCCACCGCCTCGTCGAGAGGTACACCCGGCACCCACACGCTGGCGACGTAGTAGAGGTCGTCATCCGGGGTGGCCTCGTCGTCTCCGTCGTCCGCGTCGCCCCCGTCGGCAGCGGGAGCCGGGTGGTGCGGCGCCGGGCCGCGGAACGTCTCGATGAGCCGCACGAAGTGCGGGTGCCGGCGGGCACCCACGATGCTGCTCAACTCCTCGAACCGCTCGACGCCCACCGCGTCGGACCGGTACTGCTTGAGCGCCACGTCGGCGCCGTCGAGCGCGGCGCCCTGGCGGTCGCCGCGCAGTACGGCCCGGAACAGGTGTCCCTGGCCCCCGCTGGCGGTGACCAGCTCGGTCACGTCGTAGTCGCCGGGCCCGGCGCTCGGGCCCGTGACCCCGAGCGACCCGGTCGCTCCCGCCGTCATGTCCGCATCCCCATGCCGTCATCCCCCTGGTTGTCCGTCGATCCGGTCAGCACTGCGGCAGCCCCTTGCCACCGCGGTCGTCGGCGTGGACCCACACCTCCGACAGCAGCCCCGACGTCCCGTCCGGCAGGGTGACCCCGTACCAGCGGTCGGACTCGAAGCGGATCGGGTTGTCGTCGTCGACCGGGCTGGCATCGTTGCCGTTGGTGACGCGCACCCCGATCGTCATGCAGGTCAGGGTCGCCGTGTCGCCGGTGGCCAGCGCCGACCCCGGGACCTCGCACCCGAACGCCCGGCACTGGTCGAGCGGCCGCGTGGACAGGTACGCCCCACCCTGGTCGTCGATGTGCGGCCCGGACGTGACGCGCGTGTCGATCACCGCCTGGCGGGTGAACCCCGGCCCGGACCGCACCGCGGTGCGCGTCGCGCCGCCCGATCCGTCCCCGAGGCTGCGTCCCACCGCCACCCCGAGGCCGCCCGTCGCCGCCAGCGCGACGACCGTGCCGGCGGCGACCGCCAGGCGACGCCGCGGCCTGTGGCGCCGGTGGGGCCGGCCCGAGGCCTCCGCTGATGCCCGGTGCAGCTCGGCCACCCAACCCGCCGCGGAGCCCGGCCGGTCCACCGGGTCGGTCGCCAGCATCGCCAGCACCGCATCGGCCAGCCGTCCAGGGTCGCCGACCTCACCCTCGAACCGGGCCGCCAGCGCGGCGCGCAGGGCGGCGCGGTCGGCGCGCCACCCCGGCGGTTCGTCGAGCAGGGCGGCGACCACGGTCGCCGCCAACTGCCACCGGTCGGCGGCGGGGCTGCCGGCGGTGGGATCGGCCACGCACTCCGGCGGCACGAACCCCGGCGTGCCGTAGGGCGACGCGGTGGCGAGCGACGGGCCGACCCGAGCCAGCCCCGGGTCGATCAGGACGGCGTCACCCGCCGGTGTGACCACGATGTTCGACGGCTTGACGTCTCGGTGGAGCAGCGGCCCGTCAGGATCGAGATCGGCGTGCAGGTAGTCGAGCGCCTCCGCCACCTGCCGTGCCCACCCGAGCACCTGGGTGACCGGCGCGCCGGGCGCCCGAGCCGCCAGCGTGTCGCCCTCGACCCACCCCGCGACGACGTGCAGACGGTCGTCGCCGGGCACGCGGAACACGGCGATCTGGCGACCGAGGGCCGGGTGCCGCCTCCGGACGAGTGCGGCATGCATCTCCTCGACACGGTGCGCACCGACAGCCCACCGCTCCAGCACCTTCAGCGAGACGACCTGGCCGTCGGCGTCGACGGCGCGGTAGACGATCCCCTGCCCCGATGCCGCGGTGACCCTCTCGAGCACCTCGTAGCCGCCGACCCGGCGAGCGTCCCCATCACGCTCCGGATCAGCCATGGCCCCCGTACGCCATACGCACTCCCCCGTGTGCTGTCCCTCCGCCGAAACCGCACACTACTTCACGTGCACCGTCGCCTACGGCGTGTCGGTCGACCCACCACCGGACGGACGCAGCCGGTGGCGCACGGCGGCGTCGACCACGGCATCGCGGGTGTCCGGAAACGGACGCATCGGCACACCCGCCAAGCGGAATGCCGCCCAGATGGCGTGGCACTCCAGCCGCACGAGCGAGTAGCCCCAGTGGACGGCCTCCGCCACCTGTGCGTGCGTCGCCGGCGTCGTCGCCCCGGCGCGCAACGGCGCGGTGTAGGCCTCGAGGACCTGCCACTGTCGTGGCGTCAGCGCGGGCTCGGCCATCGTGGGCGGCTCACCGGCGCTCGCCGGCCCGGCGGATTCGGGAGTCGGCTCCACCAACCGCTGCACCTCGGCCTGCCGGTGGACGGCGATGACGTGGGTCCCGTCGGTGCCACCGACGACGATCTCGAACCGGTCGGCCGCGGGAGCCAGCAGCGCGCCCGGCCGCACCGCCTCCAGCGGGCCGTCGGTCGTCTTGACGTCGAAGGCCACCCGGTCGCTCAGGTTGTCGACCGCGATGCGCCCGTCGAGGACGGCGACCGCGCCCGCCACCCGGGGCACGCTGCGGTCGGCGAGCGGCTGGTGCCCGATCCGGACGTCGCACTGCGACGAGCGCCCGAACCGGAGGCGGGGCTGGTCTGTCGTCAGGAAGGCGACTCCCGAGTCCCAGGCGATCGTGGCGACGACGTCGAGCGGCACGAGCCCAAGGTATGGCAGGGGTGTCACGGCCCCGGCCATTGCATCGGTCACGGCCCGTCGGTACGACTGTCGAGACGACCCGCGACCGACGGCGGACGCGGCGTCACGCGGAGGGGTGGACATGGACGACGGGACAGCCCCGGTCGCCGGGGACAGTGGACCCACGCTCGTCTCAGCGGCGCCATGGCAGGAGGTGCCATGCGCGGACCGCTGGTACTGCGGGCCGACCACGGACCGCTGGGCCTACGCGGTCGACGACGTGACCGGCATCCCCGGGGGCGAGGGCCGTGTGGTGCGCGCGCAGCGACGTAGCCGGCCCGACGACCCCCTCGGGTTCACGGGAATCGCGTCGCTGAAGCTGACCACCGACCACCGGCCCGAGCGGGTCGCCCTCCTCCAGGACCGGTGGGCCCGACTCGCCACCATCGAGCACCCCGGCCTCGCCCGTGCCCTCGAGGTGTTCGAGGGGCCGGGTCTGTTCCGCACTGCGTGCCCACCCCTCACCGAGGACGTGCTCTACGTGGCCGCGGCCTGGGTGGAGGGCCGGCCGCTGCGGTGCGTCGCACCGCTCGACCCCCCGACAGCGGCCGCGCTGGCGCGGGACCTGGCCGCGGCCCTCGCGACGCTGCACGGTCACGGCATGGTCCACCGGGACGTGCACCCGGGCAACGTGGTGATCGGGGAGGACGGTCGCGCGGTGCTGATCGACTTCGGCTGTTGCCGGAGCGACGACGCAGCCGCCACGGGAACGGTGACGGGCACCCTCGGGTACATCCCTCCCGAGGAGCTGCACGGCACCGGCGGACCGGCGGCCGACCGCTGGGGCCTCGGCATGGTGACCATCTTCGCCCTGCTCGGCCATCCGCAGGGGCCCGCAGACCGCGCCACCCTCATCCGCGACCTCGATGGTGCGCTCAGCGACGCCGGCGCCGGTGTCCCACGGCGGGCCGCGCGGCTGCTGGCCGAGATGGTCGATCCGGACCCGCACCGCCGCCCCGCCGACCCGGTCGCGTGGGCCGACGATCTGACCGATGCCCTCACCGGCGACCACCGCCCGCTCGAACGGCGGGCGCTGATCGCCGCGACGGCGGCCCTGCTGGTCGCCGGGGCCGCAACCGCGGGTCTGGCCCGCGCCGTCTCGTCGCGGACGACGAGGGCCGCAGCGAGACCGCGATCCTCGTCGCTCCCTCGGGTGAGACCGGCGTAGCATGGACGCAACCGCCGCCGGCACCATCTCGACCGACGAGCGCGTGGTCGTGCTCGACGCCGACCGCGAGGTCACCTTCGGTCGGGCCCCCACCGCCCTGCTGCGCATCGGCCACGCCCCGGTGTACGACGACGTGGTGCCCAAGCTGGCGGGAAAGGTGTTCGCGCACGATGGCCGGGTGGTCGTCGCCAACCTCCACGACACCCTGGCGCTCGACATCCGGGTCGAGGGCCGGCCGCTCATCTCTGTGGCGCCCGGCGACTGGCACTCGCCGTGGGAGGGAACGTACGACGTGCTGGTCACCGGCACCTACACCTACGAGCTGGCGGTCACCGTCAACACCGCGAGCAACCCCACGCGGGTGGTCGACCCCGCAGCCCTCGACGACCCCGGTCCCCCGACGGGTGCACGGCCCCGGCTGACCGATCGCCAGCGACGGATCCTCGACGCGTACGTCGCGCCCCTGGCCGACGGCGCGCCCGCCGCGTCGCACCAGCAGGTGGCCGAGACCCTGGGGATCAGCCGCTCCCTGGTGCGCCTCGAGTGCCACAAGATCTGGAGCGAGCTGCTGGTGGCCGGCGTCCCGATGCGCACCCTGGGCGATGCCCGCGACGAGGTCGCCGACGCCTGGGCCCGCCACCGGTTCTGACCCCTCTCCGACCGCCGCCGGCGAGGCCCGGCCGGACTCTCCCCTCCGGCCGGGCCCGTGGCGGAGGCTCAGCGGCGGAGGCCCAACGCCCGCTCGATGCCGTCCAGGTCGGACGCGACGTGGCGGCGGTGGACCCTGCGGGTCGCCCGCGCCGCCGGGCCGAGGATGCGCCCACCGAACGGCACGCCCTCCAGGTGGGTGAACACGGTGCGGGCCGCGTCGTCCGGGTGCGGTTCGGCGGCCATGCCGACGACGTACAGGCGGGGCCGGGACACCATCCAGCACCACCCCGGCTCCAGGTCGACGTCGAAATCCAGCGGCATCCGGACCTTCCCCCGACCGCTGCAGGCCCGGGCCCGCAGGCGGGATCCGTCGCGGGACAGGACCTCGAGCGAGGCGACCGAGTCGTCGAACGTCGGCACCGACCGGGGCAGGTCGGCGATGAAGTCCCACACCTGGTCGACGGGCGCACCGAGCTCGCGCTGCTCGACGACCACTCCCGGCAGCCCGGCCGCCAGGGCCCACAGGCGCGCCGCCGGCGTCAAGGTCGCCGTCGGCCACGTCGCTCCGGCGGCCGCCGCGTCGAGCTCGGACCAGGTCGGTGCGGCCATGCTGCTCGTGCCGTTCGCGTCGCTCATGCCGTCCACCTCTCACGAAACGCCGCGCGGGCGCGATGCAATCGGGACTTGACCGTCCCCCTCGCCACGCCGAGGACCTCGGCCATCTCGGCCTCGTCCAGGCCGTCGAGGTGGCGCAGCACCAGGACCGCACGCTGCTCGGGGGCCAGACCGTCGAGCACCGCCCGGACCTCGACCGCGGTCGCCCCGTCCGGCACCTCCACGCCTGGCCCGAGCCGCCCAGGGGCGACCGGCACGTACCGTCCGCCCGACGCCGCGCGCACCGCCTCCCGCACCGCGATGCGCCGGGCCCAGCCGCGCAGGGCGTCGGGCTCCCGCAGCGTGGCCAGGTTCCTCGTCACGGCCACCATGGCCTCCTGCAGGGCGTCGTCGCCGGCGTCGAGGGCGATGGCCCCGCAGATGCGCCCGAGGTAGGGCGCGAGGTCGCGCAGCACCGCTTCGAGGGCGGCGGCGTCACCCCGCTGGGCCCGCCGGACGACGGCTCGATCCACGCCCACAAGAGGCGCGGAACCACCGGGAGGTTCCTGCCCTCTTGTGGGTGAGCGAGACCAACCCATCGAAGGAGCATCCCATGACATCCCCTGCGACCGAGGTGACCGTCGTCGGTGGCGGCCTGGCCGGGCTGATCGCCGCGGTGGAGGTGGCCGAGGCCGGCGTGCCGGTGCGCGTCCTGGAGGCCCGCTCGCGCCCCGGCGGCCGGGCCACCTCGACGCCCGGGCCGTACACGGCCAACCTGGGGCCGCACGCCCTCTACACGGGCACCGCGCTGTGGGACTGGCTGCGCAGCCGCGACCTCCACGGCCCGGCGCCGATGCCCCGCACGGCGCGCATCCTGACCCGTTGGGAGGGTCGGGCCCGACGCAGGCCGCCGCGTGCGCTCGCCCCGATCCTGCGCCTGCGCGGCGTCGAGGCCCCCGTCGACATCGACCTGCGGGGCTGGGCCACCGACCGCTGGGGGCCCGACACGGCCGCCGCGCTCGCCGGCAGCGCCGGGGCACTGACGTTCGACCACGACCCCGGCCGCCTGTCGGCGGCGTTCGTCGTCGAACGCATCCGGCGCATCCTGCTGCGGCCGGTCCCCACCGCCCGCTACGTGGCGGGCGGCTGGTCTGCGCTCGTCGCCCGCATCCTCGCCCACGCCGAGCAGCTCGGCGTCCGGGTCGAGACCGCCGCGCCCGTCGACCGGGGCGGCCTCGACGACCTGGTCGCCCGGGGACCGGTCGTCCTCGCGGTCGAGCCGGGCGCCGCCCGCCGCCTGCTCGGCGACGACGTCGACCCGGCCGAGCCCCGGCGCGTCGCCCTCCTCGACGTGGGGATCGCCCGGGCCCCACGCGACCCGTACCTCGTCGTCGACCTGGACGAGGCGATCTTCTCCACCCGCCCCTCCGCGGTGCTCGCCGACCTGGCCCCGGCGGGCCACGACCTCGTGCAGCTCAGCGGCGGCATGGCGCCGGGGGAGAACCTCGACGCCGCCGAGGCCCGCCTCGAAGCGGTGCTCGACGCCGGCTACCCCGCCTGGCGCGAGCGGGTCGACTGGCGGCGCCGGGCCCGGCTGACGGAGGCCACCGGGGCGGTCGACCTGCCCGGCACCACCTGGCGCGACCGCCCGGCGATCGACCGGGGCGACGGCCTGTGGCTGGCGGGCGACTGGGTGGCCTCGCCCGGGCACCTGGCCGAGGTGAGCGCGACGAGCGCGGTGACCGCGGCCAGGGCCGCGGTCACGGCTGCGACGCGGTATCGGGCTCGAGCCGGTTCGCCGGATCCGGCTGCGGCACCACGCCCGGCCTGAGGGCCCGGGCGCTGCCGTCCCCGGGCCGCCCGGTCGGCGGTCAGGGCGCTCGACCGACGAGCTTCACCAGGCGGACGTAGGCCGGCTCGTCGGGCGACGACGCCACCTCGTCGGCGAAGAACTGCGGCGTGCCCCACACCTCCGGCGGGTAGAGCGCCACGACGGCCAGCGCCGCCTCGGCGAGGTCGTCGGGCAGGGCCGGGTCCTGGCCCGTGGCGACCGCCAGGTCCCAGCCGTGCACGAGGATGTCGACGAAGTGGACGGCCACCGCGTGCTGCACCGGGATCACGCCGAACGGGAAGCCGACCTCGGTCGTGGGGTCTGCGTCCGCGAAGGCGGCGGTCACGGCGGCGGCCGAGCGGTCGTAGGCGGCGAGCGGATCCTCGCCGACCCGGTCGCGGGTGCGCTCGTCCCAGTCGATCGGCCGCCCCGACGCACCCGCCGCGTACAGGTCGTTGTTGCCGAGGACGTGGTCGAGAAGCGCACGGACGTCCCACGCCGCGCACGGCGTCGGCAGACCGAGCTGGTCCGGCCGGGTGCCGGCCACGTACGCGCGCGTCACCTCCAGGGTCTTGCGGTCGAGGTCGAGCAGGTCCATGAGGGTCCTCCTGATGGCGTGTCAGGCCAACGCGGGATGGGCGACGGTGGCCACGGCCCGCAGCCGAGCGAACATCGCCGCCCGCGCGCGGTCGTGTGCCGTGGGGTCGTCGCAGAGCCGGGCGTGCAGGTTGGCCGCCATGCCCAGCGCGTCGAGCTCGAAGGCCAGGTCGGCCGGGTCGACTCCGGCGGCGACCTCGCCGCGCCGCTGCGCCGTCGCGACCACGGCCTCGTAGGCGCCGAGCCACAGGCGGCGGGCCGCAGCGATCTCGTCGCGCACCGGCCCCGGCTTGGCGTCGTACTCGGCCGCGACGTTGAAGAAGAAGCAACCGCCGGGGAACGGACCGGACCTGCTGTAGGCGAGCCAGCGCTCGCACAGGGCGACCAGCCGGTCGAGCCCGTCCGGCACGTCGAGGGCGGGCGCGACCACCTCGTCGGCGAACCGGTCGGCGGCGGCGCGGATCGTGGCGAGCTGGAGCTGCTCCTTCGAGCCGAAGTGCGCGAACACGCCGGCCTTGCTCACGTCCAGGTCGGCCGCCAGCCGACCGAGCGAGAGCCCGTCGAGCCCCTCGACGGACGCGATGTCGGCGGCCCGGTGCAGCACCATGGACCGGGTGCGTTCGCCCCGTGCGACGCGGCCGTCGGTGGTCACCGGCGACCGCCCGACCGGGCGCCCCCGCGCCGGGCCGCGAGGGGCCGGCGCCATGCGTCGGCCAGCGCCGGCGAGCGCAGGACCCTGTCGACCACCTCGCCGTCCACGTCGTCGTCGGTCGCGAACATCGCCGAGAACAGGTCGTGCACGCTCGGGGCGTCGTCGTCGCGGTCGTCGAGGACGAGCCGCCCGGCGGTCGGCACGCTGCCGGTCTCGAGCACCCGGAGGTACCAGCCGGTGCGGCCGGTCTCGATCATGCGCGGGCCGATGTCCTTGCGACCGGCGTGCAGCGCCAGCTTGTAGCAGGGCGAGCGCGGCTGGCTGACCTGCAGCCGGGCGTCGCCCCAGCGCCAGACGTCGCCCAGCAGCACGTCTCGCTCGGTGACGCCGGCGAGGGCGACGTTCTCCCCGAGGCCGCCGACCTCGACGGCGAAGCCCTCCGCGCGCCAGGTCGGGTAGTGCTCCGTCGGGTACACGTACACGGCCTTGTCCGGCCCGCCGTGCACCCGCAGGTCCGCCTGCCGGTCGCCGGCCAGGTTGGTGGTGCCGAGCGCGAGCGTCGGGCGCTCGACCCGCGACTTGGCGATGGCGCTCTCGACGGGACCGCGGCGCGTGCTGCCGATGTGGCGTGGTTCCCCGACGTAGACGGCGGTGACGGTCGCGGTGAGGGGCGGTGCGATGCTCACGAGGAAGAATCTATACGACCGTTCGCTTTGTTTGTTGTCCTTTGGCAAAGAAACGTGGCGGATGGAGAAGATCGTCTGACTAAGGTCAGAGAGGTGAACGCGACGATGGTCGACCAGGTTCGGCGCTTCAACCGGCGGGTCACCCAGCGGGTCGGCGCGCTCGACGACCACTTCCTCTCCCGCGACCGGTCGCTCGGCGAGTCCCGCGTGCTGTGGGAGATCGGCCGCGGGGCGGACGGCTGCGACGTGCGGCGGCTCCGGGCCGCGCTCGGCCTCGACTCGGGCTACCTCAGCCGGCTGCTGCGGTCGCTCGAAGCCGCCGGCCTCGTCGCCGTCGAACCCAGCCGCGAGGACGGCCGGGTGCGCACGGCCCGGCTGACGGCCGCCGGGGCAGCGGAACGCACCGAGATCGACCGGCGAGCCGACGACCACGCCTGGTCGCTGCTCGCCCCGCTCCCCGAGGGGCAACGGCAGCGCCTGGTCGACGCCATGGGCCATGTCGAGCGCCTGCTCACCGCGGCGCTGGTGGAGATCGCACCGGCCGACCCCGGCGACCCCGCGGCCGTGCACTGCCTACGGGAGTACTACGCGGAGATCGACCGGCGCTTCGACACCGGGTTCGACCCCGCCCGCAGCCGGCGCGCGGGTTTGGACGACATGCGGCCGCCGGGCGGTGTCTTCCTGGTCGCCCGCCTCGAGGACGAGCCGGTCGGCGGCGGCGGCTTGCTCTTCCACGGCGACGGGCCCACCGAGCTGAAGCGCCTCTGGGTCGCGCCGTCCGCCCGGGGGCTCGGGGTGGGCCGGCGCCTGCTCGCCGAGCTCGAGGCCCGTGCGGCGGCCGCCGGCAGCGGCACGATCCGCCTCGACACCAACCACAGGCTGACCGAGGCCATCGCCCTGTACCGGTCGGCGGGCTATCGCGAGGTCGAGCGGTTCAACGACGAGCGCTACGCCGACCACTGGTTCGAGAAGGACCTCGGCTCCGGCCGGCCTGCCCCGGGTCAGTCCGGCGCGGACGGACGCTCCACCCGCGCGACCCACGCCTCCTCCTCGCGCGCCTCGGGGAGGGCCAGGCAGATGGCGCGCAGCGGAGCGACGACATGCGGCGGCACCTCCATCTGCTCCGCTGCCACCAGGCATCCCTCCGGGTCGACGGCGGGACCGACGGTATCCGGACGGCACAACGGTGGCGCCGCAGGCGCCATCCCGGACGACCCGCCGCGGCTACGAGCGGATCTCGTGCAGGCCCCCCGGGCCTTCCTCGTAGGCGTGGACGGGCTGCCAGAAGTCCCAGTGGTAGCCCCACGGGTCGGTGACCGTGAACGTGCGGGGACCGTATGCCTTCTGCTCGGGCTCGGGCGCCTCGACCCCCGCGGCGACGACGCGGGCGTGCTGGGCGTCCACGTCGTCCACGTGCACGATCAGCAGCAGGCCCTCGCCGTGACCGGCGCCGGGAGCGTGGCCGCCGCTGAGCTGGATCGTCGTGTCGCCCACCTGCATCTCGGACTCTCGCACCACGCCGTCGGCGTCGACGTAGCGGGCGATCTCCCGGAAGCCGAACACGCGGGCGAGCCAGTCGAGCGCCGCGCCGGCGTCGGGGTAGTACAGGTAGGGGGTGACGCCCTGCAGCGTCACGGCCCGGTCGGTCGCAGACATCGTCGTGTCCTCCTCGTGGACGTGTTCGGTGGCGGCGATCGCAGCTGCTTCCTCGAGCCCGAGCTCCTCGGGCCGTGTCGCCAGCGCGGCGTCGAACCAGCGGAGCAGCAGGCGCCAGCCGTAGCGGCGCACGTGCGCGGCCTCGTCGGGCGGCAAGCGGTCGAGACCGCGCTGCTCGAGGGTGACCGTGGTCCGCCCGCCGCTCGCCGGGTCGAAGCGCACCTCCGTCTCGGTGGCGCGGGCGTCGGTGAACTGGAAGCGGCGGGGCGGCTCCCACGCCGTGATGCGGCCCATCTCGTGGCCCTCGCCGGTGCCGGCGTCGTGGACGTCCATCACCCGCCCGCCCACGTGGGGCTCGATCCGGACGTCGACCGTGCGCTCGTGGTCGACGACGGTGTACCGGTCGACCACGTACCACGACCCGATCTCGGCGGTGAAGACCCGGAACGCCTCGTCCGGCGGCAGCGCCACCTCGACCGTGGCTCGGACGGTGCCCCGCTCGGCGTCGACGCGACCCGCGCTCACCGGTCCTCCCGGTCGCCCTCGGCGTGGCGCTTGAAGGCGCCGAGCTGCTCGGCGTGACCGGCCTGCACCTGGTCGAGCCAGGCCCGCAGCGCCGCCAGGCGGTCGGAGCGCAGGCGGTAGACACGACCCCGGCCGTCGGCCTCGTGCAGCTCGACGTCGACGAGCCCGCTGGCCCGCAACACCTTGAGGTGCCGGCTGGTGGCCTGGCGCGACATCCCTGCGCCGTCGGCGAGGTCGCTCGCCCGTCGGGGACCGTCCTGCAGCAGCTCGACCACCCGCCGCCGCGTGGGGTCGCCCAACGCCGTGAACGTATCGGCGAGATCATCAACCATTGCGTGGATCATCAACACCCCGGTTGGCCATGTCAAGGATCGTCACGCCGCGGGCGATGCCCACGCCCCCGCTCCCGACTGGACCCGGGGTCGAGCCGCGGCCGTACAGTCCCGCCGCATGGAGCGCACCGA
>CAYUXB010000063.1:0-14282 GCA_964448525.1 uncultured Acidimicrobiaceae bacterium
GTGATCGGGCCGCTGTCCGACCCCCGCGCGCACGGCGGCGACCCGGCCGATGCCTTCCACGTGGTGGTGCCCTCGCTGCCCGGATACGGATGGAGCGACAAGCCGTCCCAGGCCGGCTGGAAGGTCGACCGCATCGCCCGAGCGTGGGACGAGCTGATGGCCCGCCTCGGCTACGACCGCTATGGCGCCCAGGGCGGCGACTGGGGAGCGACCGTCACCGACGCCCTCGCTGTCGAGCACCCCGAGCACCTCGTCGGCGTCCACGTGAACATGCCGGTCGTCGGCCCCGACCGCGACACCCTCGACGACCTCACCGACGCGGAGCAGCGCACCCTCGACGACATGGCCGAGCACCGGGCGACCGGCACGGGCTACTCGACCCAGCAGTCCACCCGCCCCCAGACGCTCGGCTACGCGCTCACCGACTCGCCCGCCGGGCAGTGCGCCTGGATCCTCGAGAAGTTCTGGGCGTGGACGCACAACGACGGTGACCCCGCCGAGGCCCTCACCCGGGACCGGATGCTCGACAACATCTCGCTCTACTGGTTCACCGCCACCGCGACGTCGTCGGCCCGCCTGTACTGGGAGAGCCTGCGCGAGCGGTCGAGCGCGCCGGTCGAGGTGCCGTCGGGCATCTCGATCTTCCCCGGCGAGATCTACCGGCCGTCCCGCCGCTGGGCCGAGCGCCGCTACACCGACCTGCGCTGGTACGAGACGCTCGACCGGGGCGGGCACTTCGCGGCCTTCGAGCAGCCGACCGCGTTCGTCGACCAGATCCGGGGCTTCTTCCGCACGGTGCGCTGACCGTCCTCGGCCGGCGCGACACCGGGCGGGCGGTTTCGTCTCGCCTCGCCGGCGCATCGCCGCCAGGCGGCATGCTGTGGCGATGCGCCTCTCCCTCTGGACGTCGTCCAACCAGCCGTGGTCCGAGATCCTCGCCGCCGCCCGCCACGCGGAGGCCACCGGCTGGGACGGCCTGTGGATCGCCGATCACTTCATGGGCAACGCGCCGGGCCCGATGCCCGCCGAGGTCCCGACGCTCGAGGCCGGCTCGCTCGTGGCGGCGCTGGCTGCAGCCGTCGACCGGGTGCGGATCGGCACCCTCGTCTACGGCAACACGTACCGGCACCCCGCGGTGCTCGCGAACATGGCGGCGACGGTCGACCACGTGAGCGGGGGCCGGTTCGTGCTCGGCATCGGCACCGGCTGGCAGGTCAACGAGCACGAGCAGTACGGCATCGAGCTGCCACCGGTCCGCGAGCTGGTCGACCGGTTCGCCGAGGCGATCCAGGTCATCCGCAGCCTGCTGGCCGAACCGTCCACCACCTTCGCCGGCGCCCACTACCGGCTGACCGACGCGCTCTGCGAACCCAAGCCGGTGCAGGACCGCCTGCCCATCTTGGTGGGCGCCAAGGGCGACCGCATGCTCGGCATCGCGGCCCGCTTCGCGGACGAGTGGAACGCGTGGGGCCTGCCCGACCGCATCGCCGAGCGGTCGGCGGCCCTCGACCGGGCGTGCGAGGCCGCGGGCCGCGACCCGGGCGAGATCGCCCGTTCCGCGCAGGCCCTCGTGATGTTCACCGACGACGACGCGGAGGCCGACCGCCTCGCCGCCGCGGTGCCGCGCCCGCTGCTGGTGGGGTCGTCGGCCCGGATGCGCGAGGTCGTCGCCGGCTACGCCGAGGGCGGCCTCGACGAGCTGATCGTCCCCGACTTCACCCTCGGCACCGGCGCCCAGAAGATCGAGGCCCTCGACCGGTTCCGCACCGAGGTGGTCGACCCGGTGCTCTCCTGAGCCGGCCGTGTGGCCATCTCGGCCGTGTCCGCCTTGTCCGCCTCGGGTCGCGTCACACGTCCCAGCGGACCGGCTCGTCGGGCGCGTAGACGCAGAACACGCCGGTACGGACGCTCACCTGCAAGTGCCGGGCGAGGCGTGGGTCGACGGCGTCGAGGCGCCGGATCGTCGAACGGATCCGCTGCGTGACGGTCGACCGGGCGCGCTCGGCCGCGCCGCCCGCCCGGCGGGCTCGACCGCCGAGGCCGAGCGCGGCGGCCAGGTGGTCGACCACGGCGTCCATCTCCACCCGGGCCCGCTCGGCCCGCCCCCGATCGTGTGCGGCGTCCGCATCGTCGATCTCGGCCTGCAGGTCGCGCACCCGCTGCTCGTAGGCCTGGCGGGCCGCAGCGTCGAGCACCTCGCCGGTGTCGTGCTCGTCCACTCCGCCGGCCAGGTCGAGGCAGTGCACCTCCTGGCCGGGGGTGCCGAGCAGGCGGGCGATGTCGGCCATGCCCTTGCCGTGGCGCACCGCGGTCAGCTCGCCGCCGAACCCGACCTCCCAGTAGTCACCCCCGCGACGGAACACCCCGACGCGCCCGACCTGCACTTCACCGTTGCCGGAGGCCCCGTGCGACGTGGGCTCGCCCGAACCCGGGCCGCCGGGTCCCGGCCCGGCACCGGCGGCGTCCACTCGGTCGGCGGCCGTCCGCTCGGCGACGAGCGCCGTCACTTCGGCACGCGTGCACAGGATCGCCTCGCGGGTGCCGAGCACCTCTCCCCCCGTGGGGTCGAGAGGGAGCAGCTCGTGGCCCACGCTCGCGGTGATGCTCACGACCGGCAGCGACAGAGCCGTGGCGGCGAGGTCGGCGGCTGCGGCATCGCGTCCCGCCAGCCGCAGCAGCGGGGACGCGACGTCGAGGACCATCCGCAGCTCGTAGGTCGACCCGCGTGCGAGCACGTCGTCGAGCAGCTCGAGCACCCGCCCGGCGGCGGCAGCCACGTCGCCGCGGCACAGCGCGGCCAGCACCCGCGACCGCAACGCCACCGACGTGCCCCCTGCGTACCGCAGGTCGCGGCAGGTTGCCAGCGCCCTGGCCAGCACCGCCTCGGCCCGGTCGACGTCGACCCGCAGGAGGATCGTGCCCTCGATGGCGGCGGTCCAGGCCACGGCCACCGGGGCGCCGGCCTCCGCCGCCTCGGTCCGCGCCGCGTCGAGAAGCGTCATGGCAGCCTGGATGCCCCCGGGCTCGGCGTGACCGACATCGGCCAGGATCTGGGCGCGCGCCGCGTCGGCCTCGACCGCCAGCGCGATCAGGCCCCGGTCGCGGGCCGCGGCGGCCGCCTCGGCGAACCAGGCGAGCCCGGCCCCCGCATCGCCCCCGGCCCGCAAAGCCTGCGCGATGGCGCGACGCAGCGTGACCGGCGCGTACGGGGACCGGTCGGCGACCGCCAGGCCCTCGTGCGCGAGGGCGACGGCACCGTCGAGGTCGCCGAGCATGTACCGGCAGGTCACGGCGGTGGCATGAGCGTCCGCCAGCAACTCGTGGTCGGTGGCCGGCCAGCGGGCCAGCACCGCCTCGGCCAGGCGTCCCGTCTCCTCGGTGTGTGCCTGGTGGACGACACCCCACAGCGCGGCCACGAGCAGCAGCGCCCGATCGGGCGCGTCGTCGTGCCGGGTGCACCAGCGCACCACCCCGGTGATCGTGTCGTAGCCGGCCAGCAGGTCGCTCAGCGCGTCGGGGGCCCAGGTGGCGGCCCCCCGCAGGATGATGCCGGTCACGCGGTCGACGACGTGGTCGACGAGCCGCGCCGTGATGGCGTCGGCCTCGCCGGACCGGTCGAGGTTCCTGCGGGCGAACGCCCGGAGCGTGCCGAGCTCGCGGTACCAGGTCGTGTCGCCCGTCGGGTCAGCCACCACCATCGAGGCCGCGACGAGCTCGTCGAGGAGGTCCTGCGTCGCGGTCGGCATCGTGTCCGGCTCGCCCGCGACCACGTGGGCGTCCGCCGCGGTGAACGGTCCGGTGAAGACCGACAGGCGGTCGAACAGCCGCTTCCGGTCGGCCTCGAGCAGGTCGTAGGACCAGGCGATGGCGGCGTGCAGGCTCTGGTGACGGCGAGCGCCTCGCCGGCGGGGCCGGTCCAGCACGTCGAGCCCGCCGCCCAGGCGGGCGAGCATCTCGGTCGGCGTCATCGACCGGGCGCGGGCGGCCGCGAGCTCGATCGCCAGGGGCACCCCATCCAGCCGGCGGCACAGCTCCGCCACGGGCTCGGTCGCCTCCGGCGTCGCGCCGGCGTCGCGCGCCCGCTCGAGGAACAGGCGGACGGCGGACGACCCGGCCGTCCCCGGGGGCGGCAGACCGAGGGGCCCCACGGGGATCACGGTCTCGCCCGGGACGTCGAGCGCGGTGCGACTGGTCGCCAGCACCGTGGGCATCTGGCAGACGGTGAGCACCTGCTCGATGATCTCGGCGGCTGCGTCGAGGATGTGCTCGCAGTTGTCGACGAGCAGCAGCACCGGGTGATCGCCGGGCGACGCCAACATCGCCCGGTAGGACGCGTAGCCGAGCTGGGCGGCCAGCGACTCGCTCGCACCGGGTGCCGAATCGACCCTGGTCAGGTCGACGATCCGGGCGCCCTCGCCGAACTCCGGGGCGCACTCGGCCACCACCGCCCTGGCCAGCGCGGTCTTGCCGATGCCGCCGGGGCCGACCAGGGTGACCAGCCGCCGGTCGCGCAGGCGCTCGACCACACGCGTGAACTCCGCGTCGCGCCCGATCAGGTCCACGGGGGTCAGGGTACGGGCCGAGCTCACATCGTGAGGCCCGACCTCACGCCTCCCAGGTGAACGACCGAACCGGGAGGAACCATGACCGTCGACCTCAGCGAGCGACTGACCGATCACACGACCGCCGCGCTCGAGCTCTTCGCCGTCCACATCGGCCGCGAGCTCGGGCTCTATGCGGTGCTCGACCGCCACGGCGCGCTCACCGCACCCGAGCTCGCCGAGCGGGCCGGCATCGACGCCCGCTACGCCCGGGAGTGGCTGGAGCAGCAGGCCGTCGCCGGCTTCCTGCACACCGACAGCTCCGGCGACGGGGACACCGGGCCGCAGGTCGATTCGTCACCCGACGCCCGCCGGCTGTCTCCCGACGACCGCCGCTTCGCCCTGCCCGACGCCCACCGCGGCGCCCTCGTCGATCCGATCGACGGCGGCCACGTCGCGCCGTTCGCCGGGTCGGTCGTCGCGATCGCGCAGGCGATGGACGACGTCGTCGCCGCCTACCGCACCGGTGCCGGCGTGCCCTACACCCGCTACGGGGCGACGTTCCGCCGGGGGCAGGGCGACATCAACCGGCCGGCGTTCACGGCCGACCTCGTCAAGGCCTGGCTGCCCGCGGTCGAGGGCGTCGCGGACCGGCTCGCCGCCGGCGGACGCCTGCTCGATGTCGGCACCGGCCACGGCTGGTCCACCATCGCCGTCCAGGCCGAGTGGCCCGCCGCCCAGGTGGTCGGCCTCGACGCCGACGAGGCGTCGATCGACGAGGCCCGCCAGCGCGCCGCGGAGGCGGGGGTCGCCGCGCGGTTCGCCGTCGTCGACCCCTCCGGGTCGGACCTCGGGGCCCACGCCCCGGCGGACGTCGCCCTGGTGCTCGAAGCGCTGCACGACATGGCCGACCCCGTCGGGGTCCTCGCCGCCATCCGGGCCGCGCTCGCACCCGGCGGTGTGGTGGTCGTGGCTGACGAGGCGGTGGCCGAGGAGTTCACCGCGCCGGGCGACGGCCTCGAACGCATGATGTACGGGTGGAGCGTCAGCCACTGCCTGCCCGCGGCGCGGGCCGAGTCGCCGTCGGCCGCTCTCGGCACCGTGTTGCGGCCGGCCACGGTGGTCGACCTCGCCCGGGGCGCCGGGTTCGGTGACTGCACCGTCGTGGACGTCGACGCCGGGTTCTTCCGCCTCTACCGGATGACCACCTGACGACCCGGAGGACCAGCTGCCCCGTTGCCGCTTGCTCCCCCGTCCTCACCAGGAGACAGACTCGTGACCATCACCGACACCACCACGCCACCCGCCTCCGTCCGCCGCGCCGACTCCGGCGATCGCACCCAGGTCGTCCGCGTGCTCGTCGCGGCCTTCCTCGACGATCCCGTCTTCGCCTGGATCGTCCCCGACCGGGACGAGCGCGCGGTGCTCCTTCCCGGCGTCTTCGACGCCTTCGCCGAGGCCTACGCCCACCACGACGAGACCCACGTCCTGGTGCCGGCCGGCGCGCCCGGGGCCGTGGTCAGCGGCGTCGCCCTGTGGGCCCCGCCCGGCGCCGCGCCGATCCTCCCTCATGCGGAGGACCGCTTCGTCGCCAGGATCGCCGAGGTGGCGGGCGCCCACCTGGAGCGCTTCAGCACGGTCGGCGAGGTGTTCGGGGCGGTTCACCCGACCGAGCCGTGCTGGTTCCTCAGCCTGCTCGGCGTCGACGAGGGCCAGCAGGGCCGCGGGTTCGGCTCCGCCGTGATGCGTGCGGTCCTCGACGCCGCGGACCGGGCCGGCGAGGCCGCCTACCTCGAGGCGACCAACGAGCGGAACCGCGCGCTCTACGAGCGCCACGGCTTCCGCCACGTGCGCGACCTGACCCTCCCCGACGGACCGACGTCGTACGCCATGTGGCGCGACCCGGCGCCGCGCCCCTGACTACGGCACCGGCGCCCTGCCCACGGACGGGTGCTCCCGGCGAACGTCCATGGACAGGGCGCTAGTGTCCGCTGACAACTGCATCAGCGACACGAGGGGAAGTCGATGCCCAGCCTGGCAGAGGTCCGCGCCGAGCTCACGGGGCCCGGAGGGATGTTCGAGGTCACGACCGAGGACGTCGACGGACGCCCGATGCAGGTCTACAAGGAGCGCATGCGCTCGCTGCGCGAGATCACCCAGGCGGCGGTGCTCCGCGGCGACGACCAGCCGTTCATCGTCTACGGCGACCGCACCTACGGCTTCCAGACCTTCATCGAGACGGCCAACGGCGTCAGCCGCGCCCTCGCCGAGCAGTACGGCATCGGCCACGGCGACCGGGTGTCGGTCCTCAGCCAGAACAACCCCGAGTGGTGCCTCGCCTTCTGGGCCACGGTCGACGCGGGCGCCATCCTCGTCGGGCTCAACGGCTGGTGGAAGGCCGACGAGATCCTCTACGGCCTGCAGGATTCTGGCTCGACGGTGCTGGTCGCGGACCGCAAGCGGTTCGAGCGCATCGCCGACCGGCTCGACGAGGCACCCGACCTCGCCCACGTCTTCCTGATCGACGCCGACCCCGGCGACTTCCCCCCGGCGGCGGGCGCGAGCGTCGAGCTGCACCGCTTCGACGAGCTGACCACCTCCCCGACATCGGCGTTCCCCGACACGCCGATCGCCGAGGACGACGCGGCGGTGATCTTCTACACGTCGGGCACCACCGGCAAGCCCAAGGGCGCCATCTCGACGCACCGGTCGATGATCGCCAACCTGCAGAACACCCTGTTCAGCACGCTGTCCGGCGCGATGGCCAACCCGGATGCCGGGTCGCCCCTCGCCAGCAGCGGGCCGAACGTGTCGCTGCTCACCTCGCCGCTGTTCCACGTCTCGGGCTGCCACTCGGGCCTCGTCGTCGGCATGCTCGCCGGCATCAAGATCGTCATCCCCACCGGGCGGTTCGACCCGGCCCACGCGCTCGAGCTCATCCAGGACCACGGCGTCACCGTGTGGGCCACCGTGCCGACGATGGTGTGGCGCGTGTGCGAGTACCCCGGCCGCCACGACTACGACACCTCGTCGGTGAAGACGGTGGCGTTCGGCGGCTCGCCGTCCGCCGACGAGCTGCAGCGCAGGGTCGCCGACACGTTCCCCAACGTGCGGTCGACGTCGAACGCCTACGGGCTCACCGAGACCTCGTCGGTGGCCACCGTCATCAGCGGGCCCGACGCCAAGCGCAAGCCCGACTCGGTCGGCCCGCCGGTGCCGACGGTCGAGGTGCGCATCGTCGATCCGCTCAACAAGCCGCTGTCCACGGGCGAGACCGGCGAGGTGTGCATCCGCGGGCCGATCCTGATGAAGGGCTACTGGAACAAGCCCGAGGCCACGGCCGAGGCCATCGACGCGGACGGCTGGCTGCACTCCGGCGACATCGGCCATCTCGACGACGAGGGCTACCTCACGATTACCGACCGCAAGAAGGACATGATCATCCGCGGTGGCGAGAACATCTACTGCGTCGAGATCGAGAACCGGCTCGTCGAGAACCCGGCGATCGCGGATGCCGCCATCATCGGCGTGCCCCACCCGGAGCTGGGCGAGGAGGTCAAGGCCGTCGTCCAGCTCGAGTCCGGCCACTCGCTGAGCGAGGACGACGTCCGCGCCTGGGTGCGCGCCGAGCTCGCCGACTTCAAGGTGCCGACCTACGTCGAGGTGCGCACCGATCCCCTCCCCCGCAACGCCTCGGGCAAGCTGCTCAAGAACGTCCTGCGCGGCGAGGGCGAGGTCAGCTTCGTCGAGACGATGTAGCGGCCGGCCCCACCGGGGTGGCGGTCGATGCACCGGAATCTCCGGCAGGCACGAAGCGTGCTCCTGCGGCGACCGTTCACGCCCTCGCGCCATCACTATGCTCGGCCCCGTGGGCCCGGGGGGCCTCGAGGCGGCGACGGAGCGGGACATGGCGTATCACCTGGGCATCGACATCGGCACCACGTACACGGCCGCGGCAGTGTGGCGGGACGGGCGCTACGAGATCGCCAGCCTGGGCAACCGGGCGCCGACCATCCCGTCGGTCGTGCTGCTCCGGGACGACGAGTCCGTGCTCACCGGCGAGTCGGCGGCCCGCCGCGCCACCACCGAGCCGGGGCGGGTCGCCCGCGAGTTCAAGCGCCGCGTCGGCGACCCCACCCCCATCATCGTCGGTGGCACGCCCTATTCGGCCGACGCCCTCATCGCCAAGCTGCTGCGCTGGGTGGTCGACCAGGTCAGTGCCGTCGAAGGCGGCCCGCCGGCCGGCATCGCCGTGTCGCACCCCGCCAACTGGGGCAACTACAAGCTCGACCTGCTGCGCCAGGCCATCAGCATGGCCGACCTCGACGGCGTCGCCACGCTGAGCGAGCCCGAGGCCGCCGCCATCCACTACGCGTCGCAGGCCCGCGTCGAGGCCGGTTCGGTCATCGCCGTCTACGACCTCGGTGGCGGCACGTTCGACGCCGCGGTGCTGCGCAAGACCGGTGACGGCTGGCAGATCCTCGGCGCGCCCGAGGGCATCGAGCGCCTGGGCGGCGTCGACTTCGACCAGGCCGTGTTCCACCACGTGGCCCAGGCCGTGGGCGGGGCGATCGACGGTCTCGATCCCGACGACCCCACGGCGCAAGCGGCGGTCGCCCGGCTCCGGCAGGAGTGCGTCGACGCCAAGGAAGCGCTTTCCTCCGACAGCGACGTCTCGATCCCGGTCATGCTGCCGAGCCTCCAGACCGAGGTACGGCTCACCCGCAGCGAGTACGAGGCCATGGTGCGCCCCGCACTCACCGACACGATCACCGCGATGAACCGGGCACTGCGCTCGGCGAACGTCACCGCGGAGGAGGTCACCGCGGTGCTGCTGGTGGGCGGGTCGTCGCGCACGCCGCTGGTCGCGGAGCTGGTGTCGTCTGCGCTCGGCCGGCCGGTCGCGGTCGACGCCCACCCGAAGTACGGCGTCGCCATGGGCGCCGCCATCACCGCCGCCGAGCGCGCCGGTGCGGGAGGCGCGGGTGCGGGCGGCGCTGCTGGCGGAGCCGGCGCGGGACCCGGCGGTGTCGGCATGGCCGGTGGAGCGGGAGCCGGCGGTGCCGGCGCGGGAGCCGGTGGAGCCGGCGGCGCCTCTGTCGGTGCGGGCGGTGCTGCTGCCCTGGCGGGAGGCGCGGCCGCGGCGCTTCTCGCTAGTGGAGGCGACGATCAGTCGCCCCGCGGGGGCGCGACCGGCGGCGACACGCGGCCGCTTGCGGGAGACCGTGCTGGCCAACCCACCGGGGTCGACGCCGCCGCGACGCATCGGGCACCGGGGGCGACCGGCCGTGTCGACCCGCGGGCCCCGAGCGGCGGTACACGGCCACCAACCAGCGCGGAGCCCGCCACCGCGCGGTACCGGTCAGACCCTCTCGCGTCCGAGCCCGGCGCCGCCGGACGCGCCGGCGAGGGCCGCGGGCGCGGCGGTCGACCCGACGGCCGCGACCCGCGCTCCATCACCGTGCCCTACGGCGGCGACACCGGCGCCGGCCGTCCCACGCGCCCGGCGGCCAGCCGCTCAGCGGGCGTCGGCCCCGACCGGACGCGTCCCGCCGCCTACGCCTCCGACCGCGACCGCCTGCCGCCCACCGGCGGGCGTGTCGCCCACGGCGCGGGCGACGGCAACCGTGACGGCGGCGGTGGTCGAGGCGGTGCTGGCGGGTCACGCCGCACCCCGCTGCTGGCGGTGGCGGCCCTGGTCGTGGTCGCCCTGCTCGTGGGCGGGGCCCTGCTGGCCCTCCCCAGCGACGACGACGATCCCAACGGCGACCCGGTGGCGGCCGCGGGGGACACGGGCGACTCGACGGGCGACTCGCCCGAAGGCGCCGACGACCCGGCGTCCCCGCCCGAGACCACGCCCGAGACTCCGACCAACGATTCCCTCCCCCCGGAGTACGTCCAGATCCACGACGTCGAGCTCGAGGACGGCTTCTACCGGGTGAACTACCAGGTCATGGGGTATGTACCGCAGCAGGACGGAGGCCCTGACTCGCTGCACGTCCACTTCTTCCCCGACACGCAGCCGGCGGCGACGGCAGGCGCCAACGGCACCGACAGCGACGACTGGCACGTGACCGACGACTCGACGTCCGTCCTCACGAAGTACACCCCAGACATGGTGGCCGGGGCGACACAGATGTGTGCCGCCGTCGCAGAGGTCAACCACGACGTCCACACGCCTGATGTGAGCACCGGCAACTGCGTCGATCTCCCTGACTGAGGGCCGTCGCCGCCATCCGACCGTTCCCGGAGCCAGCCGGGAGCGAGTGCCGACGGCTTCCGGCGTCCCTCACCAGCGCATCACGACCTGAGGGACGCCAGATGAGGCCGATCGACAGCCCCTGACCCGTTCGACGGCTTCTGGCGTCCCTCACCAGCACATCACCACGTGAGGGACGCCAGATCAGGGCGAACCGCTGCGGCTCGGCGGTCTACCGTGGCCGGCCGTGGCGACCTCCCCCACTCCCGCGACCTCCCCCACTCCCGCGCGGTCGGCGGCGCGCCTCGACGAGATGCGGAGGCGGGCTCTGGTGCCCCTCCCGTCGCAGCCGGACGGCGTGCCCTGGCCCACCGACGAGTGGCCCCGTGCCGACCCGCTCGACGCGGTGGCGGACGACCTCGCCGCCCTGCTCGACGAGATCACCACCGACACCAGCCGCTACGGCACCACGTTCGCCGTCGCGGTCGTCCACCGGGGGCGGCTCGTCGCCGAGCGCTACGGCGGCGAGCTCGAGCACTGGGACCGGCCGAACGAGCCCGTCACGCCCGACACCGAGCTGCTGTCGTGGTCGATGGCCAAGTCGATGCTGCACGCCGTGGTCGGCATGCTGGTCGCCGAGGGCCGCCTGTCGCTCGACGGGCCCGCACCGGTACCCGAGTGGGCCGGCACGGCGCCGGCAGCCACACCGCGTGCCCAGGTCGGCCCTGATGCACCCAAGGTGGACCCCCGCCACGCGATCACCCTCGAGCACCTGCTGAGCATGCGGGACGGCCTCGCGTTCAGCGAGGTGTACGACGACACCGGTTCCTCCGACGTCATCGAGATGCTGTTCGGCGCCGGGCAGGCCGACATGGCCCACTTCGCGGCCGACCGCCCGCTCGCCCACCCGCCGGGCACGGCCTTCAACTACTCCTCCGGCACGTCCAACATCGTGTCGGGCATCGTCGCGCGCACCGTCGGCCCGGGCGAGCCCTACCGGCAGCTGCTCCAGGACCGGCTGTTCGGCCCGCTCGGCATGCGCTCGGCCGACCCCCGCTTCGACGACGCCGGCACGTTCGCCGGGTCGTCGTACGTCTACGCGACGGCGCAGGATTACCTGCGCTTCGGCTTGCTGTACCTGCGCGACGGCGTGTGGGAGGGCGACCGGACGCTCCCCGAGGGGTGGGTCGACCACGGCCGCCGCATCCGCAGCTACGACGAGCCGGAGGACCGCTGGTACGGCGCCCACTGGTGGAGCGTCGGCGACGACCTCGGCACGTTCTGGGCGAGTGGCTACGACGGCCAGTCGCTGATGCTCTGCCCGCCGCTCGATCTGATGGTCGTGCGCCTCGGCCGGTCGCGGGAGGACCACCACAATCCGAACCTCCGCGCCTGGCGGGCAGCGATGGTGGACGCGTTCCGCCACGTCTGAGCCGACTCGGCCCCGGCGCCTCCGCCCGCGATGGACGCGGGTGTCAGCAACGCGGCAACCTCGGCGCCGGCCGGATCAGTCGGTGCCGGGCGGCTTGTAGAGGTCCTTCACGTCGTCGACGAGCTGCGTCGACGGCGTCCACTCGACCGTGCCCGTCGCCCGCAGCTCACGCAAGGCCGGCACCGGGTCGGGGTCGGAGAAGAAGCGTTCGTCGCCGTAGTCGGCCGGCCGGCCCGTTGCGTCGGCCGACCACCACGACGCCTCGAGCGCGATGCCGTTGGGGTCGGTGAAGTAGATCGAGCGCATGATCCCGTGGTCGACCACGTCGGTCACCTCGCAATCGTGCGACTTCAGGCGATCGCGCAGGCGCAGGAGGGCCTCCTCGTCGGCCAGGCCGAGCGACAGGTGGTCGAACTGCGACGCCCGCGGGTACGGGACGCCCGCCGGCTTGCTGTAGCTCTCGAGGGGCTGGTCGCGGTACTCGAAGAACGCCACCGTGCAGCCTGGAGAGAACTCGAAGAAGTAGTGCCGGAAGGCCGGTGTGGCCAGGGTGACCACCAGCCGGGCGCCGAGCACCTCGTGCCAGAAGCGAACGGTCGCGTCCATGTCGCTGGTCACGAGGGCGAGGTGGTGCACGCCCCGCCAGTACGTCGGATCAGCTGTGCGCATCGCCACAGGCTATTGGTCGGTGCGTCCGACCCGCCCCCGTCAGCCCTCGCAACCGGCCCGCAGCACCTCCGACGGCTCGCCGTCCCCGTCGATGGCGTGGATCGCGGTCCACTCACCGGCCGCGGACCGTCCGGCCAGGGCGATCTCCATCGTGCCGTCTCGGTTCAGATCGGCGACCGTGGCGATCTGGATGCGCTCGAGCCCGTCGCCGCCCGACCCGATGCCACCGACGCCCACCACCGAGGAGGCGAGCACGTCCGTGGCGACGCCCCCGCTCGCGACCCGGCGGAGGAACACCACCGACCAGTCGCCGGCGGTCGGGGTGAGGCCACCGGGATCCGAGATGTGCTCGGCGGCGACGATGATCTCGTCCGTGCCGTTGCCGTCGAGGTCGGTGCGCAGGAGCTGGGTGAGCGTCGGCGGTGCGGTCGCGCCGAGGCCGGCGGCCACGTCGACGGCGGCCTGCTGGTAGACCGGCGCGTCCGTGTTCCACTGGTCGACAGGGCGCGGTCGCGGCTCGGCCACCCCGGCGACCGCGATGGCCGGCGGCCCGTCGTCGCCCGATTCGAGGTCCACGGCGACATCCGTGTCCGACGTCGCGCCCTGCGCCGCGCAGTTCTCGGCGATCGCCTCGCCCCGGGCGGTGTCGAACGAACCGCCGAGACCGAGGACCAGGTAGTCCAGATCGGCACCGGACTGCACGCCCTCGGGGCGAGGCACCCACTCGGACCCCGACCACGAGCCGATCACCCCGCTCGGACCGACGATCGGACCGGCGGGGTCGGTGGCATCGCCCCCCACGAGCAGCGTCGTGGCGGTGCCAGATTCCTCCGGATCGCCGGGCTCCTCGTCGCCGCCGGGCCTCAGCACGAGCGCCGCCACCGCCACGACGAGCACCACGCCGACGGCGCCGAGTGCCAGGTGATCGGTGTGCAGCGGACGCCGGCCGCCACCATGCGCTCCACGCGGCGGTCGCGGTTCGACGCGCGCCGGCCGGTCCGGCCCGCCCAGCTCGCCGGGGTATCCCGGCGACGAGGGCGGAGCGGAATGGACCGGCGCCTCCTCCCACATCGGGGCGACCGAGCGTGTCGGCTCGTAGCCGCCGTCCGACAGCGGCTCGCCGCTGGGGGCGGGCCAGTCCGTGGCGGGAGGTGCCGTCGGAGCGGCCCAGCCCGGCTGCGTCGGGGCGCCATCCGACGGATCGGGCCACTGCGGCGCCGGCATCGGCCCGGTCGGATCCGCAGGCTCCCAGACCGCCGGCATCGGCCCGGACGACCCGGAAGGCTGGCCCGGCATCAGCCCGGTCCGATCCGCGGGCTGGCCTGGGGTCGACCCGGTCCGATCCGCAGGCTCCCAGACCGCCGGCATCGGCCCGGACGACCCGGGAGGCTGGCCCGGCATCAGCCCGGTCCGATCCGCGGGCTGGCCTGGGGTCGGCCCG
>CAYUXB010000063.1:14382-16005 GCA_964448525.1 uncultured Acidimicrobiaceae bacterium
AGGCTGGCCCGGCATCAGCCCGGTCCGATCCGCGGGCTGGCCTGGGGTCGGCCCGGTCGACTCGGGGTTGTAGACCGGCATCTGCCCGGTCGGGTCGGGTGCCCAGACGAGCGAGCCTGTGCTCGGGAACGGGTCGACGCCCCGCTCGTCTCCCGGCGCGAGGCTCCAGGCCCCCGGTGAGGGCGGCACCGCAGCGTCCGGGTCAGGGCTCAGGGCGGACGTCTCCCCGTTCGTCCGGCCGGAGGCGTCACCGGCCTCGGGGTCGTTGCCCCGTCGACGGCCGTGCGCGTCAGAGTGCCCTTCCCAGCTGCTCATCCCGACATTCCTATCGTGCCTGGCACCGACTCGTGGACAGACGTGGTTCCGGCGTGCAGTGGGTGGCCCCGAGGACACCTGGGGCCGCCAGCAGGTCCCACGCGCGCGACACCCTGGTGGCGCGCAGGTCGCGCCGCTACCGTCGCCGCCATGGCTGCGATGACCGAACAGGAGTGGCGCGCGTTCCTGGCCGACCCCGTGCGCACCGCCTCCCTGGCGACGACCCGCCGCGACGGGCGGCCACACGTCGCACCCGTCTGGTTCGACGTCGACGACGACGGCGCCATCGTGTTCACCACGGCTGCCGACTCCGTCAAGGGCAAGGCCATCCGCCGTGACGGCAAGGTGGCGCTGTGCGTGCAGGACGACCAGCCGCCGTTCAGCTTCGTGATCGTCGAGGGCGACGCCGTGTGGACCGACGACGTCGACCAGCTGCGCCGGTGGGCGGCCCGCATCGGCGGCCGCTACATGGGGCCCGACCGGGCCGAGGAGTTCGGCGCCCGCAACGGCGTGCCGGGCGAGCTGCTGGTGCGACTCACGCCGGAGCGGGTGATCGCCCAGGCGGCGATCGCCGATTGAGCGCGAGCCCCGGCCAGCCGAGTTCGCTGGCCCGAGGTCACGAGATACCGCTCAACCGCGCCCGAGGTCAGGGTTCCGCTGCACCGGCCCCCGCGGTCATGGTTCCGCTGAACCGAGCCCGAGGCGATGGGTTCCGTTTTCGGGAGGACGAGGTCATGGGTTCCGGAAACGGAACCCATGACCTCGGGCCCGGGGAAACGGAACCCATGACCTCGGACCTGGGGAAACGGAACCCATCGCCTCGCCGGGTCTCCTGAAGACGGAACCCATCGCCTCGCCGGGTCTCCTGAAGACGGAACCCATCGCCTCGTCGGGACCTCCCACCACGGCGGAACCCGACGCCATGCCGGAACCTCCCCGCAGCGGCGGGACCTCCCGTGAAAACGCCGGCTCAGCCGCCCGAGATGTCCTGGACGCGCTGCTTGCCGGCGGAGATCCACGGCATCATGCCGCGCAGCTCGGCGCCGACCGTCTCGATCGGGTGGGCGGCGCCCTCGTCCTGCAGCTTGCGGTAGTTCGCCCGGCCGGACTCCGACTCGGCGATCCACTCCTCGGCGAAGCGCCCGGAGCGGATCTCGTCGAGGATCGTCTTCATCTCGGCCTTCACCGCGCTGTTGATCACGCGGGGGCCGCGGGTGAGGTCGCCGTACTCGGCCGTGTCGCTGATCGAGTACCGCATGCCGGCGATGCCCTGCTCGTACATGAGGTCGACGATGAGCTTCAGCTCGT
>CAYUXB010000064.1:0-15990 GCA_964448525.1 uncultured Acidimicrobiaceae bacterium
TGCGAATGAGTCGCTGCACCTCGAGGATGTGCAGGCGGCCGGTGCGCGCCGGGTCGACGGTCTCGGCCGAGTCGCCCTCCGCGTAGCGGTAGCCGTCCCGGCCCCGGATGCGCTGGTCGCCGCCGGAGCAGAAGGCCCAGCCCTCGTCGCGGGGCGACGGGCCGTTGCCGGTCAGCAGCACACAGCCCACGTCGGACTGCTGGCGGGCGTGATCGAGCACCCGGTACAGCTCGTCGACCGTGTGGGGGCGGAAGGCGTTGCGCACCTCCGGCCGGTCGAACGCCACGCGCACCGCCCCGACGTCGCGGGCGCGGTGGTAGGTGATGTCGGTGAGGTCGAAGCCCTCGACCTCGTGCCACGCGTCGGGATCGAACAGGGCGGAGACCATCGGCCCGTTCTACTCGGCAGCCGCCGCCGTGCCGTAACGCTCGTGGTGGATCACCTCGTCGACGGGGCGGCGCGCCTTCGGCCCGTAGCGGCCGATCGGCCACCCGAGGGGCACGACGCAGCAGGGCTCGACCGACAGCGGGAGCCCGAGGATGCGGCGGGCGACCGTGGTCGACCACAGCGGCAGGGTGATGAGCGAGGCCCCGAGGCCGACCGCCCGGGCGGCCAGCAGCAGGTTCTGCACGCTCGGGTAGATCGACCCGTAGTGCGAGCTGTTGGCCATCGCCGGCATCGGCACGAACGGCAGCTTCGACCCGCCCCGGAGGCAGGCCACCACCAGCACCGGGATGTCGGCGAAGTTGTCGACCTGCCACTTCACCGAGCGCAGGATCCGCGCGGTCTGCGGGTCGTCGCCGCGCAGGCGCTCGCCCGCCGCGCCGTAGAGCGACCAGGAGCGGCGGTACTGCACCTGGAAGCGCTCCTTGGTGGCGCGCTCGGTGACCACCACGAACTCCCAGTTCTGCCCGTTCGAGCCGGTGGGACCTTCGAGCGCCAGTTCGATGCAGCGCCGGACGATCGCCCCGTCGACCGGGTCGGGCTTCACCCGGCGGACCGCCCGCTGGGTCAGCACGGCGTCGACGAGGGGCATGGCGAGGCGGCGCTCGACCTCCGCGAGGTCGTCGGTGGGGGGCAGGGTGTCGGTGTCCATGGGGGGAGCCTCGCGGATCTCAGCCGGCGGGGTCGTCCGCAGGCCGGTCTGATGCCGGGGCGTCGCCGGACCCGCCGCCGAGGTCGACCTGGTCGTCCACGAGACCGAGCACGTGGTCGGCGATCAGGTCGCCGCCGGCTGCGGTCAGGTGGATGCCGTCGGGCTGGCGCAACTCGGTGGCGGCACCGTCCGGACCGGTGCCGGTGTCGGTGTAGGTGCCGTCCGGACCACCGACCAGGGCGGCCGGGTCGACATAGGTGACCCAGGGGCGCACGGCCGCCTGCTCGGCGTAGACCTGGTTGAGGGCGGACATGCGGGCCGCGAAGTCGCCGTCGCGCATCGGCGGCTGCCCGACCCACACCAGCATGCGGTCGTCGGCACGGAGCTGGTCCATCAGCGCCGCGACACGCCGGTGGTACTCCTCGCCCCACCGGGGGTCGTCGAGCTGGGCGGGGGCGCCCTCGGCGGTGACGATGCCCTGGGCGTCGTTGACGCCGACCACGAGGACGAGGACCTCGGGATCGTGCTCGTCGACGTCCTCCTCGAGCGTGGCTGGCCAGTCGAAGTAGTCCGGCCGGGTCAGTCCCGACGCGGACTCGTAGTGCACGGTGGCGTCGACGACCCCGGTTGCGGCCGAGGCCCGGTCGAGCGAATCGCCGAGCACCTGGGCGGTGAAGTCCCCGGCCACCAGCAGGCGCAGCGGCTCGTCCTCGGTGGGCGTGCGCAGACCGACCGTCTGGTCGTCACCGGCTCGGTCCGGCGCGTCGGCGCCGGTGTCGGTGCTGTCGAGCGGGTCGGCCGGCGCGCTGCGGGGAGCCTGGCGGCTCTCCCGATCGGAACGCGGGGCGGCGGCAGGCTCGTCGTCGTCCCCACCCGCGATCCAGTCCGCGACCTGGCGGACGCGGTAGAGCTGCAGCACGTGGCTGACGTCCTGCACCGGGTGCCAGATGGCGAGCGAACGGTCGCGCTCGGCGCCGGGCGGCTTGCGCTCGGCCCGCTCGACGAGGGCGTCGGCGTTGATCAGCATCGCCAGGACGAGTGCCGCGACCATGACGACCAGCACCCGGCCGGCCGGTTGCACACCGGCGATCAGGTCGAGCCCGTCGTCGTCGAAGTCGTGGTCCTGGGCATCGCTCTCGGGCTCGCGGCGGTCGGGGTCGCGTCGCTCGGTGCCCGGCCTGTCGAGGTCGAGGCGCTCGGAGGCGCGCCGGTCGACGACCGCGGCCCGCCCGTCGAGGTCGTCGCGGTCCCGGTTGCGGGCGCGGTCGTGGCCGTGCCCGTGGTGCGGATGGTCGTGAGCGAGCCCGAAGCGCTCGCGACGGTGCGGTTCGCGGGGCGACGGAGGGCCCACCCCGTCGTCGGCGGGGTCGACGACGGCATCCGCGTGGCGGGCGAGGGCGCGCCGCGTCGAACGTGGCGGGCGGCCCCCGAGCGTGCCCAGGTCGTCGGGCAGGGTGGGATCCTCACCCGGCCACCCGGGCGGGATCGGCTCGCGGCCCGGCTCGGCGTCGTCGGCGGAGCCGTCGCCGTTGCGGGGCCGGGTGCGACCGCGGGGGCGGGTGCGGGAGGCCATCAGAACGGCAGGTACCGGAAGGGCGCGTCGCCGTCGGGGCCGAGGGCACCGACGGCGGTGAGCACGAGGGCGAGGATCACGACCTGGGCGACCGGGGTGAGGCCGGAGAAGCGCGCCCGGGCGGGCAGCGTGCGGCGGTCGGTCAGGAACTGGCTCACGAGCACGGCCACCACGACGACCACCGCCACCAGGCTGACGACACCCGCCTGGCCGCCGGCCAGCGTGGCGATGCGACCGAGGACCTCGAGCCCGGTGCCGACCGACCCGGCCCGGAAGAACACCCAGGCGAGGCAGACCAGGTTGAACGTGAGCACCCAGCGCAGCGCCGCCGACACCGGCTCGGGGAGCAGGGGAGCCTCGCGCCGCTCGGCGAACCAGGCCGACGCGGCGCGCTCGCCCACGAGGAACAGGCCGTGCAGCCCACCCCACACGAGGAACTGCCAGCCTGCCCCGTACCAGAGCCCGCCGAGCGCCATGGTGACGACCAGGTTCCGATAGGTGGTCGTGGCCGCGCCCCGGCTGCCGCCGAGCGGGATGTACAGGTAGTCGCGCAGCCAGCGCGACAGGGTGACGTTCCAGCGCTCCCAGAACTCGCGCACCGACATCGCCCGGTACGGCGCGTCGAACGCCAGCGGATAGTGGACACCGAGCAGCAGGCCGCAGCCGACCGCGATGTCGGTCGCCCCCGAGAACGCCGCGTAGACCTGCACGGCGAACGCGTACGTCGCCACGAGGAGCTCGAACCCACCGGCGGCGCCCGGGTCGGCGAAAGCGGGGTCGATCAGCTCACGGCCCAGGTAGCCGGCGATCACGACGAACTTGAACAGGCCGACGCCGATCAGGACGAAGGCGTCGGTGGCCGGGACGTGGCGGGGGTCGGGCCTCTCGTGGAACTGGGGCACCAGCTCGTCGACCCGCACCACCGGACCGGCGATCATGTGGGGGAAGAACGCGAGGTAGAGCAGCAGGTCGACGAACGGGACCGGCTCGACGTCGCCCCGCCCGACGTCGACCACATAGCTGATGGCGTGCAGGGTGAAGAACGAGATGCCCACGGGGACGAGCAGGCCGAGGACCGGTGCCGTGCGATCGAGGCCCACAGCGCCCAGCGCCTCGACGACGGAGTCGAGCAGGAACCCGTGGTACGCGAACAGACCCAGCACGGCGAGGTCGGCGCCCACGGCGACCCGGACGAGGCGCCGGCTCTCGACCGTCGGGGACCCGTGCCGCATCGCCCGGTGGGTGGCGGCGGCGAGCGCCCCGTTGATGGCAGCGGAGCCCACCACCACCAGCACGAACCACGGATCGACCCAGCCGCAGAAGTAGAGGCTGAACACGATCATCGTCGCCCGCCACACGAGGTGGTGTGGGCGCAGCAGCCAGTTGGCCGTGAAGGCGGCGACGAAGAAGACCGCGAAGGCGACGGTGGGGAACGGCATGTTCGCCCCAGTGGTTGGCTGTGCGGAGGTCCCGGCCGATCGTAGTGAGGCCGGCACCGCGCCGTGGCGATGGTCCGACGGTCGCTTTTCTGCTGTCGTGCGTGACCTCTGCCAGACTGGCGCCCATGCGAGCGGTGGTCATCTACGAGAGCCTCACGGGCAACACGGCCAGGGCCGCGCGCCTCGTCGCGGAGGAGGTCGCCGCCCACGGCGTCGAGGTCTCCGTGTACCCGATCAGCGACATCGGGCTGAAGGATCTCGCCGAGGCCGACATCGCGTTCGTCGGCACCTGGGTCGACGGCCTCATCCTGTTCGGGCACCGGCCCGGGCGTGCCGGTCGCATCAAGGCCATGCCGGTGGTCGACGGCAAGCGCGTCGCCGCGTTCATGACCTACGCCGTCCACGCCGGCAAGGCGCTCGACCGGTTCGCGACGGTGCTCGAGGAGCGCGGGGCCGACGTCGTGGCCCGCACGCTGCTGCGCCGCGACCATCTCGACAAGGGCATCGCCGACTTCGTGTCGGCGTCGCTGGCCACCGTCCCGGCCTGACCCGGGCGCCCGCCGGCGCCCCGCCATCCACCGCACGACTGGGGGAGTCACCTGTGCGTTCCTCGACCCGCCGCACCATCCTGTGGGCGCTCGCCCTGGTCGTCGCGCTGGTGCTCGCTGTGGTGGGCTACATCCGCGCCGGCGAGGAGGACGATGTGGCCATCGTGCCGGAGTCGCCGAGCCCGCAGATCCCCGACGCCGACGACCTCGACGACGGCTGCGACGACGCGTCGGTGACCGACCCCAGCGACGTCGGCCTCGACCGCACCCTGGCCCGCTGCGAGCCGGGCGAACCGGGGGCGGCCCCGCTCCCCGCGCCGGCGACGGTGCGCGTCGCGGCGTCCATCCGTTCGGAGGCCGTTGCACCCCTGCTGCTCGCCGATGCCCTTGGCGAGTTCGAGGCCGAGAACCTGCAGGTCGAGATCGTGGATCTCGACGCGGACGCCGCGTACGCCGCCATGGCCGCCGGCGAGGTCGACGTCGTCGTCGGCGGCATCGACGCCCCGTTCTTCGACGCCGTGCACGAGGGCCTGCCGGCCAGGCTCGTGCTCGGCGGCCCGGTCACCCGGTCGCCCGCCGACCTCGAGGTCGCCCAGGCGGGCCTCTGGCTGCGGGCCGACCTGATCGACGAGGAAGGCAAGTGGGAGAACGTCAGGTCCCAGACGGTGCTGCTGCCCGGCGGCATGGACAGCAGCGCGCTCTACCCGATCGACCTCACCCTCAGCCAGAACGAGTTGAGCGTGAACTCGGTCGCGCTCGTGGAGGCACCGGCGTCCGACGCGGCGGCCCGCCTGCTCAGTGCCGAGGTGGGCGCCGCGTGGCTGCCGGAGCCTGTCAACGCGGAGGTCGCGGACGACCCGGCGCTGCGCCTCGTCGCCACCCTGCCGGGCACCGAGCCCATCGACGGCACGGTCGTGTCACCGCGTCTGCTCGGCGCCGAGCGGGCGGTCGGGCAGGCGTACGTACGGGCGATCGTCCGCACGATCAACACGCACCTGCCCGACGGCTACAGCGACGAGGCGGTCCCGGCGCTCGCCGAGGCCCTCGATGTGGCGGAGGACGACCTCGCGGCCGGGCCACCGTTGCTGTTCGACTGGGAGCTGCGCACAGGCACCACCACCCGCATCCAGGAATCGCTCATCGCCGCGGGTGCCGTGCGCTACGAGGAGCCCGCGTCCGAGGTGGGCGTCGTCGACCGCACGCTGGTCGCCGAGGTCGTCTCTCCCGGTTGACACCCCAGGCGGTCACGGCTCAGCGCGCCCAGCTCCACGCGTAGGCGGGATCGTCGCAGGCGCGCGCGGCCGAGCCCAGCGCCAACGGCGCGAAGGTGTCGATCATCACCGCGACCTCGTCGGTGACGTCGCGCCCGAGCGACGCCTCGACGCTGCCGGGCTGGGGCCCGTGGGTGAAGCCGCCCGGGTGCAGGCTGATCGACCCGGCCGCGATGCCCGACCCCTTGCGGCTGGTGAAGTCGCCGTCGCAGTAGTACAGGACCTCGTCGCTGTCGACGTTGGCGTGGTTGTACGGGGCCGGGACGGCCAGCGGGTGGTAGTCGAGCTTGCGGGGCACGAAGCTGCACACGACGAAGCCCGGCCCGGCGAAGGTCTGGTGCACCGGTGGGGGCTGGTGCACCCGGCCGGTCAACGGCTCGAAGTCGTGGATCGAGAGGCGGTACGGGTACAGGCAGCCGTCCCAGCCCACGACGTCGAACGGATGGTGGGCGTACCGGTAGCGGGTGATCCCCGAACGGTGGCGCACCACGACGTCGAACCCGTCGCCGTCGGAGCCCCCGGCATCGTCGAGGTCGGGATCGTCGACCACCAGCGGCGAATCGGGCGCGTGGAGGTCACGCTCGCAGTAGGGGCTGTGCTCGAGGAACTGGCCGGTGGGCGAGAGGTAGCGGTCGGGTGGTCCCACGTGGCCGCGGGCCTCGATCACCAGGGCGGCGACAGGTTGGTCCGAGGTCGGCACCCAGCGGTGGGTGGTGCCGGTCGGCACCACGACGTAGTCGCCGGCCGCGCAGTCGAGCACCCCGAAGGAGGAGTCCAGGCGGGCGGACCCGGCGCGCAGGTGGACGACCTCGTCGCCGGCGGCGTCGCGGTACAGCCCGCTCGCGCCGGTGGCCTGCACCACCAGCAGCCGCACGTCGTCGTTGGCGAGCAACAGGTGCCGACCGGTCACCATGTCGCCGCCGGGGGGCAGCTCGGTCGTCCGCAGGTGGCGGGGGAGGAGCGGCACGTTGGGGGCGAGATCGCCGTCGACGTCATCCGTGACTGCCTCGGCGGCCAGCAGGGCGGTGGGCGGCCGTCGGTGGTAGAGCAGCGACGAGGCGGACGAGAACCCGTCCGAGCCCATCAGCTCCTCGGCATAGAGGTCGCCGTCGGGGGAGCGGAACTGCGTGTGGCGCTTGGGCGGGACGTCACCGACCCGGCGGTAGTACGTCACGGGAACCTCCTCGGTCGGATGGCTGCGCGGCGTCACCGTCGACCGGACACTAACCTCCGCCCCTCGGAGGTGCCCGGTTGCCTGACGTCCATCGGCACGTGCTCGATCGACGAGCCCGCGGGGCTCGTCTCCCGGGGGCTGCGGTGAGGCCACCGTGCTGACCTCCTGGGTGCCGGGCGCCGACGGCTCCGGCTTTTCGGCCGAGCACCTGCCCTACGGGGTGTTCTCGCTCGGCGACGGCCCGCGCCGCGTCGGGGCGCGGATCGGCGACTGGGTGCTCGACCTGGCGCAGCTGGCCGCGTCCGGCGTCAGCGACCTCGACGAGGGCGCGGCGGGCACCTTCGCCCGCCCGTCGCTCAACGCCTTCATGGCTCGTGGCCCCGAGCGCTGGCGCGCCGTGCGCGAGCGCGTCACCGATCTGGTGTGCGACGCCGGCGCCCGGTCGCGGGTCGAGCCGGCGCTCGTGCCCCTCGCGGCGGCGACGCTGCACCTGCCGATCGAGGTGGCCGACTACGTCGACTTCTACAGCTCGCTCGAGCACGCCACCAACCTCGGCCGCCTGTTCCGCCCCGGCGGCGACCCGTTGCTGCCCAACTGGCGGCACCTCCCAGTCGCGTACCACGGGCGGGCGGGCACCGTGGTCGTGTCGAGCACGCCGGTGGCGCGCCCGGCGGGGCAGCGCCGGTCCGGCGACGACGTCGTGTTCGGACCCAGCGAGCGCCTCGACATCGAGCTGGAGGTGGGGGCCGTGGTGGGCGTGCCCTCCGTCCCGGGGCGCCCGGTGCCGGTGGGGGAGGCGGCCGGTCACGTCTTCGGGCTGGCGCTCGTGAACGACTGGTCGGCCCGCGACATCCAGGCGTGGGAGTACCAGCCGCTCGGGCCGTTCCTCGGCAAGTCCTTCGCCACGACGCTGTCGGCCTGGATCACCCCGCTCGACGCCCTCGCGAGCTGCCGGGTTCCGGGCCCGCCGCAGCAGCCCGAGCCGCTCCCCTACCTCCGGCTCGACGAGGACTGGGGGCTCGCCATCGACCTGTCGGTCGAGTTGCGCCCGGCGGGCGGCACCGGTGCCGAGGTGGTCAGCCGCACCTCGTTCGCCGACCTCTACTGGCGGCTGCCCCAGCAGATCGCCCACCTGACCGTCAACGGCGCCCACCTGCGCACGGGCGACCTGCTGGCGTCGGGCACCGTCTCGGGGCGCGAGCGGGGCAGCGAGGGCAGCCTCATCGAGATGACACGGGGCGGCGCCGAGCCGCTGGCCGTCGCCGGCGTCGAGCGCACCTTCCTCGCCGATGGCGACGAGGTCGTGCTGCGGGCGAACGCCGAGGTCGCCCCCGGCGTGACGATCACGCTCGGCGAGGCGGAGGGCCGCATCGTTCCCGGAGCGGCCTGAGTCCGAACGGCGGGGCCGGTCGGTAGGTTCGCCCTCGTGCCGCACCCGTCGCTCGCCGTCGTCGCCGAGTTCGTGGCTGCCTGTCGGACGGTCGTCGGCGACGCCCACGTGCTGGTCGACCCGGGGGTCACGGCCTCCTACGTCACCGACTGGACCCGCCGGTTCACCGGCACGACGCCGGCGGTCGTGCGCCCGGGGTCGACCGACGAGGTGGCTGCCGTGGTCGGCCTCGCCCGTGAGCACGGCGTGGCACTCGTCCCCCAGGGCGGCAACACCGGCCTGGTGGCGGGCGGTGTGCCGCTCGCCGGCGAGGTGGTGGTCAGCCTCGTCCGACTCGACGACCTCGGCACCGTCGACCAGCTGGCCGGCCAGGTCACGGCGGGGGCCGGGGTCACCCTCGCGGCGCTGGCCGCCCACGCGGCCACCGCCGGGCTGGCCTTCGGCGTCGACATCGGCGCGCGCGCGTCGGCGACCGTGGGCGGCATGGTCTCGACCAACGCGGGCGGTCTCCACGTGGTGCGCCACGGGGCGATGCGCGCGCAGCTCCTCGGCGTCGACGCCGTGCTGGGCACGGGGGCCCGCATCAGCCGCCTCGGTGGCCTGGTGAAGGACAACACCGGCTACGACCTCGCCCAGCTCCTGTGCGGGAGCGAGGGGACGCTCGGCATCGTCACCGCGGCGCGGCTGCGGCTCGTCGCGCCCGCGGCCGCGGTGGTGACCGCGCTGGTGGGGATGGAGACGGCGGGCGACGCCGTGGCCCTCGCCGCCGACCTGCGACGCACGCTCCCCGACGTGGCGGCGCTCGAGATGATGACCGGTCCGAGCTTGCGGCTCGTGGCCGACTTCCTGGCCGCGCCCCCGCCCGTCGCCCCCACCGCCGGCGCCTACCTGCTGGTCGAGGTGGCGGCCGCCGCCGACCCCACCGACGCGCTGGCTGGCGCCGTGGCCGACCGCTCGGGTGTGCTCGATGCGGCGGTCGCGACCGAACGGGCCGACCGGGCGCGGTTGTGGCGCTGGCGCGAGGCCCACAGCGAGGCCGGGGCGCCCCTCGGCGTCGTGCACAAGCTCGACGTCACGCTGCCTGCGGCCGAGCTCGCCGACTTCTGCGACGAGGTGACCGAGCGGGTGGCCGCGGTCCGCCCGGGAGCGACGACCCTGCTGTTCGGCCACGTGGGCGACGGCAACGTGCACGTCAACGTCGTGGGTCCCCCGGCCGACGACGAGGGGGTCGACGACGTGGTGCTGACCCTCGTCGTCGAGCGGGGCGGCTCGATCAGCGCCGAGCACGGCATCGGCACCCTGAAGCGCCGCTGGCTGGAACGGGACCGCTCGCCGGCCGAGGTCCGGGCGATGCGGGCGATCAAAGCCGCCCTCGACCCCGACGGCATCCTCAACCCGGGCGCCCTGCTGCCCTGAGGCCCACCCCGCCGGATGGCGCGACCGGGCTCAGCGCACGTTGTCGAGGATGGGCGCCGCCGCGTCCTCGTCGAGGATGAGCACCGCGCCGGAGTCGTTGCGGTCGTCGGACAGGGCGGGGCTCAGGTCGAGGGCCTCGGGGGTCTTGCCCCGCATGCCCCAACCCAGCCGCACCGCGTCGAAGAAGGACATCTCGTCGTCGATGCGCAGGCCGGTGGACATGTCACCGGCGGCGCCGGCGAGCGACAGCGGATTGCGCGTGTCGCTGAGCTTGCCGATGACCTCGGTGAGGAAGGTGCGCTGGCGCATCATGCGTCCGAGGTCGGCGGTCGGGTCCTTCACCCACTCGCCGCTCGGCTGCATCTGCTCGAAGTTGCGGGAACGGACGTAGGCGAGTGCCTGCTCGCCGTTGAGCTCGACCAGGCCCGTCTGCGGGACCCACAGGCCCGAGTGGGTGTCGCGCGCCGGCAGCGGGAAGTCGATCGTGATGCCGCCCAGGCCGTCGACCAGGCCGGCGAAGCTGACGAAGTCGACCTCCATGTAGCGGTCGACCGGGATGCCCAGGCTCTCGGTCACCGTGTTGACGAGCTGGGTGGGGCCGCCGTTGTAGGCGGCGTTGATCTTCTGGCTGCGGTCGGTGCCGGCGATCGGCACGTACAGGTCGCGAGGGATCGACAGCATCTGCGCCGAGCCGCCCTCGAGGTGCAGCAACATGATCGTGTCGGCGCGCTGGCCCGTCGGCCCGTCGGCGCCGTTGAAGCCTGCGTCGCCCTCCTGGTTCACGTTCTCCCGCGAGTCGGACCCGACGATCAGGTAGTTCGTGCCGTGGTCGGACGACGTGAGCGACTGGCTGACCTCGACGCGGTCGATGCGGTTGAAGATGCTGCGGGCGTAGAGGAAGCCGCCCAACAGGCCCAGCACGACGAGGATGGCGACGACGGCCACCACCCGCCGCCAGCGCACCCGGCGGAACCAGGGACCGTCGGCCCGGCCGCGCCGCGGCGGAGCCGACCGCGGGGGGCCACCGGGCCCGCCGGGGCGCGACCGCGACGCCGGGGGACGGCCGGGCGGCGGCGGTGCGGGGGCCCGGCGAGGCCGAGGAGGCGCGGCCGGCCGGTCGGTGCCGGAGCGGCCCGGAGCGCCGGACGGAGAAGGGATGAAGACCCGCCGCCGGTCGCCGGCCGATGAGCCCTCGGGCTGGTGGAAACGGTCGGACACGAGGGCTTCACACTAGTGCTGCGGCGTCAGCCGGCGGTGGCACCGACCGGGAGGCGCGGGTCACCCGGACCCGGCGATGCCGGTGTCCTCGAACGTCGCCATCTCGCGGAGCACCCGGGCGGCCGCCTCGACGAGGGGCAGCGCCAGCACGGCGCCCGTCCCCTCGCCCAAGCGCAGGCCCAGGTCGACGACGGGAGCCAGGCCGAGGAGGTCGAGGACCGCGGAGGCACCGGGCTCCACCGAGCGGTGGCCGGCGATGACGCACTCCTCGACTCCGGGCACCAGGCGGCTCGCGACCAGCAGGGCCGCCGCGGCGATGACGCCGTCGACGATCACCGGCACCTGCTGCGCCGCCGCGCCCACCACGAAACCGGCGAGGGCGGCGTGCTCGAGGCCGCCCACCTCGGCGAGCACGGCCAGCGCGTCGCCGCCGTGCTCGTAGCGGGCCCGTGCCGCGGCGGCCGCCACCAGCGCGGTCTTGCGGGTGAGCAGGTGGTCGTCGATGCCGGTGCCCCGGCCGGTGACCGCGGTGGCGGGGCGGTCGGTCAGGCTGGCCACGAGCGCGGCGGACGCGGTCGTGTTGGCGATGCCCATGTCGCCCGTGATCAGGCACCGCGCTCCACCCGACACCAGCATGGCGGCCACCTCGGCGCCGACGTCGAGGGCGCGGCGTGCCTCTTCGACGGTCATCGCCGCGCCGGTGGACAGATCGCCGGTGCCGCGTCGCACCTTGCGGCGGAGCAGGCGAGGGCGGTCCGCGTCGCCGGTCTCGGGCGCCGCCTCGGCGTCGCCGACCATGCCGACGTCGACGACGACGACGCGCGAGCCGACCTGCCGGGCGAAGACGTTCACCGCCGCGCCGCCGGCCACGAAGTTGGCGACCATCTGGGTCGTGACCTCTTGCGGCCACGGGGAGACGCCTTGGGCGTGCACGCCGTGGTCGCCCACGAACACGGCGGTGGCGGCCGGGTCGGGGAGCGGCGGCGGGCACTCGCCGGCGATACCCGAGAGGTGCGCGCCCAGGTCCTCCAGCCGGCCGAGCGAACCCGGTGGCTTGGTCAGGCGCAGCTGGCGAGAGCGGCTGGCGTCGGCTGCCGCCCGGTCAGGCGAGCCCACGAGCGTGGCGGCCGCCGCGAAGTGGCCGACCCGGCCGGCGAGCCAGCGGAGCACGACGTCGTGCACCGGGCCCTGGTCGACCACGAGGACGGGATGGCCCGCCGACGTCATGCCCGACGCCATCTCGGGGCAGGGCGTGACGACCAGCGTGCGGGCTCGGGAGGTGCCGGGCACCGTGGCGTCGGCGCCCACGAGGGTGAGCCGGTCCGACGCGAGGCCGGCGGCGGCGAGGTGCTCGCCGAGGGCCTCGGTGTCGCCGAGCCCGTTGCGCTGGTGCCCATCGGCCTGGTGGCGAGGAACGAGGACGTGGGCCGCGATGCCGACGCGGGCGAGCGCGTCGACCAGACGGCGGACGCCCGGCGCCGGACGGGCTGCGACACCGGGCTCGGGCGCGGGCGGATCGACGACCACAGCGGGGGCGAAGAGCACGGCGTCGACGGGGAGGTCGGTCGAAAAGAGGCTGGGAGGCGTGGTCGAGGTCATGGTCAGCGGCATCCTGTCACCGGTCGGGGAGCCCCAGGGAAACGTCGCCAATCATGACGCATCCCCACGAGCCGCCGTGACGTCCCGCAACGCCCGGTCCAGGCGGTCGAGCCCCTCGGCGTCGGGCACCGCGATGCGCACGTGGTCGGCCAGGCCGAAGGACGAGCAGTCCCGCACCACGACGGCCCGCCGGGCGAGAGCGTCACGCAGGCCGGCCGCGGCCGGGACGAGGACCCACGGGCTGTCGGACGGCAGGGTCCGGTGCCCGTGGTCGTCGAGGACGCCGCTGAGCTCGGCGCGGGCCCGGCCGATGGCCACGGTCCAGCCGGGCGGATCGGCGAGGGCGAGCAGCTCGGGCAGCACCGCGCACGCCACGGAGTCGACGGCCCAGCCGGGACGGGCGCGGCGCAGGTCGGCTGCGGCCCGGTCGTCAGGCGCCACGGCGTAGCCCAGCCGCAGGCCGGGGCAGGCGTAGGCCTTGGTCAGCGACCCGACCGTCCACCCCGGGCGGCCGCGCGTCCACACCCCGGCGGCGAGGGGCAGGAACGCCTCGTCCCACACCCCCGCCCGATCCTCCGGATCGGCGAGCAGGCCGGACGGGCTGTGCGGGTCCGAGCGCCAGCGGGGGGCGGCCCGTTCGAGGCGGGGGAGGTGGCGGCGGTACAGCGAGAAGTCGGGCTCGTCGACCCACCCGGACCCGAGCAGCCCGGCCACGAGGGCGATCGCCTGGGCGCCGCCGGCGGTGAGGACCAGGCGCTCCCGCGGCAGGTCCAGGCCCTCGGCCAGCAGGGCTTCGGCCGTGTCGACGTCGGGGTAGTGGCGGATCGTGCCGAGGTGTCGCCCGGCGAGCGCGGGTACGTCGGGGGCGAACGGGTTCAGGCTCGCCGACAGGTCGAGGATGTCGGCGGGGTCGATCCCGAGCGCCGCCGCGACCCGGGGCCCGTCGCCGCCGTGGCCGCCCGCGGGCGGGATGGCGGGTGCGCCCGTCGCGGGCCGGATGTCGGGATCGGTGGGCGAGGTCACGCTCCGCCCCCCGGGCGTCGGGCCCGCCGCCGGTCGGCGGCCACGGCGATGCCGCCGGCCGCGGCGAGCAACCCGGCGAGCAGGTAGGTCACGTCGCGCGACAGGGCGATGGCGGCGTGCACGTCGGCCGCGTCCGGCGCCCGCCCCGCGCCGAGGGCGGGCCGAACGTCGACGACGCCGCCGCCGTAGCGGTTCGCGGCGCCGCCCAGGCGCACGCCGAGGGCCGCCGCGAACGCGGCTTCGGCCACCCCGGCGTTCGGTGACGGGTGGTGACGGGCGTCGGCGCGCACGGTGCGGGCCACCGCGGCGGCACGCCGGGGGCGGGCGAGGGCGACCAGCGCCACGGTGACGCGGGCGGGGATCCAGGCCAGCACGTCGTCGAGGCGGGCGGCCGGGGTGCCGAAGTTGCGATAGCGGTCGTCGCGGTAGCCGACCATCGAGTCGATCGTGTCGCCGGCCCGGTGGACGAAGGCGCCGACCGAGCCGGCCGCCGCGGTCCACAGCGCCGGGGCGATGATCGCGTCGGTGGTGTTCTCGGCGACGGACTCGACGACGGCGCGGGCGATGGCGGCCGCGTCGAGGTGGCGGGGGTCGCGGCCGACGAGGGACGGGAGCAGCGCCCTCGCCCCGTTCAGGTCGTCGGCGTCGAGCGCGGCGGCGACCGCCCGCGCCGCGTCGTGCAGGCCCCGTCCGGAGGTGGACAGGTAGGCCGCGGCGGCCGGCGAGCGGAGGGCGGCGCCGACGAGCCCGGCGGCGCCGACACCGGCGGCCGCCAACGCCACCCCCGGCGTCCGGCGATCGTCGTAGATCCGGGTCTCGAGCGCGGTGACCCCCCGGCCGAGCAGCGCGACGGGGTGCAGGTGCCCGGGGACGGGAGGCTCGCCGAGGAGCCGATCGAGCACGAGGCCGGACGCCGCGCCGAGCGCACGCCGGCCCCGGCGGCGCGCCGAAGGGGAGCGGCTCACCACCGTGCCGCCGCGACCACGAGCCCCACCGTCTCGGCCACGACACCGGCGGCGCCGAGGACGTCGCCGGTGTAGCCGCCCAGGCGGCGGACCGCCGCGCCGACGACGGCGGCGAAGCCCACGACGAGTGCGGCGGCGGCGGCAGGCCCGGCCCATCCGCCGAGCGTGGCGACGACCAGCGCGAGGGCGACGACGAGCGTCGCGGCCGCAGGACCCGTCCGCCGGTCGGCGAAGCCCGAGGCCGCACCCCTGGCGCGGGCGTAGGGCACCAGCGCCATGGTCAGCGCCATGCCGGCCCGTGCTCCGGCCCACAATCCGGCGAGGAGCAGCGGGTCGGGGGTGAGGGCGGCCAGCGCACCCACTCGGGCGACCAGCACGAGCAGCACGGTCACCACGCCGAACGCGCCGATGTCCGGCGTGGCCATGATGGCGAGTCGCCGGGCGCGGTCGACGGGCGGCAGCAGCCCGTCGGCGCTGTCGGCCAGACCGTCGAGGTGGAGCATGCCGGTGAGCAGGGCATCGACGCCTACGGCGATCAACGCGGCGAGCAGCGGGGGCCAGAGCTCGCTCGCGCCCCACCACACCGCGCCGACAGCCAGCCCCACGAGGGCGCCGACCAGGCCGAACCAGGCAGGCGCCCGGCGGTCGGGAGCTGCGGCCCCGCCGACGATCGTGAGGAATCCGAGGGCGGCACGCATCAGGCCGCCGGCCCGGTGGCGCGCTCGAGGGGCAGGACCCGCCCCGCGACGACGAGCAGCACGCGGTCGGCCACCTCGGCCACGGTCCGGTTCAGGGAGCCGAGCGCGTCGGCGAAGCGCCGGCCGGCCTCGGTGGTCGGATGGACACCGAGCCCCACCTCCTCGGACACGACCACGGTGTCCCCGTCGCCCGCGGCCGCCCGGGATCGCAGAGCGGCGCACAGCACGTCGGCGTCGGGGGCCAGGTCGTCGTGGCCGGCGACCCACGTGCCCAGGGAGTCGACGAGCACGTGGCCGGTGAGGCCCGTCAGCACCCCGACGAGATCGGTGGCGGCCTCGACCGTGGCCCACGCGGCCGGTCGACGCGCCCGGTGGGTGGCGATCCGAGCCGCCATGTCGTCGTCGGTGACCCGTCCGGTGGCGACGTAGGTGACCGGAGCGGAGGTGCCGGCCACCAGCGACTCGGCCACCTCCGACTTGCCCGAGCGCGTGCCGCCCAGCACCAACGTGATCACCGGTCCGTGCCTCCTGTGCTGTGACCTGGGGAGATACGCAGCGTAGAGCGTGGCCCGTCAGGTGC
>CAYUXB010000065.1:0-3219 GCA_964448525.1 uncultured Acidimicrobiaceae bacterium
CACACGAGCCGCCATGGCAGGACGGCGTCAGCGTCGGCGACGGTCTGCCGCAACGGCGCGGCGACCCGACGGCCCCGCAACCGCCGCCCCTCCGGGCGGACGAGCGCGGGGCCGAGGCGCGCTCGGGCGCCGGGTGGCCGCGGTGGCTCTCCCGGTCAGCTTCGGGGGGCTGCCCGCAGCGTGAGCACCGCCATGTCGTCCACGGGCTCGTCGTCGACGAAGACGAGGGCCTCGGTCTCGATGTGCCGGGCGAGCTCGCTCGCAGACATGCCCTTGCCCTGGCAGATCGCCTTGACGATGCCTTCCTCGCCGAAGACCCGCCGACCCGACCGCCGATCGGACAGCCCGTCGGTGTAGCAGACGAGCGATTCGCCGGGATCGAGGTGCACCACCGTGTCCGACAGCGACACGTTGTCGGTCGACGCCACGCCGAGCAGCGTGCCCGGCACGCCCACCGGCACGACCTCGCCCGTCGACCGGCGCACGAGCGGCAACGGGTGACCGCCCGAGCACACGATGATGTCGACGCCGCGCACCGACGCCTGCACCGCCCCCACCAGCACGGTGCAGAAGCGGGGGCTGACGGGCAGGCTGTCTTCGCCCATCTCCTCGCGCTCCGCGTCGCTGCGCAGCAGCATCTCGTTGAGACGCCCGAGGACGGCGGACGGCATGACGCCCGACATCGCGGATGCCCGGATCGTGTGGCGCACCAGCCCCGTGGTCGCGGCCGCCTCGACCCCGTGGCCGCGCACGTCGCCGACGGCGAACATCCACCAGTTGGCGTCGGCCTGGAAGGCGTCGTAGAAGTCGCCCCCAACCTCCAGACCCTGGCCCGCGGCTCGGTAGCGCGCCCCCAGCTCGATACCGGGGATGGCGGGCAGGCTGCTCGGCAGGAGGCTGTCCTGCAGCGCTCGCGCCACCCGGGCCTGATCGTTGAAGAGCCGGGCGTTGTCCACGATGACGGCAGCGCGCGACGCCACCGCTTTGGCGAGCTCGACATCGGTGCGGTGGAGCGGCCGTCCCGGCCGGTTGCCGAACGCGATGGCCCCGAGCAGCCGATCGCGGGCATGCAGGGGGAACACGGCGAGCGAGTCGACGCCCACCGCGTCCATGGCCTCGCGGTCGTCCGGATCGTCGAACAAGGGGCGCAGCATCGCCGCCGCCCGGGACTTGCGGATGAGCGGTCGCCTCGCCGCCAGTGCGTCGCCCAGCTCGGCCACACCGCCGAGATCGCGTGGGATGCGCTCCGTCAGCCGGCGGAGGTGATCGATCTGCGTCGGGTCGACGTGGCTGGCCCCGACCCGCGGACGCGGGCTGCCCGGGGTGACCAGCAGGCGCACGATGCACCAGTCCGCGATGCGGGGCACGGTCATCTCGGTGAGCTGAGCCAGGGCGGTGTCGAGGTCGAGGCTGGACGAGAGCGTCGCGCCGAGGGCGTCCAGGAACTCGAGGTGCTCCCGGGCCCGCTCGGCCGCGTCGGCCTGGCGCGCCCGGTCGAGGGCGAGGGCACAGTGGGCCGCGACGTCGCGCAGCAGGTCGCGGTCGGCCGCGTCGACCGTGCGGTCCCCACCGAAGCCCACCCCCATCGACCCGAACGGGCGCCCCTCGGCATCCTTGAGCGGGAGGACGACGAACGTCGCGTCGTAGTCGAGGCGGGCGGCGTCGAGGTCGGGATACCGGGAGCGGCGCTCGGCGTCGGAGGTGACGACGACGGTCTCGCCCGTCCTGACCACCTCCGCCGCCGGCAGCGACGACGACAGCGGGATGCGACCGAACCGCTCGCTCACCTCGTCGATCGGCACCCCGGTCGCACCGGCCACGACCAGCTCGTCGACGTCGTCGGCCACCACGTGCAACGAGGCGGAGCGTCCCCGCACCAGAGCGATGCCCTCGTCGAGCATGGCCCGGACGATGTCGTCGGTGCGCCGCAACCGGTTGAAGCCCTCGACCAACCGAGCCATGCCCACGGTCGACCTGTCGACGGGCGCGCCGTTGCGATTCGCCCCCTCGCCCGGGGCACCGCCTGCCGGTGGCCGTAGCCCCGTGACTCCGCGTGAGATGTCGGACGACATGGGCCGGCAGAAGTCTTGCACTCCCACGATCCCGCCGCATCCGGGAACCCTCCGGCACGGACCACGCCCGCAGCACCACCCTCCGGCACGGCCGTGCGCGGCGCGCCAGACTGAGGCCATGGCTTGGACCCGCTTCTCGCTCGCCGGCGCGGCAGGCGCCACTCTCGACCACGACGTCGTGCGCTACGGCCCCGGGATTCCCACCGAAGCCGAGCTCAAGCTGCTCGGCCACGTCGAGGGTCGCCGGGTGCTCGAGCTGGCCTGCGGGGCCGGTGCGGGTGCCGTCGCGCTGGCGAAGGCCGGCGCCCGGGTCATCGCCGTCGACGACCAGACCACCAACCTCGCCGAGACCCGGGAGCGAGCCGAGCGGGAGGGCGTCCGCGTCGAGACGCACCACGGTTCCCTGGCGGAGCTCGCCTTCGTCCGAGCCGACACGGTCGATGTCGCCGTGTCCACCTACGGGCTCGCCACGGTGGACGACCTCGATCGGGTGTTCCGCCAGGTCCACCGGGTGCTGCGCAGCGACCGGCCGTTCGTGTTCTCGCTGCCCCACCCGGCGTTCGTGATGCTCGATCCGACGGGCGGCGAGCCGGTGCTGCGGCGCGCCTGGTGGGATCCGACGCCGGTGCCCTGGTCCGTGGCCGGCAACGGCTCCGAGCCCGATCGGGTCGTCACGCTGAGCGGCCTCTTCGCGAGCCTGAACAGGGCGGGGTTCGGGGTCGACACGCTGCTCGAGCCCCAGGCGGACAGCACCCAGGCCGGCGAGGCCTGGTCCGAGGCGATGCGCTGGGTACCGCCCACGCTGATCGTGCGGGCCCGCAAGTTGGGCAACTGAACCGCATCGACGGAGAAGTCGACAGAGAAGAGCTCTCGGTGACCGACGTCAGGATCGACCGGCGGTGCCGCCTCCGGTCCGGCCGCCGGCGGCCCCGAGGCCTCGACACCGGGCCGACCGGGTGCGGGTCTGGCCTGGGCGTCCGACCATCTGGCCGACGGGTCCACGGGTCGCACCGGAGCGGGGCCGGGGATCGACGTCGACGGAGCGGCTCCCGGAGCGGTGGAGGGACGCGGTGCCGGCGCGACCACGCCCCCGCCTTCTGGCGGAGGCGGTGCCGGCGCGACCACGCCCCCGCGTGCTGGCGGAGGC
>CAYUXB010000065.1:3319-15964 GCA_964448525.1 uncultured Acidimicrobiaceae bacterium
GCGGAGGCGGTGCCGGCGCGACCACGCCGCCGCCGGTGGGCGGAGGGACAGACGACGCCAGGTCCGCGGGCATCCGAGGCGGGACGAACGCGCTGGCGACCATCGCCACCACCAGCGCGACCGCCACCGCCACGGTGCCGGCGAGGGCTGGGTCGCCCCGCGCCGTCGCCATCACGTGGCGGCCGTGGCGCGCCGCGCCGACGAGGGCCCGCATCGGGCGGCTCGCGCTCGACGCCGCCGCGGCGGGCGCGCACGCAGGTGCAGCGGCCGGGGACGGGACCGGCGCGACGAGCGGCCCTGACCGCAGAGCGAGGGCCCGGGCCAGTTCGCGAGGGGCGTCGTCCACGGCGGCGACGAGCGACCGGCACGACGAACACGCCTCGACGTGGACCGCGCTGGCGGTGCGGAACCGGCCCCGCGGGCGGTCGCGCACGTGGCCGACGAGGCGCGAGGCGGGAGGCCGGCCGCACCGTGGGTCGGGCGAGGCGCGCAAGCGGGCACCGAGGTAGGCATCACGCAGCTGGTGGCGTGCCCGGGCCGCCAGGGCGGCGGCAGGCGCCGGCGGCATCCCCAGCCGGCGGCCGACGGCCGCGAGCGGGAGGCCCTCGACCTCGGTCAGCCACAACACCGCCCGGGCGCGTTCGCTCAGGCCGGCGTAGGCATCGAGGACGACCTCGCAGTCCGCGTGGTCGGCCTCGCCACCGGGCTCACCCCGCAACCCTTCGGGCACCTCGTCGAGCGCGGCCGGCCCGCCCGGCGAGCCGTCGGCGGCGAGCCGAGGCATCGTGTGGGCGTACCGCGCCCGCAGCAGAGCGAACGCCGCGCGATCCCCGTTGCGGAGCCGAGCGAGCAGCTCGGCGTCCGATGGTTGTGTGATCCCCATGCGCGCCTCGGACATCGCTTGGCGCGAGTGTACGCACACTCAACGTACGTGTGTGACCTGTCTTCGTGCTGATGTGCGCGCGGGGCGCGTCAGGGTGCCGGTTGCTGTTCGGCCCACCAGGCCAGAACCCGGCGCTCGGCCTCCTCGGGCCCCAGTGGCCCCTCGTCGAGGCGCGCGTCGAGCAGCATCGACAGCGCATCGCCGACGTGACGCCCCGGGCCCACACCCAACAGCTCCATCACCCGGTTGCCGTCGATGTCGGGCCGGATGGCGCCCAGCTCCTCGCGCTCGCGCAGCTCGGCGATGCGGGCTTCGAGCGCGTCCATCCGCGCCGCCAGCATGCGGGCCTTGCGCTCGTTGCGGGTCGTGCAGTCGCACCGGGTGAGCTCGTTGAGGTCGTCGAGCAGCGGTCCGGCGTCGCGGGCGTAGCGGCGCACGGCGGCGTCGCTCCACACCTGGTCGCTGTACCCGTGGAAGCGCAGGTGAAGGAACACCAGCCGTTGCACGTCGTCGACGATCTCGTTCGAGAAGCGCAGCGCCCGCAGGCGGTCGCGGGCCATGCGCGCCCCGACCACCTCGTGGTGGTGGAAGCTGACGCCTTTCGGACCGATCGACCGGGTCTTCGGCTTGCCCACGTCGTGCAGCAGCGCGGCGAGTCGCACGACCAGGCGGGGTGACGTCTTGGCCACCACCGCGATCGTGTGGCCGAGCACGTCTTTGTGCCGGTGGATCGGGTCCTGCTCCAGGCGCATCGCCCGCAGCTCCGGCAGGAACTCGTCGGACAGCTCGGTGTCGGCCAGGAACCACAGGCCCGCGCTCGGGTCGTCGACGACCAGGAGCTTGGACAGCTCGTCGCGGATCCGCTCTGCGGAGACGATCTCGAGGCGACCCCGCATCTCGCGCACGGCAGCCACCAGGTCGGGGTCCGGGGTGAGGCCGTAGCCGGCGATGAACCGGGCGGCCCGGAGCATGCGCAACGGGTCGTCCGAGAACGACACCTCCGGCGCGAGCGGCGTGCGGAGCACGCCCGCCGCCAGGTCGCCCACACCCCCGAACGGGTCGATCAGCTCGACGTCGGGCAAGCGCAGCGCCATCGCGTTGACGGTGAAGTCCCGACGTGCCAGGTCCTCGGCGATGTCGTCGGCGTAGACGACGTGCGGCTTGCGCGAATCCTCGCGGTACGCCTCGGCTCGGTGGGTGGTGACCTCGAAGATCGTGTCGCCCTTGCGGGCGCCGATCGTGCCGAAGGCCTGGCCCTGGGTCCACACCGAGTCGGCCCAGTCCGCGAGCAGCGCCATGCTCCGCTCGGGCAGGGCATCGGTGGTGAGGTCGAGGTCGGCCCCCGAGGTGGGCCGGCCGAGCACCAGATCGCGGACGATGCCTCCGACGAGGTAGACGTCGTGGCCACCCGCGGTGAAGCGGTCGGCGAGCGGTCGCACGAGGTCGAGGATCGGCTGCAGCCGCTCGGGGATCACCGTGGGCAGGGTAGTGAGGTCCGGCCCGACCGAAGAAGCGGGACGTCCCTCGTCAGATCGTCGGACCGTCGGCCACGCCCCACTGCGGGGGGATCGTGGCGTCACCGCTCGGCACGGAGCTGCGGTCGTCCTCCTGCGCCACGGCCCGGCGGTGCGCGATGTCGACCGCGGCGACGACGTCCCGGCCCGGCCCGCCACCGGTGGGCGCCTCGGTGTGGAGGCGTTCGCCCGCCAGGGCCGCCAGGGCGGCAGCCGTCGAGTCGCGCAACGCACCGAGGTCGTAGCCGCCCTCGAGGAACACCAGGCGCCGGCCCGCCGGGACGAGCGCCACCAGCTCGGCGGTCAGATCGGCGAAGTCCCCCGCGCTCAGCGACAGGTCGGTGAGCGGATCGGCGCGGTGGCCGTCGAACCCCGCCGACACCAGCATCCACGTCGCCTGCACCTCGGCGACCAGCGGCGCCACCACGTCGTCGATCGCCGCTCGGTAGGTGTCGCCGGTCGCGCCCGGCGGCAGCGGGATGTTGACGGTGCGTCCCCTCCCGTCGCCCAGGCCCGTTTCGAGCAGAGCGCCCGTGCCCGGGTACAACGGGTGCTGGTGGAACGAGACGTAGGTCACGCGCGGGTCGTCGTAGAACGCCTCCTGGGTGCCGTTGCCATGGTGGGCGTCGTAGTCGACGATCACGACCCGCTCACCGCGAGCGGCCAGCGCCGCCGCGGTGACCGCCACGTTGTTGAACAGGCAGAACCCCATCGCATGGGACGGCATGGCGTGGTGGCCCGGCGGGCGCACGGCGAGGAACGCCGCATCGGCTTCGCCCGCGTCGAGCCGCTCGACCGCCGTCGTCCCCGCCCCGGCCGCCAGCAGCGCGGCGTCCCACGAGGCGGGCACCACCGGCGTGTCCGCGTCGAGGTTCCCGCCACCGGTCAGGCAGAAGCGTTGGAGGGCGGCGACGTAGGTCGGCGAGTGGACCCGTTCCACGTCCTCGGGACCGGCGGGTGTCGCGCCCACCGTCACGAGCTCGGTGTCGAGACCGGACCGGTGCGCGCCCTCTTCCACCGCGACCAGCCGCTGGGGCCGCTCCGGATGGCCCAGCCCGGTGTCGTGGTCCAGGAACTGGGGATGGGTGACGAAGAGCACAGGCATGCGCCACTGACGCTAACGGGGTCGGACCGAACGCCGTCGCGCGACATCTGCAGACGAGCGAAGTCGGCCCGGCACGGATCGGGGTGCTCGGGTTGCCTACTCTCATGGACATGACCCAGGCCGCCGCTCGCCGCGCCCGTGCCTCTCCAGGTGCCCGGCGCGTCCGCTGCGGGGCCGACGACCCGGTGGCCGATCCCGGTCCACGCCCGTGAGCGCCGTGCGCGCCACCGTCCGCTCGCGCCTCCGGGTCCGTCCCTGGCAGGCGGACGAGCGCGTCGCGCACGTCAGCCCCGCGGCCGACTTCCTCGGCCCGCTCAGCCCGCACGACGTCGAGCGCGGCATCCACCAGCTCCGTGAGCAGGGCTACCGGTCCGTCATCACCGCGGCGCTCCACCGCGCCGACCGGCAGCCGTTCCTCGACGCCGGGTTCGTGGAGACCGCCCGGCTGCACCTGCTGCTCCACCCGCTCGACGACCTCGCGTCGACCGTCCCGCCACCGGGCATCGACCTGCGCCGGGGTCGCCGCCGCGAACAGGACGAGGCCCTCGCGGTGGACCGAGCCGCGTTCGCCCCGTTCTGGCGCCTCGACAGCGCAGGCCTCGACGAGGCGCTCACCGCCACCACGACCGTCCACTTCCAAGTCGCTCGCGACCGCGCGGGCGTGGTCGGCTACGCCGTCTGCGGCCGGGCCGGCCCCCGCGGGTACGTGCAACGGCTCGCGGTCGACCCCTCCCGACAGGGGCGAGGCATCGGCGGGGCCCTGCTGCTCGACGGGTTGCGGTGGCTGCGACGCTGGGGCGCCCGCGACGCCCTCGTCAACACACAGGACGACAACGCCACCTCGCTGCGCCTGTACCAGCGGGCGGGTTTCGTCCTCCAACCCGACGGGCTGGCGGTCCTGCAGCTCGACCTGACGGAAGCGGCCCCGTGAAGCACGTCGTCGGGCGGCTCGTGACCGCGCTCGGCCTGGTGGCGCTCACGGTGGTCGGCACCGCAGGCAGCGCGGGCGCCGCCGACGCCGCAGCCGGGCCGACCGCCGCGGCGGCGCAGGCCGGCGCGTCCATCGAGCTCGTCGGTCCGCCCGTCTGGGTGCACGAGGGCGAGCCCTTCGAAGCGCAGGTGCGAGTCACCGGCGCCCCCGCGGGCGCGGCCGTCGACATGGTGGTGCACGACGCCGTGGAGACCCGGCGCAGGTTCCAGGAGACCCTCGACGGCGAGCTCACCGAGGTGCGGTTCGAACTGCCCGAGCAGCCGGCCGCGAACAGCACGGTGACCGTGGGCTTCACCCCCGACGAGGACGGCAGGAGGCTACCCGGGCGTGGCGTCTACCCCGTCGAGGTCCGGTTGCGTGCGGGCGGCGAGACGCTCGACAGCGTCGTCACCTACCTGTCGTTCCTGAACGCGGCGACGCCCGAGTTCGTCCCCCTCGACGTCGCCGTGCTCGTCGACGTGGGTGCGGCGCCGGCGATGCAACCCGACGGCGCCAACGTCCTGCCGGACGACGCCATGACCCGAGTCGCGCAGCGCATGCAGGTCCTCGACCAGGCAGACGGCGTCCCGCTCACCCTCGCGCCGCTCCCGGAGACGGTGGAGGCGCTCGCCGACGGTGGCGGCGGCCAGCCTGCCGCGGACGCGCTCGAGCAACTGCGCCGGTCGGCCCAGGTCCACCCGGTGTTCGCCCGGCCGTTCGTCGACGTCGACCTGGTGGCGCTGGATCGTGCCGGCCTGCTGCTGGAGGCCAACGCCCAGGCGGACGGCGGCGCCAACGTCGTGCGCACCCGGCTGGGGGTCGAACCGACCGGCGGCATGTGGATGTCGGGCGGCAACTTCGGCGCTCGCGCCGCCCGGGTCATCTCCGACCTCGGCATCCGCCGGGTCGTTGTGCCGCCCGCCGCGCTGGAGGGTGGCTCGTCCGAGGCCTCCGGTGGCGAGGCGTCGGCGGAGGATGACAGCGAGGTCGCCGTCGTGCCGCTGACGCCGGTGGCGCTCGGCGAGGGCGGACCCGCCGCGATGGTCACCGATCCGCTGCTCGCCGGGCACCTCGTCGACAGCGCGGACGACGGCATGGTGACCGCCCACCGGTTCGTCGCCGAACTGGCCAGCATCTGGATGGAGGCGCCCGCCAACCCGCGCGGCATCGTCGTGCACCTGCCGCCCGACGTCGACGTCGAGCCGGAGGCCGTCGCCGCGGCACTCGAGGCTCTCGCCGACGGGCAGGCCGCCCGCGCCGTTCCCGTCGACGCCATCTTCACCGAGGTGCCGCCGCTCGAGGACGGGCCGGCATCGGTGACCCTCGCACCGCAGGAGCCCACCGACGATCTGTCGACCATCGCGCCGGCCCTGCGCGAGGCCCGTGGCCGGGTCGCCGGTGTGGGCGCCCTGCTCGGCGACCCGCGCGTGACCACCGACCTCGAACAGTCGCTGCTCGTCAGCACCGGGCGGGACACACCGAGCGAGTCGCGCGAGGCGTACGTGGGACGCGCGCACGCCGAGCTGGGCCTCGTGGCCGACGCCGTCGACCTGCCGGACGAGTTCCGCATCACGCTCACCTCGCGGTCATCCAAGATCCCGGTCCAGGTCACGAACACCTCCGACCAGGCGCTCCTCGTGCGGTTGACGCTCGACAGCGACCAGCTCGAGTTCCCGGACGGCGAGGTGATCAGCGACGTCGCCCTCGAGCCGGGGTCGACCACCCGGGTCGAGGTGCCAGTGCGGTCCCGCACCTCCGGCGCCTTCTCGCTCGACATCACCGTGACGAGCCCCGACGGCTCGATCGTGCTCGACCGCTCGCGGTTCGACGTGCGCTCGACCGCCATCTCGGGCGTCGGGCTCGTGCTGTCGGTCGGCGCCTGCCTGTTCCTCGCGGTCTGGTGGGCCCGGCACTGGCGCAGCGTCCGGCGCTCCCGCCACCTCATGCCGGCCGGCAGTGTCCCGAGCTCCCCCGGCGGGATGCCGGTGGCGGGCTCACCCGAGGATCCGTGGGCCGAGCCCGGCGCCACCGGCCCGTCCGGTCCCCCGACCGCCGATGCCGCCGATGCCGCCGCGGTCGACGCCGTCGGCCCGGCTGGCGAGCATGCGGCCGACCCCGCGGCCCCGGGCAAGCCCCCGCCTCGACATGGCCGCCCGGGCTCGCCCGACGGCGGTCCCGAGGAGCCGTACCGGCCGGCGCACATGGCCCGGCAACGCACCCGCAGCGGGTGAGTGCACAGCCACGGCCGGGTGTGCACGGGCATGGCTCCGCGGGCTGCTAGTAGGGTCGCCGGCCATGCCGGTCCGCATCGTCACCGACTCGTCCGCCGATCTCTCCGCCGACGAGGTGGCCCAGCTCGGTGTCGAGGTCGTGCCGCTGTCGATCCGCTTCGGCGACGAGGAGTACACCGACGGCGTGGACCTGTCGGTCGCCCAGTTCTACGAGAAGCTGGCGACGGCCTCCACCCTGCCCGAGACCGCTGCGCCCGCGCCCGGCGCGTTCGAGGCCGCGTTCCGCCGCCAGCAGGAGGCGGGCGCCGACGCGGTGGTGTGCATCAACCTGTCGTCCGGCTTGTCGGCGACCATCCAGTCCGCCCAGAACGCGGCCAAGGCCGTGGGCGACGACCTCGACGTGCGCGTCGTCGACTCGCAATCGATCACGGCGGGCCTCGGCACCCAGGTCACGGTTGCGGCTGAGGCCGCGGCCGCCGGGGCGAGCGCCGACGACATCGTGGCGACGGTGGAGAGCCTCGCCGCACGCACGCACATCTTCGGGGCGCTCGACACGCTCGACAACCTGAAGAAGGGCGGTCGCATCGGCGGCGCGCAGGCGCTCGTCGGCTCGTTGCTGTCGATCAAGCCCATCCTCGACATCTCGAGCGGTACGGTCGAAGAGGCCGGCAAGGCCCGCACCCGGCGCAAGGCCCTCGAATGGCTCCGCGACAAGGTGTTCGCCGAGCCCACCGTCGAGCACCTGTGCGTCGCCCACAGCAACGCTCCCGACGTGGACGACATGCTGGCACTGCTCGCCCCCCGCTACTCGGCCGACCAGATCCGCGTCACCACCATCGGGCCGACGATCGGCACGCACGGCGGCCCTCGCCTCATGGGGTTGACGTGGGTGGACTCCGCCTGAGGTCCAGTCCAGAGGCTGTCATGCCGCCCCCGAACAGGCCCGACCGCCGCTCATCCGCTGCCGGTCAGGAATCCCCGGGCCTGACCCCACGTCAGCGACCCTCGTTGGCTACGGTGGTCGCACCGTGGCAGTGACGCCTCCTCCTTCCGGCCCGTCTCAAGCCGCCGGCGTCTCTGCCGGCGCGCTCCTGGGCGCGCGTTACCGCCTCGACGAGCTCCTCGCCTCCGGCGGCATGGCTCAGGTGTGGCTGGGCACCGACGAGGTGCTGCGACGCGCCATCGCCGTCAAGATCCTCCACCAGCACCTCGCCGCCGACGAGACGTTCGTCATCCGCTTCCGCCACGAGGCCATCGCCGTCGCCCGGCTGTCGCACCCCGCCATCGTCAACGTCTACGACACGTGCAGCGACGACGGCATCGAGGCCATCGTCATGGAGCTCGTGCGCGGGCAGACCCTGCGCCAGCGCATCGACGACGGCCCGGTCGACCCGTGGGTGGCGGCCAACATCGCCGCCCAGGTGGCCGGCGCCCTGTCGGTCGCGCACGCCGCGGGGCTGGTGCACCGCGACATCAAGCCGGCCAACATCCTGCTGTCCGAGGATGGTCGCGTGAAGGTGGGCGACTTCGGCATCGCCAAGGCCGCCGAGTCCGCCGATCTCACCCAGGAGGGGTCCTTCCTCGGCACGGCCAAGTACCTGGCGCCCGAGCAGGTCGAGGCCAAGCCGGTCGACGGCCGCACCGACCTCTACAGCCTCGGCATCGTCCTCTACGAGATGCTGTGCGGGCGGGTGCCCTTCGAGGCCGACTCGTCCTCCAGCACGGCGCTCGCACGGCTGCACACCGACCCGCAGCGGCCCCGCCTGGTCAAGCCCGGCGTGCCCCGCGAGCTCGAGGCGATCACCATGCGGTTGCTCGCCCGCGACCCGGCCGGCCGCTACCCCACCGCCACCGACGCCCGGGCCGCCCTCCTCGGCGCCGGGGCCGACGACCGTGCCGGCTCGGCCGACAGCACGGCGTCCGAGCCCGTCGCGTCCCCTCTGCCCCCGCCGGCGTCGGGCGCTCCGCCACGCAGCGGGTGGGGCACGCCCCCGGCCGGCACCCCGGCTGCCCGCTTCGCCGACAGCGAACGCCGCTGGCTGGTGCCCACGCTGCTCGTGGTGCTGGTGGCCGTGGCGCTGGGCGTCGGCGGCCTGCTGCTGCAAGGCAACGGCGACGGCATCTTCGGGGAAGACGGCCCGGACGACACGGTGGCCGAGACGCCGGAGACACCGGTCGGTGACACCATCTCCATCGTCCGATCGATCGACTTCGATCCGGCCGGCGGCGACGGCGAGCACCCCGAGGAAGCCGCGGCGGGCTACGTCTTCGACGGCGACGACTCGACGTCGTGGTCGAGCGAGACCTACAGCTCGCCCGACTGGGGCGGCCTCGACAAGCCCGGCATCGGCATCATCGTGGAGCTCGAGGAGTCCACCGAGATGCGTGCCCTCGAGTTCGACACCCCGCTGTCGGGCTGGACGGCCGAGGTCTACGTGTCCGACGAGATGCGCCATCGGCTCCCCGGCTGGGGCGACCCGGTGGCGGAGTTCGACACCAGCGACAGCGGCACCGCCCGGGTCGAGTTCGAGGCCGAGGGCCGCATGGTGCTGCTGTGGTTCACCCGGGCCAGCGACCGCAACCTGGTCACCGTCGAAGAGGTCCGCGTCCTGCGCTGACCTACGCTCTCGGTCATCACCCCCGCCGCCGACGACCGTACGCTCGTCACCGCCGCCCAGGCGGGTGACCGCGACGCGCTCGACACCCTGCTGCGGCGCCACCACGAACGCCTGTGGCGACTGTGTCGGCGGATGATGGGCAACGACCCCGACGCGCAGGACGCCTTGCAGGACGCGCTGATCTCGCTCGCCCGGGGGATCCGGCGCTTCGACGGTCGGTCGACCTTCAGCACCTGGTCGTACCGGGTGGCCACCAACGCCTGTCTCGACGAGCTACGACGACGCACGCGACGCCCCGTGCCGGGCTCGGTGGGAGGCGGCGGGCTCGGGGACGACGACGGGTCCTACGGTGGCCTGGACCCGCTGGACGGAGCAGCGACGGGCGGGCCGGGGACCGTCCTGGCCGGCGGCTCGTCGCCCACCGACGGAGGCATCTCCGCCGTGGCCGACCGCATCGACGTCGACGCGGCCGTCAGCCGGCTGCGCGCCGACTTCCGCGCCGCGGTCGTCCTGCGCGACCTCTGCGACCTCGATTACGGCGAGATCGCCCAGGTGCTCGACATCCCCGCGGGAACCGTGCGATCGCGCATCGCGCGCGGGCGGGCCCAGCTCGCCGACATGCTCGGGAACCCCGCCACCGCCGCCGATCGTCCAACCGCCAGCCGATGACTCCCGACGACCCGCGCCGCCACCCGCCGGACCCCGAGGTCCCGAACGAGCCCGACAGCGCGCGCCCCCACACCCCGGCCCCAGGCGCCCACCAACCGGACCCCCGTCCCGGCGAGGACGTCGCGCCGGCCGACGCCCCGGACCTGCGCTCCCACCAACCAGACCCCCGCCCCGGCGACGCCCCCGACCCGGGCTCCGACCAACCGGATCCCCGGCCCGGCGACGCCTCGGACCCGCGCCCCCGCCAAACGGACCTCCGCCCCGACGAGGGCGCCGCGCCCGTAGGGTCAACTGTGCCCTCCGACAGCCCGGGGAACGACGGACCGGCCGCTCCGGCCGAGTCGGGCGACCTCGACGAACTGGCCTCCGCCCTCGTCGACGGACTGGCAGGTCCGGGCGACACAGCCCCCCGGCGCGAGGTCTTCGCCCGCGCGGCCGACCTTGAGACAGCCCGGGCCGCCCTGCGCGACGTCCCCGCGGTCGACCCCGCCGCCCGCGAGCGGGCACTGGCCGCCGCACTGGCCGCATTCGACGACGAGGCGCCCCCGGTCTCCGCCTCCCCACCCCTGCGCCCAGCTGCGCCCCCCGCCCCACCGCGCGAGCAACAGGCCCCCACCCGGCCCCCGGACGACCTCGCCGCGCGCCGTCGAACCCGTCCGGGCCAAGAGGGACCCGGCGCACGCCGGGGACTCCCCAACTGGCTCGGTGCCGTCGCCGCGGCCGTCGTCGTGCTCGCGGGCCTCGTGGGCCTGGCCGCCGTGTCGTCGGACGGCGGCGACGACGATGCCGCCATGGACGCCGGCGCGGTCGACAGCCAGGGATCGGGCGACGACGAGGAATCGGCGACGAGCCAAGACGCGTCCGAAGCTGCGCCTCCCGCTGCGGGGGACGAGCAGCACCGCTCCCAGTCGGCCGAGATCGAGGCCGGTGACCTGGGCATGTTCGCCACCGGCGACGCGCTCGTCGATCATCTCCGTGACTCGTTGGACCGCACCGGCGCCGACATCGAGCCCGAGGCTGACGCACTCGAGATCGACGGCTCGGCCGAGGCCTTCGCCGCCTGCGACGGCGCACCACCACCGCCCCTCGGCGAGCCCGACGCGGCGCGCGTGCTGCACGGCCGCGCCGTCGTCGACGACGAGGCCGTCGACGTGTGGGTGATCGACACCACGCGGGGCCGCCGGATCGTGGCGATGGATGATGCCTGCGAGCTCGTCGTCGATCGCCCGGCACGCTGAGATCACCCGCAGCCCCGCCCGACGATCGTCCTCGGGTCGCCGGGGGTAGCGGAGGTCAGAGCCGGCGGCCGCACACCAGTAGGGTTGTGGCCCATGGCGACCGCCACGACTCCCGGCCGTACGGGCCAGCTTCCCGTACCCCCGCCCGACAACGATTGGCCGGCCCAGGCGGCCGACACGATCGAACGCGTCGTCGGCACCGTGCGCGACAAGACGACCGCGCCGGCGCTCACCATCGCTCGCGGGATCGTCTACGGCACGTTCGCCGCGCTGGTCGGCATTGCCTGCGTCGTCGTGTTCGTCATCGGTGCGATCCGCGCTCTCGACGTGGCCCTGCCCGACAGCATCTTCGGCGAGGAGCACGTCTGGGCGGCCTACCTCATCCTCGGATCGGTGTTCGTCGTCCTGGGGGCCATCCTGTGGCGCAAGCGCAACGCCCCGCGGGAAGAACTGCCCGCGCAGTGATGTTGTCCAGGCCGTAGCGCCAGGTCCACTCGGCGCTCGACGCACGCACGATCCAACGAGGAACCCACGTGAGCGACAACCGCAAGGTCATCATCATCGGCTCCGGCCCCGCCGGGCTCACCGCCGCTGTCTACACGGCGCGCGCCAGCCTCGAGCCGCTCCTGCTCGAGGGCGAGCCCTCCTCGACGAGCGACCAGCCGGGTGGGCAGCTCATGCTCACGACCGAGGTCGAGAACTTCCCGGGGTTCCCGGAGGGGGTCATGGGCCCCGAGCTCATGATGCGCTTCCGTGAGCAGGCGGTGCGCTTCGGCACCGAGGTGCGCACCGAGAAGGTGTCCCGGGTCGACCTGTCCGCCCGCCCGTTCGGGGTGTGGGTCGGCGATCCCGACGCCGCCGAGCCCACCTACACGGCCGACGCCCTCATCATCTCGACGGGGGCCCAGTCGCTCATGCTCGGCGTCGAGCGCGAGGCCGAGCTGATCGGCCACGGTCTGTCGACCTGCGCCACCTGCGACGGGTTCTTCTTCCGCGACCACGACATCGCCGTGGTCGGCGGCGGCGACTCCGCCCTCGAGGAGGCGACCTTCCTCACGAAGTTCGCGCGGAGCGTCACATTGATCCACCGGCGCGACGAGCTGCGTGCCTCCAAGATCATGCAGGAACGCGCGTTCGCCAACGACAAGATCACGTTCCTGTGGAATCACGTGGTCGAGTCGGTCACCGGCGACACGAAGCTCGAGGGCGTCAAGGTGCGGAACGTCCTCACCGACGAGACCAGCGACCTGCCCGTCACCGGGTTGTTCGTCGCCATCGGCCACAAGCCCAACACCGACCTGTTCAAGGGTCAGCTCGAGATGGAAGAGTCGGGCTATCTGGTCACCGGTCTCGCGCAGGGGGCCAGCACCACCAACGTCGAGGGCGTCTTCGCCTGCGGCGACGTGCAGGACCACAC
>CAYUXB010000066.1:0-15685 GCA_964448525.1 uncultured Acidimicrobiaceae bacterium
ATGAAGCTGTGGGGCGGCGAGTCCGACACCGGGTGCTGCTCGGTCAGCGACGTCGACGACGCCCGCCGGGTCGCCCAGCAGCTCGACATCGACCACCACGTGTGGAACTTCGGTGACGACTTCGACGCCCATGTCGTCGAGCCCTACGTCGACGCGCATCGCCGCGGCGTCACCCCCAACCCGTGCATCGAGTGCAACCGCCACCTGAAGTTCGACCGCCTGCTGCGCCGCGCCGATGCGCTCGGCTTCGAGGCGGTCGCGACCGGGCACCACGCCCGCATCGCGACGCGGCCGGACGGTACCCTCCGGCTGGCGCGGGGCACCGATGCAGCCAAGGACCAGAGCTACGTGCTCTACGTGCTCGGCCAGGACGAGCTGGCGCGCACGCTGCTGCCGGTCGGCGACATCACGAAGGACGAGGTGCGCGCCGAGGCCGAGGCACTCGGGCTGCGCACCGCCGACAAGCCCGACAGCCAGGACGTGTGCTTCATCACCTCGACCGGGGGACGGGGTGGGTTCCTCGGCCGCCGCATCGAGCTGCGCCCGGGCCGCATCGTCGACGAGACGGGGCGTGACGTGGGCGCGGTGGACGCGGTCGAGCTGGTGACGGTCGGGCAGCGCCGCGGACTGGGGCTCCCCGGTGGGGGAGCGCCCCGCTACGTGACCGACGTGGACGTGCCCGGCGCGACGGTGCAGGTGGGACCCGAGCGCGACCTGCTGCGGGACGGGGTGCTGCTCGATCAGGTCGTGTGGGCCGCGGGTCCCGTTGCCGGCCCGGTGGTCGCCCAGTGCAGCGCCCACGGCTCGCCCCGGCCGGCGACGGTCGAGCACGCGGGGACGGCCGAGGCCGCTGCGGGCGGTCGCGGCGGCGGGCGGGTCGCCGTGCGCTTCGCGGAGCCCCATCGTCGGGTCGCCGAGGGCCAGTCGGTCGTGCTCTACGAGGACGACCAGGTCGTGGGCGGCGGCATCGTCGCCGCCCCCCTCTAGCGCTCGGACCCGACCCCCGCCGCGTCGCTGTCGCGCTCGGGCCCAACCCCCCTCGGATTTTCCCACCCGGATTGGTCGCTCCAGCGACCAATCCAGTCGGGAAAATCCTGGATGGGTGTGCGGCAGCCCGGTCCTGGATGGGTGTGCGGCAGCCCGGTCCTGGATGGTCGGCCGTGCCGGAGCCGGGTGACCGGCGTCTCGGACTGGATCGTTCCGAAACTCTTGCGTTCCGTAATCCGGAGGTGCATCGTGTCCCGGTGACCCTCCCCCTCCTCCCCATCCGCTCCGAGGAGCACGCATGACCACCGCCACCCTCCCCGCCGAGCCGCGCACCGCCGACCCGCGCCGCTGGGCCGTCCTCGGCGTCATGTGCCTCAGCCTGCTGCTGATCGTGATGGACAACACGATCATCAACGTGGCGGTCCCCACCCTGCAGAGGGATCTCGGGGCGTCGACCAGCCAGCTCCAGTGGGTCATCGACAGCTACATCCTCGTCTTCGCCGGCCTCCTGCTCACGATGGGGGCACTCGGCGACAGGTTCGGGCGCCGCGGCGCCCTGTCGATCGGCCTCCTCGTCATGGGTGGCGCCTCGGTGCTGTCGTCGCTCGCCGACAGCGCCGACCAGCTCATCGGGACCCGGGCGATCATGGGCATCGGCAGCGCCCTGATCATGCCGGCGACGCTGTCGATCATCACCAACGTCTTCACCGATCGGAGGGAGCGGGCCCAGGCGATCGCCATCTGGTCGGCGACCGCGGGCGCCGCCATCGCCATCGGGCCGGTCACCGGCGGTTGGCTGCTCGAGCACTTCTGGTGGGGCTCGGTCTTCCTCGTCAACGTGCCGGTGGTCCTCGTCGCCCTGGTGCTCGGACGTCTCTACGTGCCGACATCGCGCGACCCCGCGGCGCCGCCGGTCGACCTGCCCGGTGCCGCCCTGTCGATCATCGGCCTCGTCACCCTCGTGTGGGCGATCATCGAGGGTGCCCACGGCTGGACGGAGCCGCTGGTCCTCGGTGCCTTTGCCGCCTCTGCCGTGCTGCTGGTGGCGTTCGTGCTGTGGGAGCGACACACACCCACGCCGATGCTCGACATCAGCTTCTTCCGCAACGCCCGGTTCAGCGCGGCGAGCGGCGCCCTCGTGCTCACGTTCTTCGCCATGCTCGGCTCGCTGTTCCTACTCACGCAGTTCCTGCAGTCGGTGATGGGCTACACGGCGCTCGAGACCGGCGTGCGCCTGCTGCCGATGGCCGCCACGCAGATGGTGGTGGCCCCGCTGTCGGCCAAGCTGGTCGAACGGGTCGGCACCAAGGTGATCGTGGCGACCGGCTTGGTGACCGCGGCCGCGGGCCTGCTGCTGGCCAGCCGCCTCACCGCCGGCGCCACCTACGGCGACGTGGTGATCGCGCTGGTCGTGCTGGCCGGGGGCCTCGCCATGGTCATGCCGCCCGCTACGGAGTCGATCATGGGGTCGCTCCCGCTCGCCAAGGCCGGCGTCGGGTCGGCGGTCAATGACACCACCCGGGAGATCGGGGCAGCGCTCGGCGTCGCGGTGCTCGGCTCGGTCATGAGCTCGACCTATCGGCCCCGCGTGACCGAGGCCATCGACGGCTTCCCCGTCCCGCCGGAGCAGTCCCACGCCATCACCGACCAGATCGGCGCGGCGATGGGCGCCGCAGCCCAGATCGGCGGCGAGCCGGGTCGGCTGCTGGCCGACGCGGCCTCGTCGGGGTTCGCCGAGGGGATGAGCATCGCCTTCGTCATCGGGGCGGCTGCGCTGCTGGTCGGGGCGGGCATCGTCGCCCGATTCCTGCCCGCCCGGTCGCACGACCACGAGGACGAAGCGGCGGCCCGCCAACCTCGGTTGGTGCAAGCCGAGGTGGTCCGAGGGACCGAGGACATCGCCGCACCGACCGACGAGGGGCGATGACCGCGACGGAGCGCCATCCGGAGCCCCCGGCGGAGCGCCGGCGCGGCCGTCCCCGGGACGCCGCAGCCGACGCCGTGATCCTCGACGCGGCCGTGGGGGTGCTCGCCGAGCGCGGCACCACGGGCTTCACCGTCGACGCGGTGGCCGCTCGGGCCGGGTGCGGCAAGGCGACGATCTACCGGCGATGGCCCACCCGGGCGAGCCTGCTGCTCGACACGGCCCAGCAGATGGGCCTGGATCCCACGCCGTTCGACACGGGTTCATTGCGAAGCGACCTGGTGGAGTTGCTGACCGAGCTCGCCCGCAAGATGCGCGAGACCGAGGCGGGCCGGATCCTGCCGAGCGTCGTGGCCGAGGCCCGGGTCCGGCCGGAGATGCGCGAGCTGCTGACGGCCTGGATCCACGATCGCCGTCGACGGCCCCACGAGATCGTCGGCCGGGCGATCGACCGGGGCGAGCTGCCGCGCGACACCGACGCTGAACTGCTCCTCGACCTGCTCGGCGGGTCGGTGATCTACCGCGAGCTCATCGCCGGTCAGCGCACGGAGCGGGCCGATGTCGAGCGCATGGTCGATGCCGTGCTGCCGGGCTTCGGCATCGCCCCGGACCCACCACGCGGCTGACCGCCGCGTCGGCCCCCCCCGGAAGGCCCCAGCCGCAGGCCGGTGGTCGGTCGGTGGTCCGGGATGGGTGGTCGGGGTGGGTGGTCGAGATCGGTGGTCGGGCCGGCAGGCGGTTCAGCCCAGACGCCGGCGACGGGACTCGGCGACGACCCGGCCCGGGCGGCTGGGGGTCACCAGCACGGCGGTGACCTCCTCGAGCTCGGCGGGCGACCGGCGCCGGGCCACCGGCAACAGCGACACCGGCTCGTTCAGGCGCACCTCGACGGCCAGGCCGGCGGCCCCGCCCGTGAGGTCGAAGGCATCGCTCTCCGCAAGAGCCGGCCCCATCGACCGCACCACCCCCCGGCGGAGCAGGATCGGGTCGACGAGGGTGAGCTCGTCGTGCACCACCACCCCGGCGGGGACGAACACCAGCCACCGCCGGGCGAGCACGTGCAGCACCCGCACGCCCCACCAGGCTGCGGGAAGCCCCACCGCGAGCGCGACACCGCCGAGGACCCACTGGCGGGCGGCGAGCAGCAGCGGACCGGCGCAGACGCCCGCGACCACCGCCAGCCACGCCAGCTCGGCGGGACCGGCGAGCAGGGCGAATGGCACCTTCAGCGGCAATCGCCGCTCGTCGCCGTAGGACGAGCCGTCCACGAAGGCCTCCGCGGTCTCGGGTGCCCACGCAGCCAGGGTGACGGCGAGAGCGGCCGCCAACCCGACGACCGTGGTCGCGGAGGTACCCGCATCGACCAGTGCGGCGAGGGACGCGACCGTCGCGCCTGGCGCGGCGATGCGCAGGGCGGTCAGGCTGACGGTCGTGGGAACCAGGGTCGCGATCAGCACGCCGAGCCAGAGCACCCACGCACCCACGCTCGCGACGAGCTGGACGGGGCGGCTGGTGTCGGCGAGCGCATCACCGAGAGCCGGCCCGACGAGAAGCGCCAGGACGACCCACGCGACCCGGGCCACCCAGGGGGAGTGGACCAGCGCGGCGACGCGGCCGGGCTCGAGCAGGCCGGAGCGGGACACGCGGGGCGCGCGTGCGTCGGCAGGAGAGGGATCCACAGCCCGGAGATTTGCCGATGACGTGGGCCTGTGGCTATTTCATGGGGCGGGTTCAACCGAGTGGGGGCTCAGTTTGTCCATTACCACGGCGCCGCGGGTGGCGGGCCGATGAGGCAGGTTCTTCTCCCGATCGGGCTTGCGTCGGCCGTGGGCAGCCTGCCGCACGCCGACGCGGCCGAGGCGGCCGCGTTCACGCTCGCCCGGCAGCCACGCCTGCCGGCCGCGCCGTCCCTGCCGCGCCTGTCGCCCGTCGAGGGCATGATCCCCCAGGCTGCGTGGGGGATCGCCGGGGTCCTCGTGCTTCCCGATGGCTCGTTGCTCGTCGACGAGGCGGCCGTCGATCCCGACGCGCCAGTCGGCTCGGCGTTGGACGCGGCGCCGTTCATCAGCCTGCGCGTGTTCCTCGACTCGATCGCCGGGCGGGTGGCGCCGTTCAAGCTCCAGCTCACAGGGCCGGTCACGCTCGGTCTCGCCCTGCACGCCGTCGGGGTGCCGGCGGATCGGGCGTTCGCCGTCGCCGGGCGGGCGGTCAGCACCCGCGTGCACGAGGTGCTCGCCTCGGCCCGGCAGGTGGCGCCGGGCGCGACGCCGCTGGTCTTCCTCGACGAGCCGGGTCTCACCGCCGCGCTGGATCCCGGCTTCCCGCTCGGCGTCGACGACACGCTCGACCTGGTGTCCTCCGCTCTCGCCGCGGTCGAGGACGGCGCGATCGCCGGGCTGCACTGCTGCGGTCGGGCCGACTGGCCGGTGGTGTTGCAGGCCGGCCCGCAGATGTTGTCGATGCCCGTGGAGGCCGGGGCGGCCGAGCACCCGGGGGCGTTCGCCGACTACCTCGATCGAGGCGGCTGGCTGGCGTGGGGCGCGGTCCCCACGGACCGCCCGCTGGGCGAGACCGCCGAGATCCTGTGGCGCCGACTGGTCGCCGAGTGGGACGCCCTCGCGGAGGCCGGCTGCGAGCCCAGGCGTCTGGTCGAGCAGGCGATGATCACCCCGGCGTGCGGACTCATCGGCCTCGACGTCTCCCAGGCGGGCCACGTCCTCGACCTGACCAACCACCTCGCCCAACGGGTGGAGGCCCGGGCGCTCGAGCTCGGGCTCACGCTCGGCGCCTGACGGCGACCCGGGCCCCGCGGGGACGGGGGAACGCGTCGCCAGCCTGTCTCACCTGCTCGGTAGTGTCCGGGGAATGGCCGACCGAGAGATCGAGCAGCGGGTCGAGGCCCTCCGGGGCGAGATCGCCGAGCACAACCGGCGCTACCACGAGCTGGACGATCCCACGGTCAGCGACGCCGAGTACGACGAGCTGGTGCGCGCTCTGCGGGCGCTCGAGGAGGAGTACCCCGAGCTCATCACCCCGGACTCGCCCACCCAGCAGGTGGGCAGCGCCCCGGTCACGACGGTGTTCGCACCGGTCACCCACGGCGTGCCGATGATGAGCCTCGACAACGTCTTCGGCGAGGACGAGCTGCGCGCGTGGGTCGAACGCCTCCATCGCCGCCTCGCCGGCGCCCCGGCCGCGTCCGACGGCGAGCCGGTCGACGAGGTCGGCTACGTGTGCGAGCTGAAGATCGACGGGCTGGCCATCTCGATCCGCTACGAGGACGGCCGCTACGTGCGCGCTGCTACCCGGGGCGACGGCCGCACGGGCGAGGACGTCACCGAGAACGTGCGGACCATCGGCCAGATCCCCCGCTCGCTCGGCAAGGGCGCCCCGGCGGTGGTGGAGGTGCGCGGCGAGATCTACATGCCGCGGTCCGCCTTCCGGGCCCTCAACGAACGCCAGGTCGCGGCCGAGCTGCGCCCGTTCGTCAACCCGCGCAACGCGGCGGCGGGCGCCCTGCGCCAGAAGGATCCTCGCATCACCGCCCAGCGCGAGCTGGCGTTGTGGTCCTACCAGCTCGGCGAGGTGCAGGGCGGGCCAGAGCTCCTCACCCACCACGAGGCGCTCGACTGGCTGGACGAGCTCGGCTTCCCGGTCAACCCCGAGATCCGCCGCGTCACCCGCCCCGAGGAGGTGCTCGAGCTGTGCCTCCACTGGCAGCAGCATCGCCACGACCTCGACTACGAGATCGACGGGGTCGTCACCAAGGTCGACGACCTGGCCCGCCGCCAACTGCTCGGCTCCACCTCCAAGGCCCCGCGCTGGGCCATCGCCTACAAGTTCCCGCCCGAGGAGCGCACCACCCGCCTGAACGACATCATGGTGTCGATCGGGCGCACCGGGCGGGCGACCCCGTACGCGGTGCTCGAGCCCGTGTTCGTCGGTGGCGTCACGGTCGGTCAGGCCACTCTCCACAACGAGGACCAGGTCAGGGCCAAGGACGTCCGCCCGGGCGACAAGGTCATCGTGCGGCGTGCCGGCGACGTCATCCCCGAGGTGCTGGGCGCGGTCGTGGCCGAGCGGCCCCCGGGCACCGAGCCGTGGGTGTTCCCGACCGAGTGTCCCTGCCCGGTGCGATCCCGCCTCGTGCGGCCAGAGGGGGAGGCCGAGCACCGCTGCATCCACCCGGAATGCCCCGTCCAGCGCCAGGGCGCGATCGAGCACTTCGCCAGCCGCAGCGCCCTCGACATCGACGCCCTCGGCGAGAAGCGCATCGCGCAGCTCGTCGAGGCCGGCCTGGTGACGAGCGTGGCCGACCTCTACCAGCTCGACTGGGACGAGGTGGCGAAGCTCGACCGCATGGGGGCGACGTCGACGGCCAACCTGAAGGCGTCCATCGACGCCTCCCGCGCCAAGCCGCTGTCCCGCCTGCTCGTGGGGTTGAACATCCGTCACCTCGGGCCCGCGGGGGCCGAGGCCCTGGCGGCCGCGTTCGGTTCGCTCGACAAGATCATGGGCTCGTCGGTCGAGGCGCTGGCCGCGGCGGACGGCGTCGGCACGATCATCGCCGAGTCGGTGCACACCTGGGCGTCCGACCCGGCCAATCGCGAGCTGATCGAGCGCCTGCGGGCGGCCGGGCTCACGTTCGAGGCCCCCGAGGGCGACAGCCAGCCCAAGATCCTCGCCGGCATGTCGGTGGTGGTCACCGGCACGCTCGACGGGTTCAGCCGGGAGGAGGCCGAGGCCGCCATCAAGACCCGGGGCGGCAAGTCGCCGGGCAGCGTGTCCAAGAAGACGACGGCGGTCGTGGTGGGGGACAGCCCGGGGGCCTCCAAGGTCACCAAGGCGGAGGACCTCGGCGTGCCGGTGCTCGACGAGGCCGGCTTCCGCCGCTTGCTCGAGACGGGTGAGGTGCCGGTGCAGCAGGCCTCCTCGGAGGCGGTCGGTCCCTCGGACGGGTGACCGCGTGCTCGGCCGACGCGCAGACGGCGCTCAGACCGCGTTCAGACCGCGTTCGGACGACGGCTCGGACGACGCTCAGACGACCTCGAAGCACCACGGGATCGTGCGATCCGCGACGCCCCGCCCGTCCGAGATCCTCCAGATGATCGCCGACGCGCAGTTCTGGCCCGACTCCAGCATCTCCACCGCCTTGCCCTCGGCCGGGGTGTACTCGATCAGCCCGATCTCCGGAGTGACCTGAAGCTGGTCCTCGGGGATGATCACGCCGTTGATGACGAGCACGCCGTCCCAGCCGGTGACGAGGTCGATGCCCACGTTCGACTGCTGGGGCACCTGGGCGTTGCGCCGCGGGATCAGGTTCTCGACCACGGCCGAGTCGCGGTCGGTGAGGACCGGGTCGTCGCCGCCGCTGTCGAAGGACCGGATGGCGAAGGCGAAGAGCGTGATGGCGACCGCCAGCACGACCACTGCGCCGATCTTGAACCGCGTGCTGTAGGTGGAGGAGCCGGCCATGTCGAGGGGTCATCCTCGCATGCGCGCCGGTCCCGCCGGAACTCGGCGTCCCACCGCGCCCCGCTGGGGCTGCGGTGCGGCGGGCGCGACCCCGCGGCCGGCCCCGCCGGCCCCACGAAGTAGTCTTGCGTCGTGGCCATGTCCCGCATGACCGAGCAGATCGGTCGTGTGTTGGGTGGGCGCTACAGGCTCCTCTCGCCCCTCGGTGCGGGCGCGTCGGCCCAGGTGTACCTGGCCGATGACGTGCGCTTGCGACGGCAGGTGGCGGTGAAGGTGCTGCATCCCGCCCTCGCCGACGACGAATCGTTCCTGCGCCGGTTCCGGGCGGAGGCGCAGTCCGCCGCGTCCCTCAGCCACCCGCACCTGCTGGCGGTGTTCGACTGGAGTGGCGATCACGAGACGCCGTTCATCGTCACCGAGTACCTGAGCGGTGGCAGCCTGCGCGGATTGCTCGACGCGGGCCACCGGCTGTCGACGTCGCAGGCGCTGGTCGTCGGGCTCGAGGCGGCCCGGGCGCTCGACCACGCCCACCGGCAGGGCTTCGTCCACCGGGACATCAAGCCCGCCAACCTGTTGTTCGGCGCGGACGGGCGGTTGCACATCGCCGACTTCGGCCTGGCCCGGGCCATCGCCGAGGCCGGCTGGACCGAGACGGGTGCGGTCCTCGGCACAGCCCGGTACGCGTCGCCCGAACAGGCCCGTGGCGAGCAGGTCGACGGCCGCAGTGACGTGTACTCGCTCGCGCTGGTGATCGTCGAGGCGGTCACGGGCGAGGTGCCCTTCACCGCGGACACCACCATCGGCACGCTGATGGCCCGGCTCGACCACTCGATGGAGGTGCCCGAGGCGCTCGGCCCGCTGGTCCCCCTCCTGGCCCGGGCCGGGACCGTCGACCGCGAGCAGCGCATCGACTCGGCCGAGCTGGCAGCCGGCTTCGTCGCCGCAGCCCCCGAGCTGGCTCGCCCGGCACCTCTCCCGCTGGTGGGTGCGGGGCCGGCTGCGTCGCCGGCCGACACCCGCGACCCCACGCTGATGTCACGCCCGGGCGTCCCCGGTGCCGCCGCGGCCGGTGCGGGCGCCATGGGCGGGCTCGCGCCGCCGCTCGGCTCGGGCGCGGGGGCGGATACAGGCCGTGTCGCCGCGGTCCGTGGCGCGTCAGCCGCCGCAGCCACCTCGGCTGCCGTCGTGGGGTCGGAGGAGACCCAGGTCGTCTCCGGCGTCGATCCGGCGGCGACGAACGTGCTGGCGGTGCCCGAGGACGGCCTGCCGCTCCGCCGCACCGGGGGGCCGCCCTCGGAGTCGATCGGCTACGAGCCCGCCGACGGCCTGTCCCGGGGCGACCGGAGTGCCCGGCGCCTGATGCTGGGGGCTGCGGTGGTGGTCCTGGCCGCGGCGCTGGGCGTCCTCGGCGGCTGGTCGTACATGCAGTCCCAGGTGCCGTCGCACACGGTGCCGGACACCCTGGTCGGCATGCAGCGGCGCGACGTGCAGGGGGCGGTGCGCGCCTTCAACTGGGATGTCGTCTTCGAGGAGACGCGGCAGGACGGCACGGAGCCGGGTCAGGTGTTGGAGACGCGCCCGGCCGGCGGAGCCTCGTTGAAGGAGGGCTCGAAGCTCACCGTGGTGGTCTCGCAAGGGGCGACCCTGGTCGACCTCCCCCCGGGCCTGGTGGGCATGACGAGGGACGACGCCCGGGCCGCGCTCGAGGGTGCTGGCCTGGTGGCCGCGCTGATCAACGAGCCGAGCGACGACGTGGAGGAGGGCATCGTCACGGGCTTCGTCGACGGCGAGGAGCCGGCCGAGGTGGCCAAGGGGTCGACCGTGAGCCTGTTCGTGTCGTCGGGGCCCGAGCTCGAGATCCCCGATCTGGAGGGCGTGAGCTATGCGGACGCCACGGCGGAGCTCGAAGCCATGGGCCTCGAGACGGAGGCACAGGGAGAGCAGGACGACGACCGAGAGCCGGGGGAGGTGATCCGCACCGAGCCGGGGGCGGGCACCGTGGTGGAGGAGGGCGACTCCGTCGTGATCGTCGTCGCCATCGACCAGGTCGAGGTGCCCGATGTCGAGGGTGAGAAGCTGGACGACGCGATCGAGGCGATCGAGGAGGCAGGGCTGACGGTCGGCAGCGTCATCGGCCCCGAGGGCGGCCGGGTGATGGCCAGCTGGCCGTTCGAGGGCACCGAGGTCGAGGCCGGGTCAACCGTCGACCTCGTCCTGAGACCGGGTCGGTGACGGGTTTTTTCTCGCCTGCCGGCCGACGCATGCCGACCGTCGGATAGGACGATCGCGCCAGATTGGGGCTTGACCTGGGCATGGGTTTCGGCCAATCTGCTCACGTGCCGTACGTTCCCCCGTCGGCACATCGGCCTCTCCCCTCACGGCCGAAACCCTTGACCGAAACTAGAGGTTTCGTTCAGGCTGTGTTGGGAATAGCTGACATAGCTCTAAGCAGCGAGTAGATTACGGAGCGTGCCGGGCCCGTTGGGGCGGTATGCCGGACGCGGTGTTCCCCAGCCGCCGCGATGAGGCTGCCGCCCCAGCAGGCTCGGCACTCTTCTTTCTCTTCGTCCCGACAGTGGGGACGAACGTGAAGGGCGCCCCTCAGGGCGCCCTTTCTCGATCCTCGTCGTCGGTGTGACGCGCCGACATCTCGGCGCAGCGCGCCGGCGAACTAGGCCGTGATCTCCTGGATCTTCGCGGTCAGCTCGGCGTCGACCGGGCCGCTTTGCATGGCCATGGCCTTGGTCATGTCGCCCTGGAGCTTGATCTTGCCGGCCATGAACGCCTGCATGGCGGCCTGCGGGTTGGCGTCGACCATCATCGCCTTGGCGGTCTCGTAGTCGAGCGTGGCCGTCACGTCGGCCCCGTCGAGGTGGCCGGTGTCGAGCTCGAGCTCCCCGCTCGTCGTGTCCATGTGGGCGTCGACGGAGCCCTCGCCGAACGGCACCTCGGTGATCGTGAGGTTCATCTTGACGGGCTGCGGCTTGGTGGCCGGCGCCGCAGCCTCCGCCCGCAACTTGCGCGCGGCTTCGATCCACTCCTCGGACAGGAACTGGTACGACACTGGAGTCTCCCCTTGTAGTGGCCCAGCGAACGGCGGCACTCTAGCGCGTCCGTTGCAGCGCTGGTGCAATCATCGTTCCGGTGGGCGGCAATGCCCCTGAGCAGGGGAACGCCGGGGTCAGCCTGCGGCGGTGGTGGCGGTCGAGTCGTCGGCGGCCGTCGTGGTCGACGAGTCCGCCGCCGGGTCCGCGTCGGCGTCCGAGCCCGCGTCGGCGTCCGCCTCTGCGTCGGCGTCCTCGTCGGCGCCTTCGTCCTCGTCGGTCGCAGGCGTCTCGCCGTCGATGCAGTCCGCGAGGATCGCCTCGATCACCGGCCGGGTGCCCTCGGGGTAGTCGGCACGGTCGCCGTCGGGGAAGTCGTCGGTGTCGACGGCGGACGCGACATCGTTGAACAGGCCCTGGTCGTCGCCGAACTCCGCGTCCATCTGCGCGCCGACGCACTCGGCCTGTTCGGTGCCGAGGCCGGCGTCCTTCATGGCGTTGACGACGTCGCTTTCCTTGGCGTCGTTGTTGGCGCAGGCCGACAGGGCGAGCGCGACGGCTGCGGCGAGCGCGGCGAAGCGGAGACGACGACGGGTCATGGGAAGGAGCACCTCGGTGAGCGGATGACCGGGACACGCTACCTGCGAGCCACGAGTCCGGTCACACCGACGGGCCCCGCCGGCGCGCGCGGCCGCTCGGCCAGAGGGCCGACGAGCCGGTCGGCGCCGGTGGCGGCGCTCGTTCAGGCCCCGGGAACCGGCGCGGTCGACCGGGGCCGGCGCAACGCCAGGATCGACTCGCGGGCGACGTGCTCGTCCGCGGTCAGCATCCTGGCCACGAGGCGGGCGACGTACCCCGAGAGCTCGTCGAGCGACAGCTCGATGCGGCCCGTCCGGTGGAAGTGGCTGAACTGCCCGACCGTACCGACGACGGCCAGAGCGAGCAGGTCGGCGGGGTCGTTGTCGGTGACGGTGCCGTCGGCCTGGCCCTCGACGATCAGCACCGTGACGTCGTGGAGGTGCTGCTCGGTGCCCTGCCGCAGCACGTCGGAGACGTTGCGGCCCTCGACCTCGAGCAGGGAGAAGAAGGGGGCGTTCTCGGCCATGAAGCGCACGCTGGCCACGGCACCCTGGAGCAGCCGCAGAAGCGCTGTCGCCCCGTCGTCCATCGCCGCGGCCTGCTGGCGCCGCAGGCGGTGTCGGATCTCGGTCGCCAGCTCGCGGAAGAGGGCTTCCTTGTTGTCGAAGTACCAGTAGAACAAGCCCTTGGCCACGCCGGCGGCGTCGACGATGTCGACGACCCGGGTCGCGGCGTAGCCTTGCTCGGCGAAGAGGCGGGCGGCCGCGTCCAGCAGCTGCTGCTTGCGTTCGGCGCCCTGTGCGGTGAGCTGTCGGTCGTTCATGGTGTCGGTGGCCGGTGCTGCGCCCCTGGCAGCGAGGTCCGTCGCACAGTCTGACGAGGCTTGACCCACGGGTCAATTACCCCGGGTACGCTGGACCGCCGAACCGGTGCTCCTTTCCCCGACGTGGAGGATCCTCCCGTGCAGACCCCCGACGGCACAGACATCATCCCCGGGTGCGAGCCCTGGTCCGCCGAGGGTGGGCCGCACGGCGTGCTGGTGGTGCACGGCTTCACCGGCAGCCCGCAGTCGATGCGCGGATTGGCCGAGGCGTTCGCGGGGGCCGGGTTCGCGGTCGACCTGCCGCTCCTGCCGGGCCACGGCACCTCGGTGGACGACATGCTGACCACCGACTGGTCCGACTGGTCGGCGGCGGCCGAAGCCGCGTACACCGCGCTCGCGGCCCGCTGCGACCGGGTCGTCGTCGCCGGTCTCTCGATGGGGGGTTCGCTCACCGCCTGGCTGGCGAGTCGGCACCCGGAGATCGCCGGCATCGTCTGCGTCAATCCGGCGCTGTCCGTGCCCGCCGAGATCGTGACGGCGCTCGCCGAGATGGTCGAGGGCGGCGTCGACCGCATCCCGGCCATCGGCGGCGACGTGGCGGACCCGGAGGGCAGGGAGAAGGCCTACGACGCCACCCCGCTCGCCCCGATGCTCAGCCTGGCCGCCGCGGCCGACGAGTTCCGCGGCGACCTCGGCAAGATCTCCTGCCCGGTGCTGATCATGACCAGCCCTCAGGACCACGTGGTCGAACCGGTCAACAGCGACCTGCTGGCCGAGGGCGTGTCCGGCCCGGTCGAGCGGGTCACGCTCGAACGCAGCTACCACGTCGCCACCCTCGACTACGACAAGGACCTGGTCTTCGAACGGGCCGTCGAGTTCGCCCGGCGCGTGACGACAGGCTGACCGCCGGGGCGAAGCCCGCTGCACCGTCTGGAAGGGCCTCGGCTCGGGGTGGGCATCGTGCCCTGTCCATGAACGTTCGCAGGGCGCAGGCGTTTGTGGACCGGGCACTAGCATTGCCGCCATGGCCCAGATCTCCCGCGACGACGTCGCGCACGTGGCGAGGCTGGCGCGGCTGGAGCTGACCGACGACGAGCTGGGCCTGTTCACCGACCAGCTCGCCAAGGTGCTCGACCACGCCCGCGACGTCGAGGCCCTCGACCTCGGTGACGTTCCTCCCACATCGCACCCGTACCCGCTCACCAACGTGATGCGGGCCGACGAGGTGCGCCCGTCGCTCGACCGCCGCGCGGTGCTCGACGCCGCGCCCGCGGTCGAGGACGACCAGTTCCGCGTCCCGCCCGTGCTGGGGGAGGCGCCGTGACCACGGACCCGATCCCCGCCGGCGACTCCGCCCTCGGCATCGCCGCCGCGGTCCGCTCCGGCACCCGCTCGGCCGTCGAGGTCGTGGAGGAGCACCTCACGACCATCGCCGCCCGGGACGGCGAGATCCACGCGTTCAACCTGGTCACCGCGGATCAGGCCCGCCAGAGCGCGCTCGACGTCGACCGCCGCGTCGCCGCCGGCGAGGACCCTGGCCCGCTCGCCGGCGTCCCGGTCGCGCTCAAGGACAACCTGTGCACGACCGGCGTGCCGACGACCTGCTCGTCCCGCATCCTTGAGGGGTGGCGTCCCCCCTACGACGCCACCGTCGTCGAGAAGCTGGCCGCCGCAGGCGCTGTCGTGGTGGGCAAGACCAACCTCGACGAGTTCGCGATGGGCAGCTCGACCGAGAACTCGGCGTTCGGCCCCACCCGCAACCCGCACGACACGTCCCGGGTCCCGGGCGGGTCGTCCGGGGGGTCGGCCGCGGCCGTGGCCGCCGGGTTCGCCCCGCTGGCGCTGGGCTCCGACACGGGCGGCTCGATCCGTCAGCCGGCGGCGCTGTGCGGCGTGGTCGGGGTGAAGCCGACCTACGGGGCCGTGTCCCGCTACGGGCTGGTGGCCTTCGCCAGCTCGCTCGACCAGATCGGGCCCTTCGCCCGCACGGTGGCCGACGCCGCCGCGCTCTACGAGGCGATCGCGGGGCACGACCCGCGCGACACCACCTCGATCCCCGAAGCCGTGGTGCCCGTCAGCCCCACCCTCGACGAGGGCGTCGCGGGTCTGCGCGTCGGTCTCGTCACCGAGCTGTGCGACGCCGAGGGCATCGAGCCCGACGTGACCGCCCGGCTGCGCGAGGCCGCGGCCGCGCTCGAGCAGGCGGGAGCGAAGGTGGACGAGGTGTCGGTGCCCGCTGCCGTGTACGGCCTGTCGGCCTACTACCTCATCGCCCCGGCGGAGGCGTCGAGCAACCTCGCCCGCTACGACGGCGTGCGGTTCGGGCTGCGGGTCGACGCACCGACGACCGGCGAGATGTACGACCGCACCCGCACCGAGGGGTTCGGCGCCGAGGTGAAGCGCCGCATCATGCTCGGCACGTACGCGCTCTCGGCGGGCTACTACGACGCCTACTACGGCAAGGCGCAGCGGGTGCGCACGTTGATCCTGCGCGACTTCGAGGCCGCGTACACCGGGTTCGACGTCCTGCTCTGCCCGACGGCGCCGTCGACCGCGTTCGCCCTCGGCGAGAAGACCGACGACCCGCTGACGATGTACCTCAACGACGTGGCCACCGTGCCCTCGAGCCTCGCCGGCCACCCCGCCCTGTCGGTGCCGTTCGGCACCGGGCGCGACGGGCTCCCGGTGGGCGTGCAGGTGATGGCGCCGGCGCTCGGCGAGGCGACGATGTTCCAGGTCGCCGCCGTGCTCGAGGCGGCCGCCGGCGAGGGGAGCGGGCGATGAGCACGTCGCTCCCGGAGGGCTGGGAGCTGGTCGTCGGGCTCGAGGTCCACGTCGAGCTGGCCACGGCCA
>CAYUXB010000067.1:0-15548 GCA_964448525.1 uncultured Acidimicrobiaceae bacterium
AACGCGACCGGCACCGGCACCGTGGTGCCCGACACGGACGCGACCGACAGCGACGCGGCCCGCTCCCTCGTCCCCACCGCGGGAGCCACCACCGCGGGAGCCCGCGCGACCGCCCGGGCACGGGTCCGGGCCCGGCGGATCATGGCGACGGTGGCCGTCGTGGTGGTGGTCGCGCTGACCGGCGCCTGGCTGACGGCGAAGGTGCAGCTCGCCGACGCCCGCGACGACCTGGCCGACACCGAGGCGTCCCTCGCCGGGCAGCAGGAGGCTCTGGCGGTCGCCGAACGCCGGAACGATCTGACCGCGGCGGGCATCAGCCAGGTCCGGGCCGACAGCGATGCCGCGGTCGCGGACCGGGGCGTCCTCGAGGGCCTCGTCACGAGCACGCAGGCAGAGATCGCCGCGGTGGAGGCCTCCCAGGCCGAGACCGAGACCGCGCAGGCCCTCGTCGCGGCCCACTCGGCCGACATGATGACCTGCTTCGCGGGGCTGTCGGGCGCGGTCGACGCCAACCGGAACGGCGACGACAGCGCCTCGGCGGGAGCGCTGAGCGATGCCTCGGGCGCGTGTGGGCGCACCCTCGCCTACGCGACCGGCGCCAGGTTCCCCTACGACTTCCCAGACCCGTTCGTCCTGCCTGCCGGCGGCGCCTACTTCGGCTACTCGACCAACTCGGGCGCGGGCGACATCCAGGTCGTCCGCTCGACGAACCTCACCGACTGGGAGCTGGTCGGCAACGCCCTGCCGACCCTTCCGGCCTGGGCCCGAGCCGGGTCGACATGGGCCCCGGCGGTCCTCGCCCGCGATGGCAGCTACGTCGTCTACTACACGGTGCGCGAGGCGTCGTCCCGTCTGCAGTGCATCTCACGAGCCGTGTCGGCACACCCGGCCGGCCCTTTCCACGACGACTCGGCCGGTCCGCTCATGTGCCAGCGCGAGCTCGGTGGGTCGATCGACCCCAGCCCGTTCGTCGACGCCGACGGCCGCGCCTACCTGCTCTGGAAGGCCGAGGGGATGGGCGGCCCGGCCCAGACGATCTGGTCGCAGGAGCTGACGGCCGACGGTCTCGCGCTCGCCGGCGAGCCGCACGCGCTCATCTCGGCCGACCGCTCGTTCGAACAGGGTGTGGTGGAGGCCCCGTCGCTCGTGCGGGTCGACGGCGTCCACCACCTCGTGTACGCGGCCGCCAACTGGAACTCCCGGCGCTACACGACCGCCGTCGCGACCTGCGCCGGGCCGTCGGGACCCTGCACCAAGCCCGACGGCGGGCGGCTGCTCTCGTCGGGACCGCGCCTCGCGGGCCCGGGTGGCGTCGAGGTGTTCCGCGGTGACGAGGGCGGCCTGTGGGCGGCGTTCCACGCCTACTCGGAACCGAACGTCGGGTACCCCGCGAGCCGCTACCTCTACGTCGCACGCGTGCGCGTCGTCGGCGGCAGCCTCGTCATCGACGTGAGCACCTGAGCGCTCACTCCTCCGGGACGCGCGCCAGCTCCGCTGCCAGTTCGGTCCGGCCCGCGATCCCCAGCTTCTCGTAGACCCGCTGGAGCCGGTTCTCGACCGTGCGGGGCGACAGCACCAGGTGGGCGGCGATGTCCTTGTTCGACCGACCCGCGGCCGCGAGCGCGGCGGTCTCGCGCTCGGCGGCGGTGAGGCGCGCCCGTGCCTCGACCGCGTGGAGCGCGGGCGTCGCCGGCTGCTCGGCGCGGCCCGCCAGCTCCCCGGCACGCCGAGCCGCGCTCGCCGCATCCCGCACGTCGCCGACGTGACGCCGCGCGACCGCCGCGTCGGCTGCGGCCTCCGCGGCCAACAGGTCGGCGCCCATGGCCTCGAAGGCGAGCGACACCTTGTCGAGGCCGGGAGCATCGGCCTCGGCCAGCGCGGCGACGTGCGCGAGGCGCGCGGGAGCGAGGTCGCCCTCGATCAGGCCGGCGACGGCCGTCAGGCGCTCGTGCACCTCTCCTGGCCGGCCCACACGGGCGAGGGCGTGCAGCGCGGCGGCCTGCCCGACGTGGTCGCCGATCCGCTCACCGAGGTCGGCGGCCCGGCGGAAGTGCTGCACGGCCGCGGGAAGATCGCCGCCACCGGCCGCGGCCCACCCCCGTGCCTGGAGCACATCCACCTCGTCGCGCAGCAAGCTCGGCACGCCGAGCCCGTCGAGCCCGGACAGGTGCGCGTCCGCCTCGTCGGCGTGGCCGGCGAGTCCGGCGGCGAGGGCACCGAGCGCGTGGTCGCGGCGGGCGCGCACCAGCAGGCCGAGCCGCACGTGCACGGCCAGCGCCTCCCTGGCCTGCGCGATGCCGGTCGCGACCCTGCCGCGGTCGCCGACGGGAGCGACGGCCAGCGCCGCGAACACGGCTTGGGCCTCCGCGGACCCCTCCGCCAGGGCCTGGCCGTGGTGCTCGTCGATGAGTCGGTGGGCCTCGGCGAAGTGACCCGCGTGCTGCAGCGCCGCGCACCGCGTCACGGTGTGCCACCAGGGATACGACGCCAGCGGCGTGTCGACGTCCTGCCGGGCGAGCGCCCCCCGCTCGGACAGGTCGAGCGCCGCCGCGATGCGCCCCAGGCGGGCGAGGCTGTACGCACCGATCACGCACGCGTAGACGAGGGCGTCGCCGCGGGCGTGCTCGACGAGCTCGAGGGCGGCGTCGGCGGCGGCCCGCGGCCCCTCGGTGTCGAGCACCGACGCCAGGCGACGTGCCGCGATGCGGTCGCGCCAGTCGGGTCGGGTGACCGTCGCCTCCGCTCGGGCGAGCTCGTCGGGGTCGTGACGACCCGTGGCGGCGGCGCCGTTGTCGAAGCGCGCGATGGCGACCTGCCCGACGTGGTCGTCCTCGGTGGCCACGGCGGCCAGGCGGGCCAGCTCGGCCTCGGCCTCGTCGCGCCGCCCCTGCAGGCCCGTGACGTGGGCGGCGAGCACCGCGGCGTCGAACCCGGCACCGGCCTCGGCGGCGGCTCGGGCCAGCCGCTCGGCCAGGGGGAAGTCGTAGCGCCAACGGGCGACGGTCGCGCCGTCGAGCAGGACGTCACGATCGCCGCCGCCGGCCACGAGACGCCACGCGGCGACCCGCAGCACGTCCTCGTGACGGCGTGCGCCCACTCCCTCGATCACGGAGGCGAGCGACTCGGCGACGGCGCGGACGCGCAGTGCCGGGGTGCGCGCTCGCACCACGTCCCCGTAGACGGGGTGGGCCAGGTGCACCTGGAGTCGTCGCCCGTCGAGGCGACCCACCAGCAGGCCCCGTCGTTCGAGGTCCTCGGTGAGGAGCGGATCGCACAGCGCCGCGAGCTCGGCCTGGCCGAGGGGCTCCCCGTACGCCACGAGCTCCATGAGCGCTCGCTCGTCATCGTCCAGACACCCGAGACGGGCCTCGACGATCTCCACCAACCGATCCGAGGGCGACAGCGGCGCGGCGACGCGCCAGAGCCCGCCCTCCTCGCGCAGGCTGCCATCGTCGAGGGCGCCCGTCAGCAGCTCGCGCAGCACGAGGGCGTTGCCCTGACAGCGCTCGGCGAGCTCCCGCGCGGAGGCTGGGTCGACGGGGCCACCGAGCACGACGCGGAGCAGCTCCGCGATCGCGGTCGGGTCGAGCCCGGCGACCTCGATGCGCGTCGCGAGGTCGTCCTTCCAGAGCGCGACGACGGGGTCGGGTGCGGGTTCGCCCGCGTGCACCGTCGCGAACACCCGGGCCACGCCGGTGGCTGCGATCTGGTGCACCAGCGTCGCGGAGGCGTCGTCGAGCAGGTGGGCATCGTCGACGACGAGCAGCAGCGGCTGGTCCTCGGACCGGGCGGCCAGGGCGGCCACGGAGCGGCGCAGCAGGTCGAACCGGTCGTCGAAGGCCCTGTCGGTGGGCGCTGCGGCGTGCAGCACGGGCGCGACCGCGGCGAACGGGATCTGTGCGGCCGCGCGGGTGGCTGCGGCCTCGGCGATGTCCATCCCGAGCCGGCGCGCCACCGCCATGCCCTCCTGCGCCAGCCGAGTCTTGCCCACACCGGGTGGACCGGCGAGCACGACGTGGCGCAGGGACGGGCCGGTGATCAGGTCGCGCAGCAGGCGGACCTCGTCGGATCGGCCCACGAGGGGCCAGTCGTTCGCGCCCGTCGCGCTGTCGGTGATCGAGTTGTCCCCCATGGGCTCTCCCCAACGACGGCGTGCTGCACCAGCGGCGCCGGCGGTCGGCGGCCGCAACCGTAACGATTGTGTGTCGATTATTGCAGTGCGGTGTCAAGCACGCGAAGGAGAGTACCAGCCACTCCTGACGAAGCGTGGCATCCCGGGGTCTCCTTGTGACGCAAGCTACGTCCCGGACGCCGCCGCGTCGGTCTGCCGTTCGCCCACCAGGGTGACGACAGCGTCCGCTCGGGACCGGGCTGGCTGGGGCTGGGAAACACCGCACACCCCATCTGTCCGTCCTCTGCCGGGTCTCCCCACACAGAAGGAAGCAGACCTCTTGCTCAAGAGCACCATGAAGCGCGCCACCGTCGCCACCGCCGTCGCGACCGTCGGCCTCGTCGGCTTCGGCTCCGCCGCCGGAGCCCACAGCCCCAACGAACACGTCGTCCAGCCAGGCGAGACCCTGTCGATCCTGGCCCCGACCAACTGGGCCGAGGTCGCCGCGGGCAACGGCATCGCCGATCCCGACCTCATCTTCGTCGGCCAGGTCATCGACCTGAACTCGACCGCCCCGGCGCCCGCTCCCGAGCCGCGTCGCAGCCAGAGCTCGCAGAGCTCCTCGTCCGGCGAGGGCTCCGGATCCGACTCCGGCTCGGGCGAGTCGTCGGGGGCGAGCAGCAGCCAGGCCGCCGCCGCACCCTCCAGCTCGGGCGGCGGCAGCGGCGTCTGGGACCAGCTCGCCGAATGCGAGTCGGGCGGCAACTGGGGCATCAGCACCGGCAACGGCTACCACGGCGGCCTGCAGTTCTCGCAGGAGAGCTGGAACGCCGCCGGTGGCAGCGGCAACCCCGCCAACGCCTCCCGCGAGGAGCAGATCCGCGTGGCCCAGAACCTGCAGAGCATGCAGGGGTGGGGCGCCTGGCCGTCCTGCTCGAGCCAGCTCGGCCTTCGCTGAGACCGGTTCGGCGGCTCGGCTGCCGAACTCGCGTGACGACGTCCGCTGGGGGCGTCCGCTGGGGAGCGTCGGGGGGTCCTACGGGACCCCCCGTGGCGCGTCCGGGGTCGGCGCGGCGACATCTTGTGTCGACGGCCTTCGGACGGGAAGCACGACGACATGACAGGACCCGAACCACAGGACCACGGCGAGATCGTCGAGCCCCCCAACAGCACCGTCGACGACTGGCTCGGCCAGCAGGTGTCGAAGGACGACGAGGAGGTCGACGAGCTGCTGGAGGAGACCGACGGCGACGTCGACGAGGCCGAGCGCCGATTCGAGGATCGCACCCACGAGGACCGCCCCGATCGGCTGCCCACCGAGGAGCGCCGCACGTGACGGACCTCCAGGTCCACGACGACGGCGCGAACCGATTGCAGCTCCCCGACCGAGCGGCCGAGGTGCTGGAACGGATCGAGCACGATGACCGTCTCGACCCGCTCGTCGAGAAGCTGGAGGGGGTGGCCGACGCCGTCGCGGGCTCCGAGGTGGCCGACGACCTGCTGACCGGCGCCTGGTTGGGTCACGCCCTCCACCCGCTGATGACCGACCTCCCCATCGGGGCGTGGACCAGCGCCTCGTTGCTCGACGTGCTCGGCGGCAAGCGCTCGCGCCGGGCGGCTGCCGGGCTCATGGCCTTCGGGATCGTGACCGCCGCGCCGACCATCGCCACGGGCTTGGCCGAGCTGCGCCACATCGACCCGGCGTCGCGCCGGGTGGCCGGGGTGCACGCGGCGACCAACTCGTGCGCCCTCGCGCTGTACACCGCCTCGCTCTTCGCCCGGCGCCGCCACCACGGGCGGGCGGTCCTGCTCGGCCTGGCGGGCGCGACGGTGGCCTCGGTCGGCGGCTACCTCGGCGGTCACCTCACGGTGGCCCGCAAGGTCGGCACGCGGGACGAGCGGTTCAGCGACGAGGCGCCGAGCACCGCCATCGCGGTCTGAGACGGGCCGCGGCGCGGGCGCGCGCGGACACCGGGATCGGCGCATACTGCACGGACCATGCGCTACGGCATCCACCTCCCCCAGTTCGGCCGCGCCGCGGGACCCACCGCGATCGCGGACGCCGCCCGCGCCGCCGAGGCCCTCGGCTTCGACGACGTGTGGGTCAGCGACCACGTGATCCAACCAGCGGACCAGGGCTATCCTTCGCCGTACCTGTACGAGCCCCTCCTGACGCTCGGGTGGGCGGCCGCCGCCACCTCGCGGATCGGCATCGGCACCAGCGTGCTCGTCGCCAGCCAGTACCACCCGCTCTGGCTCGCGAACGCCACCGCCTCCCTCGACGCGCTGAGCGGGGGCCGCCTCACGCTGGCGATCGGCGTGGGGTGGAGCGAGGCCGAGTTCGCGGCCCTCGGTCAGGACTTCCACACCCGGGGCAAGCGCACCGACGAGATCCTCGACGTGCTCGCCGCTTGCTGGGAGACCGACCCGTCCACGTACCACGGCACGTACTACGACTTCGAGGACCTGCGCGTGCTGCCCAAGCCGGCCCGGCCGATCGACATCTGGATCGGCGGCAGCAGCGAGGCCGCCTACCGCCGAGCCCAGCGGGCGTCGGGCTTCCAGGTGATCGGCCTCAAGCCGGACACGGTCGCCGAGCCGATCGCCCGCCTCCGGCGGGACCACCCCGATCCGGCGAGCTTCACGATCTCGCTGCGCACCGGGTGGGACCCGCAGGGCATGGATCCCGCCGAGATCGCCCGCGAGTGCGAGGCGTTCGAGGCCGCCGGCATCCAGCACGTCGTGGCCGCGCCCTGGCAGACGGACCGAGAGAGCTGGCTCCGGTCGATGGAACTGCTCGCCGAGATCGTCGGGCTGACGGGCACCGCCGCTTGAGGACCCGCGCAGCGTCTCGTCAGCCCGGGTGGGTCTCGCCGCCGATCGGTGACAGCACCTGGCCGGTGTAGAAGCCCGACAGCCGCTCCGAGGCCAGGAACACGAACGACGGGGCGATCTCGTCGGGCTCGGCGGCGCGGTCCATCGGGTCCTGGGTGCCGAACTCCGCCGTCTTCTCCGGCGGCATCGTCGCCGGGATGAGCGGGGTCCACACCGGGCCGGGCGCGACGCAGTTCACCCGGATCCGGCGATCCATCAGCGCCTGGGCCATCGACTTGGTGAAGATGTGGACGGCGCCCTTGGTGGCGGCGTAGGCCAGCAGCGACTTGTTGCCCCGCAGCCCGTTGACGGAGCCGGTGTTGATGACGGCACCGCCGTCGGGCAGGTGCTCGAGCGCGGCCTGCGTGCACCAGAAGTAGCTGTGCACGTTGGTGCGGAACGTGGCGTCCCACTCCTCCGTGCTGATGTCGGTCAGCGAGTCGACCGGGCGTTGCGTGGCGATGTTGTTGACCAGGATGTCGAGGCCGCCCAGCTCCTCGACCGTGGTGGCCACGGCGTGGCGGCAGGCGGCCTCGTGCGACAGGTCGCCGGGGATGGTCGTGCACCGGCGGCCCGCCTGGGTGACCAGCTTGGCCGTGTGGGCGGCGTCGTCGTGCTCGTCGAGGTAGGCGATCGCCACGTCCGCGCCTTCCTTGGCGAACGCGACGGCGACGGCCCGACCGATCCCGGAATCGCCGCCGGTGATGAGCGCCCGACGCCCGTCCAGCAGGCCCCGCCCCTCGTAGTCGGCCATGTCGTCCTTGGGTCGGGGCGCCATCTCGGCGGTGGTGCCGGGCGGTTCCTGCGACTGCTCGGGCCGCTCCTGGTCGCTCATGAGGCCTCCTCTCGTCGCCCCGGTGCGAGGCGGTCGCCGAGTGGCTACCCGTCCCTGCACCCCGCGAACCGGGCCACCAGCGGTCCGTCACCGGCGCGCACCGGGCGGGTTGACGATCCTCCGCCGCCAAGTTAGAACGGACGTTAAAACTTGGCCGGACGCTCCGGCAGAGGGGGACCCGTGTCGACCGCCACCGCCGTGAACTACGACCCGTACGACGTCGAGATCAACGCCGACCCGTACCCGACGTACAGCCGGCTGCGGGACGAGGCGCCGATCTACCACAACGAGCACTACGACTTCTGGGCGCTGTCCCGGCACGACGACGTGCAGAAGGCGCTGGTCGACTGGCAGACGTTCTCGAGCACCCGCAGCGACATCCTCGACGTCATCAAGGCCGGCGTCGAGCTGCCTCCCGGCGTGATCATGTTCGAGGACCCGCCGATCCACACCATGCACCGCGGCCTGATGTCGCGGGTGTTCACCCCGCGCCGCATGGCCCAGCTGGAGGACCAGGTGCGCCAGTACTGCGTCCGGTGCCTCGATCCCCTCGTCGGCTCGGACGGCTTCGACATCATCGCCGAGCTCGCCACGATGATGCCGATGCGGGTGATCGGCATGCTGCTCGGCATCCCCGAGCAGGACCAGGTGGCGGTGCGCGACAAGACCGACGCCAACCTCCGCACCGAGCCGGGCCAGCCGATGGACGTGAAGGAGGACGAGGTCGCGAGCGGCGACATGTTCGCCGACTACATCGACTGGCGCGCCGAGCACCCCTCCGACGACCTGATGACCACGCTGCTCAACGCCGAGTTCGACGACGAGCACGGCGAGACGCGCAAGCTGACCCGGCAGGAGGTCCTCACCTACACCGCGGTGATCGCCGGGGCCGGCAACGAGACGACCGGCCGCCTCATCGGCTGGCTCGCCAAGGTGCTCGCGGAGCATCCCGACCAGCGGCGCCAGGTCGTCGAGGACCGCTCGCTCATCCCCCGGGTGATCGACGAGACGCTGCGGTACGAGCCGACGGGGCACGCCGTCGCCCGCTACGTCGCCCAGGACGTCGAGCTCCACGGCACGACCGTGCCCGCCGGCAGCGCCGTGCTGCTGCTCGTGGCCGCCGCCAACCGCGATGAGCGCCGCTACGCGAACCCGGACCGCTACGACATCCACCGCGACGACATCGCGCACCTCACCTTCGGCTACGGGCTCCACTTCTGCCTCGGTGCCAGCCTCGCCCGGCTCGAGGGCCGGGTGGCGCTCGACGAACTGCTGAACCGGTGGCCCGAGTGGGACATCGACGAGTCGGGGATGCGCCTGGCGTCCACCTCGACCGTGCGCGGCTGGGAGAGCATGCCGCTCGTGCTGCCGTGATCGAGAGGCCTCCGGTCGCCGGGACCAGTACGTTTCGGGAGATGACGGCGACGGATGCTCCCCCGGTCAACCTGCTCGAACCCGCCTGGTGGGTCGACCTCGATCGTGTCCACGACTTCTTCACGTGGGCGCGGCGCGAGGCGCCCGTCTACCGCGAGGCCAACGACTACTGGGTCGTCACCCGCCACGCCGACGTCGTCGACATCGAGCGTCGGAGCGACGTCTTCTCGTCCCGCGGCTCGTACCGCGTGAACACCAACATGGACGAGTCGAGCACGATCGCGCTCGACGATCCCGAGCACCTCGCCCAGCGCCGCCTCGTCAGCAGGCGCTTCACCCCGCGGGCCGTCCAGGACCACACCGCGTTCCTCACCTCGCGCATCGACGAACTGGTCGCGACGGTGACCGCGGAGGGTCGGCTCGAGGTGGTCGAGGACCTCGCCGGGCAGCTCCCCTCCCGGCTGACCGCGCACCTCCTCGGGTTCCCCGAGGAGCGGTGGCGCGACATCATGTCGTGGTCAGAGCGCCTGATGCGCACCGATGCCATCACCTTCGACAACGACGCCATCACGGGGATGATGAACGCCATCATGGAGTTCAACCCCGTCCTCCAGGACCTCGCCGCGGAGCGCAGGGGGTGCCCCGCCGGTGACCTCGTCTCCGTCTGGGCCGGCGCCGACATGGACCCGGTCACGCTGATGCACGAGACCGGGCTGTACATCGCGGGCGGCGCCGAGACCACCCGCACCGTGATCGGACGGGGCCTCGCCGTCCTCGCCGACCACCCCGACCAGTGGGAGGCCGCGGCGGCCGACCCGTCGCTCGTGCCCGGGCTCGTCGAGGAGCTCATTCGCTGGGTCACGCCCCTCAACAACATGTTCCGCCGGGTGCAGCGCGACGATCGCATCGGCGACCAACCGGTGCGGGAGGGCGACCGGGTGATGCTCGCCTACCCCTCGGCCAACCGCGACGAGGCGGTGTTCGACGATCCGTTCCGGTTCGACATCCGCCGCTCCCCGAACCCGCACCTCGCGTTCGGGCAGGGCACCCACTTCTGCATCGGGGCGAACCTGGCGCGGCTCGAGCTCCGCCTGCTGTTCGCGGCGCTGACCGAACGGTGGACGAACCTCCGTCCCCTGGCGCCGATCGACCTCGAGGAGAACATCTTCGCCACCGCGGTGCGGCGCTTCGATCTGGCCTTCGACCGCCGCTGATCCGGCCCACCGGCCCGACCGCCCGACGGCCCGACGGCCGCCTCCTCAGCCTGTGGAGGGCTCTCGGGGCAGGCCGAGGCCGCGCTCGGCGATGACGTTGCGCTGGATCTCGTCGGTGCCGCCGCCGATGCGCAGGCCGGGCACGAACAGGAACCGCTCCAGCCACGCGTCGCCGACCGCTCCCCCGCCGACGGTCCCGGCCGGGCCGAGCAACCGAAGGGCGGCGTCGACGGTCAGCCGGCCGTGCTCGGAGTAGAGGAGCTTGGCGACCGATCCGGCCGCGGGCACGGCGGCGCCGGCCGCGGCCCGAGCCTGCACCAGGTCGAGCAGCCGCTCCCGCACGATCGCCTCGACGACGGCCTGGCGGACCGTGGCGTCCGCCGCGAGCCCGAGCTCGACGGCGAGGGCGCGCAGCTGCCCCGCCGCCCGGGCGCTCGTGCCGCCGCCGATGGCCGCCCGCTCGCTGGCCAGCATCGTGCGCAGCACCGCCCAGCCACCGCCGAGGGTGCCGATCAGGCCGGATTCGGGCACGAACGCCGCGTCGAGGAACACCTCGTTGAAGTGGTAGGCACCCGACATCTGGCGGAGCGGCCGCACGTCGACACCCGGTTGGTCCATCGCCAGGGCGAAGCACGAGAGCCCGGCGCGGCCCGGCACGGCGCGGTCGGTGCGGGCGATCAGGAGCGCGAAGGCGCTGCTCCCCGCCCCGGACGTCCACACCTTCTGCCCCGAGACCGACCACCCGCCCGTCGCCGGAACGGCGAGCGTCGTGACGCTCGCCAGGTCCGATCCCGCGTCGGGCTCCGACAGGAGCTGGCACCAACTCTCCTCGCCCCGCACGACCCGGGGCAGGTGGGTGAGCCGCTGCTCGTGGCTGCCGTGCGCGAACAGCACCGGAGGCAGCATCTCGGTCGCGACCGCGAGCATCTTCGTCGACACCCCGTACCGGCCCTGTTCCTCGGCCACGACGTCGTCCTGCCACGCCAGGGCCCCCGCACCGCCGTACTCGACGGGCCAGGCCCGCCCGGCCAGACCGGCGTCGAACAGCGTGCGTTGCCATGCGGCGGTGCGGCCGAAGGCGTCGTGCTCGCGTCGTCGGTACTCCTCGATCGTGGGGGCCGACACCACGTGGACCGACGAGAAGTCGTGCGCGCTCCCCCTGGCGGGTGCGTGCGCGTCGAACCACGCCCGCACCGCGGCGCGGAAGCCGACCCGGTCGTCGGGCCAGGTCGTCACAGGTCCTCCGCCAGCCCGAGGGCGTTGCCCCACAGCAGGGTCAGCTGATCGACCGCCTCGTCGAGGTCGTAGTCGCGGTAGCCCTGCACCAGCCACAGCTCGGCGAACCGGCCGACCATGGCGCCGAGCGCGTCGGCCGCGAGCGGCGGGTCGATCCCCGGGCCGACGGCGCCCTCGTCCTGCAGGCGCCGGATGGCCGCCTCGGCCCGCTCGACGAAGTGCTTCATCGTCGCCATGCGCGCGGCGTTGACGTGGTCGTCGTAGCGGGAGACCTGCTCGATCACGCCCATGAGAGCGGCTTCGTCGCGGTAGCGCGCGAGATAGCGGTGGTTCGCCCGGCGGATGCGCTCCCAGGGCGAGCGTTCGCCCGCGGCGGGGTCGTGGCCCTCCCCGGTCGGCGCCGTGAGCCGCTCCTCCTGCGCGCGGGCCACCTCGCGGAACACCTGCTCCTTCGAGTCGAAGTAGTGGTAGAAGGACCCCGGCGCGAGGCCGGCGGCATCCGCGATGTCGGCGATCCGCGCCTCGAGGAACCCGTCCCGCTCGAACACCAGCTTGGCCGCGTCCACGAGGCGCGCCCGAGTCTTCAGCCCCTTGCGCGAGCGCGGCCCGCCGGATGCCGCGTCGGGTGCCACGTGCGACACCGGCTCAGCCGACGGAGACGCGCAGCACGTCGAGCGCGTTGTCGCGGCCGATGCGTCGCACGTGCTCGTCGGGGAGGCCCGCCAGCGACTCGGTCACGAAGTCGACCGGGTGGCGGGTGCCCTCCGCGTGGGGCCAGTCGGAACCGAGCAGCAGGCGGTCGACGCGCACGTCCTCGATGAGGGCGGTGACGTCGTCCTCCCAGAAGGGGGTGATCCAGACGTGGTCGCCGAAGACCTCGCGGGGGTGCTCGGCGAAGTAGCCCGGGTTGCGGTTGGCCGCGTCGTCGAGCCGGTGCAGGAGGTCGGGCACCCACGAGGCGCCGTTCTCGACGCTGGCCAGCCGCAGCCCGGGGAAGCGTTCGAACACCTTGTGGCACAGCGCGGCGGCGAAGAAGTCGCTGACCGCCCGTCCCTTGGTGACGATGCCGCGCAGCGGCGAGCGGAACAGCGAGCTCTCGCCGCCGCCGGGCTCCCACATCTGCACGAGCGAGTCGTAGCCGTCGATGCCGGCGTGGGTGGCGACCGCGATCCCCGCCTCGGCGGCGAGGCCCCAGACCCCGTCGTAGGCGGGATCGAACGGCGACCGGTGGCCGCCCGGCACCGGCACGGGCGCGCTGCGGACGTTGACCGCGACGGCTCCCGCCTCGATCACCCGGGCCAGCTCGGCGACAGCCGCCGCCGGGTCGAGCAGGGAGATGTAGGGCACGGCGAACAGGCGGTCCTGGTAGCGGAGGCCCCAGTCGTCCTCGACCCACCGGTTGAACGCCTCGAACACCTTCATGCAGGCGTCGGGGTCGTGCTTGAGAGCATCCTCGATGCCCACCCCGAGCGTCGGGAACAGGAGGGTGGCGGCGAGGCCCTGGTCGTCCATCGCGGCGAGCCGGGCGTCGCGGTCGCGGTACTCGGGACGGATCGGTTCGAGCTCGCCGAACGCCTCGCGGATCTGCTGGCCCCGTGGGTTGCCGCGGTACCAGTCGTAGAGCGCCCCCGGCCGGGCGACCGGGTCGAAGGTCGGGTTGGCGATGTAGGAGTTGACCGTGCCACCGACCAGCAGGCGCCGGCGGCCGTCGACCTCGGCCCAGCGGACGCCGCGCGTACGGAGCCCCGGGTCCTGATAGCGGGTGAACGCGTCCTCGGCCTCGTAGTAGTGGTTGTCGAAGTCGAAGATCCACGCCTGCGCCGTCACGGCGGCACACACTATCGAAATCGACTCCGAAATCAATTATGGTGAGTCGTTCGTCACCGGGAGGGGACCCCATGACCGCAGACACCGAAGATCCGACCCCGCGGGGCCGCCCCGGCATCGTCCTGTTCGACCCGCCGGACGCTGCTCCGCACCTGCACGACACCGGCATGATGTCGATGCCCACCCTCGACCCGCCGGCCCCCGATCAGATGATGGAGTGGGCGCTCTCCGGCGGCCACGTGGTGAAGGTCCTGTTCCGGCAGGAGGGCGACGACGGCATGAGCCTCGTCTGGTCGTGGTTCGGGCCCGACTACGTGCTCCCCCGGCACTCGCACGACGCCGACTGCTTGTACTACGTGGTGTCGGGCGAGGCCCGCCTCGGCAACCGCACCGTGCCCGCCGGCGGTGGCTTCTTCGTGCCCTCCGGGGCGCCCTACGCGTACACGGCGGGGCCCGAGGGCGTACAGGTCCTCGAGTTCCGCAACGTCGGCTCGTTCGACATGCAGATCACCGAGAGCCTCCCCCGCTGGGACCGCATCGTCGAGACCGTGCGGGCCAACTCCGACACCTGGAAGGAATCGGCCCACCATGGCTGACGATCGTGACCCCTCCCCCACCACCGGCCGCCTCGGCGGGCGGGTGGCCCTCGTGACCGGCGGCGCCTCCGGCATCGGCCTCGCCAGCACCCGGCGGTTCGTCGCCGAGGGCGCCCGCGTCGTCGTGGGCGACATCGATGACGCCGCGCTCGCCGCGGTCGCCGACGAGCTGGGCGACGCCGTGGCCACGGTCCGCTGCGACGTCACCGTCGAGGACGACATCGCCCGCCTCGCCGAGACCGCGCTGGAGCGGTTCGGCAGCCTCGACATCGCGCTGGCCAACGCCGGCACGGCGTCGCTCGGTCCGGTCACCGAGATGGACGTCGCCGAGTGGACCCGGGTGCTCGACGTCAACCTGACCGGCCCGATGCTCACGATCAAGCACGCCGGCCGGCGCATGGCGCGAGGCGGGTCGATCATCGTCACCGCCAGCCTCAACGCCGTCCAGGCGGGCAACGGCATGGGCGCGTACTGCACGTCCAAGGCCGGTGTCGCCATGCTGGCCCAGGTGGCCGCCATCGAGCTCGGGCCCGCCGGCGTCCGGGTCAATGCCATCGGCCCCGGCCTCGTCGCCACCACGCTCACCCAGGGCGCGTTCGCCATCCCGGGCGTCGTGGCGGAGTACGAGGAGAACACGCTGCTCGGCCGCCACTCCCAGCCGGAGGAGGTCGCCAACCTGGTCGCGTTCCTCGCCTCGGACGAGGCCGGCTTCATCACCGGCGGGCTCCACCTGGTCGACGGCGGCGCCCAGACGATGCGCTACCCCGACATCCCCGCCCGCATCGCGGACCTCGCCGCGGGATGACGACGGTCGCCGACCTGCTGCTGGCGCGAGCCTCCGACGACAGCCCCGGGCTGCTGCACGAGGACGGCACCTGGACCTACCGCCAGGTCGTCGAGGAGGGGCGGCGCCGGGCCGTGCTGTACGAGGAGCTGCACGAGCCCGGCACCCCGCCCCACATCGGGGTGCTGCTCGACAACGCCCCCGACTACGTCTTCTGGCTGGTGGCCGCCGCGCTGTCGGGCAGCGTGATCGTCGGCATCAACTCGACCTACCGCGGCGCCCCGCTCGCCCAGCTCATCGACCACAGCGACTGCGACGTGCTCGTGACGTCACGCGAGCTGGTGACGCTGCTCGACGGTGCCCCCACCGCCCTCGCCCCCGAGCGGATCCTGCTCGTCGACGACCCGGCGCACGCCGAGCGCCTGGCCGCCGCCGCCCCGCCGGCCGCACCCGCGGCGACGCCGATCGCCGAGGACGACCTCTTCCTGCTCGTGTTCACCTCCGGCTCCACCGGGCTGCCGAAGGCCGTGCGCTGCACCCAGGGCCGGCTGGCGCGCACCGGCGCCCACGTCGCGTCGCTCGCCACGCTCGGCGAGGGCGATGTCGTCTACGCCCCGCTGCCCTTCTTCCACGCCGCCTCGCTGTTCACCGGGTGGGCCTCGACGCTGCACGCCGGCATCCCGATCGCCACCCGCCG
>CAYUXB010000068.1:0-15516 GCA_964448525.1 uncultured Acidimicrobiaceae bacterium
CGCGATGGCCCGCCTCGTGCACGAGGAGGGCATGCACCTCGACGTCGCCACCGGTGGCGAACTGCACGTCGCCCTCGCTGCGGGCGTGCCCGCCGACCGGCTGGTGCTGCACGGCAACAACAAGAGCACCGCGGAGCTCGCCCGGGCTCGCGAGGTGGGCGTCGGCCGCACCGTGGTCGACAGCCTCGACGAGCTCGACCGGCTCGAGCGCCTGCACAAGGAGGACGGGCGCGTCCCCGAGGTGCTGCTGCGGGCGACCCCGGGCGTGGAGGCCCACACCCACGAGTTCGTCCAGACGGGGCAGATCGACTCGAAGTTCGGGTTCGGCGTCGCCGTCGGCGATCTGGCCCGTGCGGTCGATCGGGCCACGTCGTCCCCGGCCGTCGATCTGGTGGGCGTGCACCTTCACATCGGCAGCCAGGTGTTCGTGGCCGACTTCTTCCGCCAAGCGGTCGAGGTCGTCGCGCCCTGGGTGCTCGACCTGGACCTGCCGGAGCTGTCGATCGGCGGGGGTCTCGGTGTCCCGTACGTGGCGGGGGAGGAGGCGCCCAGCCTCGCCCAGTGGGGCCGGGTCGTCATCGACGCCTGCCGGGCCGCCGGCATCCGCAGCCGCGTCACCGCCGAGCCCGGCCGCGCCATCGCCGCCCAGGCCGCGGTCACGCTGTACGACGTCGGCACGATCAAGGACATCCCCGGCGTGCGCACCTACCTGGCGGTCGACGGCGGGATGAGCGACAACCCGCGCCCGGTGCTCTACGGCAGCGGCTACGAGGCGTTCCTGCCTCGGGCCGTCGGCGCCCCCCGGCCCCGTCCGGTCACGATCGTCGGCAAGCACTGTGAGTCCGGCGACGTCGTCGTGCGCGACGCCCGGGTGCCGGCCGACGTGACCGTCGGCGACGTGCTGGCCACCCCGGTCACGGGTGCCTACGGGCACTCCATGGGCTCCAACTACAACAAGGTGCCCCGGCCGGCGGTCGTGTTCGCCCGCGACGGCGACGCCCGTGTCGTCGTGAGGCGCGAGACGTTCGACGACCTGCTGCGCCTCGACGTCTGAACGCGCACGAGCGAGGCGGCTGAGACAGGCCGAGGTGGGCGCACGGCGGGCTCGACCGCGATTCCGCCCGCGGTTCTGGTCGCTCCAGCGACCAGAACCGCGTAGAAAATCCTCAGGGCGGGGGTCAGGGGGACCGCAGGCGGCGGGCGACGGCCCGGTTCACCCGGAACCGCTGGCGGGACGCCGCGCCCGACAGACCCGGGCGGGACAGGGTCACCGTCGAGAGGTGGCGCTCCCCGGTCGCCCAGCGGCGCTTGTACTGCGCGTCGCCCCGGCAGAAGTCGAACACGTCGATGCCGTCGGCCAGGCCGTCCTCGAACACCTTGTGGTGGAGGAGCTGGCCGGGACTGAACGCCGAGTACTCCGGGTCGAACGCGCCCTTGAACAGGAACACCCGGTTCTCGTGCACGAAGTCGAGCTCGACCGCGACCGGCGTGCCGTCGGCCTCGATCGACAGCAGCGTGACCATGGCCTCGGCGTCGAGGGCGCGGATGGCGTCGAGCAAGAACTCGCGTCGGTCGGGCTCGGCCAGCAGGCCCTGCATCGGCTCGTCGATCTCCTCCCACCGCCGGTCGTGGAGCGACACCAACCGGTCGAGCCCGGCTTCGAGGGAGTCGCCCGTGTGCTCGACGAAGGTGACCGAGGTGTGCTGCTCGCCGAGGCGGCGGAGGCGCTGGCGGATCTTGTGCTTCTTGGCCTGCTTGGCCAGGTTGAAGCTGTCGTCGTGCACGTCGGTGAACAGGCAGGCCTCGCCGAGTTGCTCGACGACGGTCTCGACCGTGGCCGCGTGGCGCACCAGCTCCTCGCCGAGCAGGGCGGTGAAGCGGGCGTCGCTCGCGAGGCGCGACAGCACCACCACGCCCACGTCGCTGTGGAGTTGCGCGCCGAGGTGCTCGACCAGCAGGGCGACGGCGTCGTCGGCGCGGCGGGCGAGCAGCATGCCGCCGTAGTCGCCCGAGTCGTGGTTGATGCGCTGCAGCGCGGTGGTGGTGAGCGGCCCGACGCCGACCCGCGACCGGTAGAGCGGCGCGATGCCCACGATCCCCTCACCGTCGCGGATCACCACGATGTGCAGCTCGTGGCCATCGCGGCCCGCGCCGAAGTGACGCCACCAGGCATGCGCCCAGGGCCAGGTGAGGAACACGTTGGGGTCGGGGTCGACCGAGGCCACGTCGGCCCACTGGCCGCGCAGCTCGGCGAAACCGGCGTCGTCGCCGACGACGTCGAGGGTGAGGTCGGTCATGGTGCCTCGGGCTGATCGGCGCTCGTGGGTGCGGCGCTCGTCGGTGCGGTGGTCGTCGTCGACGTGGTCGTCGGTGACGTGGTGGTGGGTGCGGTGGTGGTCGTCGGCTCGGCGGCCGCTGTCCCCTGCGGTGCGGGTGCAGCCGAGCCTGGGATGCCCGACGATGTCACGTCTGACGCGCCGCCGGGCGTCATGGCGTACTCGAGGTCGCTGTCGGCCGAGGTGACGAACCAGTTGGCCGGCGTCTCCACCAGATCGGCCACGGACGTGTCGCCGCAGCGCACCATGAACCGCACGGGCTCGTCGGTGCCCCGCTCGCGACGGACGAATCCGGCGGCGCGCAGCTGGCGGTCGGCCGCCTCGTTGCGGGTCTTCACCGACATGGCGACCGCCCCTTGCCGGCGGGCGACGTTCCCCGCCGCCACCAACAACGGCGCCACCCAGCGGGGCGCAGCGAGGTAGTCGACGATCACCGCCGTGGGGGCGGCAGCCGTGCCCGCGGGCCGGAACACGACATAGCCGACCGCCCGTCCCCGGGCGACGAGGTAGAGGCGCTGCATCCGCGCGTGGTCGGGCCGGTCGTCGATGAGCCAGCGCAGCGTGGTGAGGTCGCGACGGGCGAGGACCGGGTAGTGGCGGGCCGCATCCTGCCAGATGGCGTCGACCCGCTCGTCGAACGCCGCGATCGGCACGAGGTGGGCGCCGGCGGCGCGCAGGACCGCCTCCGCCGCGCGGTCCGCCGCCTGCAGGGCAGGGCCGGCGACGGGGGAGAGACGAGCGATGCGGTTCGGCACCGAGCCGAGCTTCGCGGCCCGGCCGAGTTGCAGGGCTCGCAGGTACACCGGGACGATGCCGAGGTCGGTCCAGCCACCCCGGCTGAACGTGGCGTGCCCCTTGTCGGACAGGTTGAGCGCAGCGACGATCGCACGGTGGTCGAGCTGGGTCGACACGAGGGCGGGACCGACACCCCGGAGGCGCCACGCGTCGTTGACCATCAGGTCGACGGCCCACGCCGCCCGCCGCTGGTGGGGTCCGGCCTTGACATCGAACGGGATGCCCGCCTGCTGGCCGACGATGGCGCCGTCGCGGCGGCACACCCACAGGTCGCGGGTGGCGTCCTCGGTGCGACAGGGGTTGCGGTCGAACAGCCACGCGGTCCGGCCGGGGTCGACCTGGCGCGATCCGGGGCCGAACGTGGCGAGTTGGAACGTGAGCAGGTCGTCGGCGTCCGCCGGGGTGTAGCGGGTGATGCCGACCTTGAACCGAGCGGGGACCTTCACCCATCCCTCCCGTGGGCGGCCCCCGTCGACGCGCCGGCTCCCGCCCCGCCCGGCCCCGGCCGGGGGCTCAGGTCGAGGTGCTCGACCGCGACCGCGTCGCGCAGGCCGCGCTCGGCGGCGCGGCGCTTGGCCACGATGTCGCGGTAGGCCCGCTCGACCTGGTCGGGCCGCAGCCCCATGACCGGCCCGGCGGCCTCCGGCGTGACGTCGTGGTGCCAGGCCCACAGCAGCAGGTCCATCTCGGCGTAGGGGAGCGCGAAGTAGAACTCCTCCTGGGTCTGGGGGAGGCTGTAGGTGTCGGTGCTCGGCGTCTGGTTGCAGATGTCCTCGGGCAGCCCGAGGTGCCGGGCCAATGCGTACACCTGGGTCTTGTAGAGGTGGCTGATCGGCTTGACGTCGGCGAGGCCGTCGCCGCCGCGCACGAAGAACCCGAGCTCGTACTCGAGCCGGTTCGGCGTGCCGAGCACCGCGAAGTTGCGGGCGTCCGCGTGGGTGTACTCGATGAGCTTGCGGGTGCGCTGCTTCATGTTCGTGGCGGCCACCACCGTGAGGTACACGTCGGTCGGCATGCGCTCGGTCTGCAGGTCGCCGTCCGGGTCGGCCACGGTGAGGTTGAAGTAGCTGATGCGGTCGGTGTCGAGCATGCCCTCGGCGAGGGTGATCTTCTGCCGCCAGCCGTCGCCGAAGTCGGGGAACACCCGGCGGATGGCGTCGTCCCGGCGCCGGTAGCAGCCGAGGGCGGCGAGCGCGGGCGCGATGTCCTCGACGACGGCCTCGACCCCCAGGAAGTCGCAGAGCTGCTGGCCGCGCTCCTGCGAGGACGGATCGGAGTCGGCTTCCGGCATGAGCAGCGCGACGACCCGCTCGGGACCGAGCGCCCGGGCCGCGAGCGCGACGCACACCGACGAGTCGATGCCGCCGCTGACGCCGACGACGATGCCGCGTCGGCGCAGGTCGCGGCTGAGGGCATGCGTCATGGTGGCGGCGATGCGCTCGACAGCGGCGGCGGCCGCCTCGGCGTCGAGGTCGAGGACGTCGCGGCTGAAGGTGGGGTGGTCCATCAACTGGCTCCCGGGGTGTGGGCCGGCGCGGCGGCGATGCCGTCGGCGGCGGGGGGTCGGTCGGCCGGATCGCCGATCAGGTCGACCAGGACGTGCGGAGGTGGCCCGGCGTCGAACCAGGCGCGCGCCTCGGCGGCGCGTGCGGTGCCCTCGACCAGGTAGGCCCGCCCGAGCACCTGCAGGGTGAGCGCCCCGACGAGCGCCATCTCCTCGCGCTCGCCCGGGAGGGCGCCGTCGCGGGCGCGGGCCCGGTCGCGCAGCAGCCGGGCCGCCCGGGGGTCGAGCAGCCCCAGGTCGTCGATCGAGGCGTCGGACAGCAGGTCGGAGACGTAGTCGGGCTCGTCCGCGCCGAAGAGGGCCGTGGTCATCGGGGCGCGGTAGGGCTGCTTGGGCCGGCGCCAGATCTCGGGCGGCAGGGTGCGGGACGCGTACCGGCGGAGCGCAGCCTTGTCGTGCAGGCCCACCAGCTTGTGGTGCGGGGGCAGCCCCGCGCAGAAGTCGACGACATCGGGATCGAGGAAGGGGTACCGCACCTCGACGCCGTGCGCCATCGCTACCCGGTCGCCCTGGGACGACAGCAGGTAGGACGAGAGGAACGTGACGATCTCCACCCACTGGGCGCGGGCGAGCGCGTCCCACGACCGCCATCCGGGCGGCATCTCGCCGAGCAGGGTCGGGTCGGCGCCGAGGTCGTCGACAGCGGGAGCGGCCCCCGCAGCGCCCGCGGTCGCTGCCGCCGGCGCGCCCGAGCGCAGGTCCGGGTGGAGGATGCGGCGGGTCCACGCGGTGTTGTGCCAACGGACCAGGTGGGCGTAGAAGGGCAGGTCGGTGGCGGTGAGGTCGCGGCCGAAGAACCGGGCCCACATGTCGGTCGACCGGGCGCCGCCGGCCTGGACCTCGGGATGCAGCCGGGCGAACAGCGACGGGCGCAGCGACGACTCCGGCCGCCGGGCCCAGAATCGGCGCACCCGGTCCTCCTTGAAGATGCTGTAGCCGGCCAGCAGCTCGTCGGCGCCCTCGCCGGTGAGCACGACCTTCATGCCCGCGTCGTGGACGAGCCCCGACAGCAGGAACAGCGGCACCGGGGCCGTGCGCAGCAGCGGGGCCTCGCCGTGCCACACGACCTGCTCCAGCGCGCCCGCGATCTCCTCGGGCCCGCACACGATCTCGTGGTGGTCGGTGCCGAGCAACCCGGCCATGCGGCGCTGCTCCGCCGTCTCGTCGAACGCCGGGTCCCGGAACCGCACCGCGAAGGTCTCCAGCGGGCTGGCGTCGACCTGGCGCACGAGCGAGCCGATCACCGAGGAGTCGAGCCCGCCGCTCAGGTAGGCGCCGACCGGCACGTCGGCCCGCAGGCGGAGGCGCACCGAGGCGGCCAGGCGCTCGCCCAGCTCGTCGGCCGCCGCCTCGGGCGACAAGGCCGCCAGCCGGGGGTCGACCGCCATGTCGGGCTGCCACCAGCGCTGCTCGGTCACCGACATGTCGGCGGCCTCGACGCGCAGCGCCGAGCCGGGCCGCACCGCGTGCACGCCGGCGAACGCCGTGGTGGGGGCCGTCGTCGACCAGCGGGTGAACACCTGGGCCAGCCCGTCCGGGTCGATCGCAGGCTCGACCAGCCCGCTCGCGAACAGGGCCTTGGCCTCCGAGGCGAACACGATCTGACCGCCGTCGGCCCCGCCCACCCGGGCCCAGTGCAGCGGCAGGATGCCCACCCGGTCGCGCACGAGCCACAGCCGCCGGGCCCGCCGGTCCCACAGCGCGAACGCGAACTGGCCGTTGAACAGCGACCAGGCCCGCTCGCCGTGCTCCTCGTAGGCGTGGACGATCACCTCGGAGTCGCTGTGGGTGACGAACCGGTGGCCGCGGGCGATCAGGTCGCGGCGCAGCTCGAGGTGGTTGAAGATCTCGCCGTTGAACGACAGCCAGACCGTGCGGTCCTCGCCGGTGAGGGGCTGGAAGCCGCCGGCCAGGTCGACGATCGACAGCCGCCCGTGGCCGAGGCCGACCCGCTCGTCGCGGAACACGCCGTGGCCGTCGGGCCCCCGGTGCCCGATGGCGGCCAGCATCGAGCGCAACCGGTCGAGGTCGACGGGGGGATCGCCCGCTGCCGCCAGGATGCCCGCGATGCCGCACACGTCGCCGTCCGTTACCTGAGCTCGGCCTTGCGAATCTTGCCGGAGTCGGTCTTCGGCAGCTCGGCCCGCACCTCGACCAGGCTCGGCACCAGCGTCGGCTCGAGGCGGGCACGGCAGTGGCGGCGCACGTCGTCGGCCGACAGCTCGGCGCCGTCGCGCAGCGCCAGGACGGCCTTGACCGCCATGCCGTCGATCTCGTCGGGCACGCCGACGACCGCGGCTTCCGCGACGGCATCGAGCTCGTAGAGCACCCGCTCGACCTCGGCCGGGCTGACCTTTTCGCCCTTGCACTTGAAGACGTCGTCGGTGCGGCCGACGAAGTAGAGGTAGCCGTCGTCGTCCGTGCGGAACAGGTCGCCCGTGTGCAGCACCTTCTCGCCGGGGATGTCACCGTCGCGCAGCCGCAGCGCGGTGGCGTCGGGCTTGCCCCAGTAGCCCCGCATGACGTGCGCGCCGCGCACGACCAGCTCGCCGACCTCCCCGGGGGCGGCCCGGCGGCCGTCGTCGGTGACGACGTAGGCCTCGGTGTTGGGGATGGCCCGGCCGACCGAGCCCGGCCGCTCGGCCGCGAGAGCCGGGTCTCCGCAGCACACCCGCGTGCACTCGGTCAGGCCGTACATCGGCACGACCCCGGCGCCGGGCAGCAGGTCGCCCAGGCGCTCCAGGTGGGCGGGCGGCAGGGCGGCGGCCGCGTTGGTCATCAGCCGCAGCGACGACAGCTCGATCCCGTCGAGGGGCGCCATCTGCAGGATCGTGGCGAAGACCGTCGGCACGCCGGGCATCACCGTGACCCGCCGGCGGGCGAACCGTTCCAGAACGTCGCGGGGGTAGGCGAACGACCGCTCGAGCACGACCGTGCAGCCCACGTGGGCGGCGGAGACGACCTGGAACATCCCGTAGGTGAACGACAGCGACAGCACGCAGCCGATGACGTCGTCGCTGCGCAGGCCCAGGGACTGCGAGATCGCCCAGGCGTTGTGGTGCACGTTGCGGTGCGTGAGCATCACGCCCTTCGGCCCGCCCGTCGAACCCGACGTGTAGATGATGGCGGCGAGGTCGTTGTCGATCGTGCCCGGGTCCTGCGGCGTGGCCGTGCCGGCCACCGCCTCGTCGAAGGGCACCCCGCTCGTGGAGTCCGGCACCCCGCCGGCCCAGACCGCGACGCCTCGAACGGGCCGCTCGGTGAGCACCGGGCGCAGCACGCGGTACAGGCGCCGGTGGGTGACCAGGTGGGCGACGTCGCAATCGCGCAGGATGTAGGCGATCTTGTCGGGCCTGCTGGCCGGATTGACCACGGTGACCACGGCGCCCGCCTTGAGCACGCCCCACAACGCCACGACCTGCTCGATCGAGTTGTCGAGCACCACGGCCACCCGGTCGCCGCGGGCGACGCCTGCGCCCTGGAGCCAGGCCGCGAGGCTGTCGCTGGCCCGGTCGACCTCGGCGAACGTGTGGACCAGGTCGTCGGCGATGACCGCCGGGTGGTCGGGTGAGGTGCGGGCCGCGCCGACGAGGTGGTCGTGCGCGAGCCGGCTCATGGCAGTCGCCTGGTCTTGCCGCGCCTCACGCGGCCAGCTTGCCGTCGACGAACTTGCGCAACCGCTCGACCGAGTCGAGGTTGTCGGCCACCAGCTCGTCGTCGTCGATGGCGATGCCGTAGGTCTCCTCGAGGAAGGCGACGATCTCCATGACGCCGGTCGAGTCGACGATGCCGCCGTCGATGAGGGAATCGCTGTCGTCGAAGCCGTCGTCGTCCCCGAGCAGGAACGTGTCGACGATGAAGCCTCTGATCCGTGTGGTCACTCGCGTCTGCCTTCCCGCCTTGTCCGGCTACGGCGCGTGCCGCGTCCGGAGGTTCCTGGTGCGGCTCCGAAGGAGGAAGCCGCAGTGCGCCGCCGGGGACAATCATGCCAGCTCAGACATCGCAACTGCCAAGCGCGGCCGGTCGGTCGTCCGAACCGACAGGGCGTTGTGGTGCGGGGCGACCGGGAACGCAGGTGGGCGCGACGGCCACTCAGAGCGCGAGCCCGTCGCGTGGAGCCGCCCGCTCGATCCTCGGCCCCGACGCCGTAGCATGGCCTGTCGTGACCCCTGAACGCGTACGCATCGGCCTGCTCGGCTGCGGCAACGTCGGCGCGGCGCTCGTCGACCTCATCGACCAGCGCCGCGACGCCATCGCCGCCCGCACCGGGGTCCGCCTCGAGGTCACCTCCGTCGCCGTGCGCAGCCTGGCCAAGGAGCGCCCCGTCGAGCTGGCCGAGGGTGTGCTCACCCTCGATGCCGCGGGCGTCGCCGTCGACCCCGAGGTCGACCTCGTGGTCGAGGTCATCGGCGGCATCGAGCCGGCCCGTGAGCTCGTCCTCGCCGCGCTCAAGGCCGGCAAGCCGGTGGTGACCGGCAACAAGGAGCTGCTGGCCAACGTCGGGGCCGAGCTGTTCACCGCGGCCGAGGAGGCCGGGGTGGACCTGCTGTTCGAGGCCGCGGTCGCCGGGGGCATCCCGTTCATCCGGCCGTTGCGGGAGTCTCTGGCGGGCGAACGCATCGACCGCATCCTCGGCATCGTCAACGGCACGACCAACTACATCCTCACCAAGATGACCGAGGCGGGCGCGTCCTACGCCGATGCCCTCGCCGAGGCGCAGGGACTGGGCTACGCCGAGAGCGACCCGACGGCCGACGTCGAGGGGCACGACGCCGCCGCCAAGGCGGCGATCATCGCCTCGATCGCGTTCGGGGTGCGGGTGGTGGCCGGCGACGTGTACGACGAGGGCATCTCGCGCATCACCACGGCCGACATCGACTACGCCGCCAAGATGGGCTTCGTCATCAAGCTGTTGGCGATCGCCGAGCAGCACGACGATCCCGACACCCCCGGCCACGGCGGCGAGGTGGCGGTGCGGGTGCATCCCGCGATGGTGCCCGTCGACCATCCGCTGGCGTCGGTGCGCGACAGCTTCAACGCCATCTTCGTCGAGGGCGCTGCGGTCGGCGACCTCATGTTCTACGGCCGTGGCGCGGGTGGCTCGCCCACGGCCAGCGCCGTGCTGGGCGACGTCATCGACGCCGCCCTCAACCGCACGCGGGGCAGCCACGCCTCGGTCGGCACGCTCGCCAAGCCCCGCATCCGCCCGATCGACGAGGTCGAGACCGCCTACTACGTCAACCTGGAGGTGTCCGACCGGCCGGGCGTGCTGGCCGCGGTCGCCGGGGTGTTCGGGCAGCACGACGTGTCGATCCGCTCGATGGAGCAGGAGGGGCTGGGCGGCGAGGCCCGGCTCGTGTTCATCACCCACGTGGCCCGCGAGGCCGCGGTGCAGGCGACCATCCGCGATCTCCACCACCTCGACAGCGTCGACCGCATCACCTCGGTGCTGCGGGTCATCGGCGACTGAGCACCGGGAGCGCTCCATGAAATACGTCTCCACCCGTGGCCAGGCCCCGGTCCTCGATTTCGCCGACGTGCTGCTGGCCGGGCTGGCCACCGACGGCGGGCTCTACGTCCCCGAGTCGTGGCCGATGCTGCCCGAGGCCTGGGACGAGCCCCGGCCCTACGCCCAGCTCGCGGCCGAGGTGCTGTGGCCCTACGTCGAGGGGTCGCCGCTCACGCGGTCCGATCTCGACACCATGGTGGCCGAGGCCTACGCGACCTTCGACCACCCGGATGTGTGCCCGCTGGTCGAGATCGAGCCCGGGCTGTGCGTGGTCGAGCTGTTCCACGGGCCCACCCTGGCGTTCAAGGACGTCGCGTTGCAGCTCGTCGGCCGCCTGTTCGACCACGAGCTGTCCCGGCGCGCCGAGCGCGCCACCGTCGTGGTGGCGACCTCGGGCGACACAGGATCGGCCGCGATCGCCGCGTGCGTGGGCCGGCCCACACTCGACATCGTCGTGCTGCACCCGGCGGGCCGGGTGTCCGACGTACAGCGCCGCCAGATGACCACGGTCGAGGCCCCCAACGTGCACAACGTGGCGGTGGAGGGCACCTTCGACGACTGCCAGGACCTGGTGAAGGCGCTGTTCGCGGATGCCGCGCTGCGCGAGCGCATCGGCCTGTCGGCCATGAACTCGATCAACTGGGCCCGGGTCGCCGCCCAGATCGTCTACTACGTCAGCGCGGCCGCGGCGGCCGGTCCCTGCGACGTCGCGGTGCCGACGGGCAACTTCGGCAACATCTTCGCCGGGTGGATCGCCCGCCAGGGCGGCGCGCCGATCGACCGGCTGATCATCGGCACCAACAGCAACGACATCCTCACCCGCTGGGCCCGCACGGGTGACATGGCCCAGATGGGCGTGGTGCCGACGCTCAGCCCCAGCATGGACATCCAGGTGTCGTCCAACCACGAGCGCCTGCTGTTCGAGCTGCTCGGCCGCGACGGCGCGGCCACCGCCGACCTGATGGGCCGATTCCGGGGCGTGGGTTCGATCGAGGCCCCCAACGATCCGAGCTTCGTCGGCGTCAGCCTCGACGACCGGGCGACCCTCGACGTGATCGCCGACCTGTACCGGCGCACCGGCTACCTGGCCGATCCCCACACGGCCGTGGGCATCGGCGCCGCCCGCGCCGTGCGCGACGGTGCCGGCGGTGGCGACCCCGACCGGCCGTTGGTGTGCATGGCGACGGCGCACCCGGCCAAGTTCCCCGACGCGGTCGCCCAGGCGACCGGCGTCCGCCCGGCGCTGCCGGAGCACATGGCCGATCTGTTCGACCGGCCCGAGCGGTACGACGTGCTGCCGGCGGACGTCGACGTCGTGCGCTCCCACATCGAGCGCTGCGTCGCCCCGAGCTGACCCTCGGGCGACCAGGGCCACGTCACATCCGGTCGACCAGCCCTCCACGTTCCATGGCGAGGTGGCTTGACGGAGGATGCCGGCGCGGCCAAGGTCCCCGCCCGCGCGTCCGACCGTCGGACCGTTGCGGTACGAAGGAGCGCACATGCGTCTGAGAGGGATGATGGGAGCAGCGGTGTTGCTGCTCGTGGTCGGCGGGGTCGCAGCGTGTGGCGACGACGACTCGGACACGTCCACCGACACGACAGCCGACGACGGCGGCGACACCGGTGGCGGCGACACCGGTGACGGGGGCGACACCCCGGCCGAGGACGACGGGCTCCGCCAGGAGTACGTCGACGCCATCGTGTTCATCGGCTCGGAGAACGACAACGAGGCCTTCCCCGAGGAGGCCCGTCTCTGCGTCGCGGAGTCGTTCGTCGACGCGTTCGGCGCCGAGCAGATCCAGGCTGCGGGCATCGAGCCCGAGGACATCACCAGCGGCGAGATGGACGGCACCGACGACCTCGACCTCGACTTCTCCGAGGAGCAGGCCGCCGACTTCTACGAGCGGATGACCGGCTGCATGGACCTCCGGGAGATGGTCGTCGAGGGCATCCTCGGCGTCGAGAACCAGGTGACGCCCGAGGCCGTCGCCTGCCTGGACGAGAACCTCACCGACGACCTGCTCGAGCGGTTCTTCGTCACCGGGTTCACGCAGGGCGACGAGGGGTTCGAGGACGAGCCCGGGCTCGAGCAGGAGTTCGAGACCGCCGTCACCCCGTGCCTCGAGCTGTTCGAGGGCTGACCCGGGCCGACCCTGTGGTCCCCGACCCTCGACGTCACGCTGTGATCGACGTCGAGGGTCGGGAGCCGGCCCCTGGTCGGACGGGGCGAGCGTGGGCTCGTGCGTCACGGCCGGGCACGCCCTGCGCGGTCGCGCCAGCGACGTGAGGTGGATGGCGGAGTCGAGGCCGTCACCTGCGAGACTGGTGCCGTGAAGTACGTGATCTGCGTCCCCGACGGCTGCGCCGACGAGCCCCTCGACACGCTCGGTGGTCGCACCCCCCTCGAGGCTGCCTCCATGCCGACGTTGGCCCGGCTCGCCGCCCGTGGCGAGGTCGGCCGCGCCGCGGTCATCCCCCCGAAGATGCCGCCGGGCAGCGACGTCGGCAACATGTCGATCCTCGGGTACGACCCGGCTCGCCACCACACGGGCCGCGCCCCGATCGAGGCGGCGGCCCTCGGCCTCCGGCTCCGCCCGGACCAGGTGGCCTACCGCTGCAACCTCGTCGAGGTCGGCGCCGACGGCACCATGGTCGACTTCGCCGGTGGGCACCCGTCCTCGGAGGACGCCGCCGACGTCATCGCCGCGCTCGACGACGCACTCGGTCGCGGCGCCGGCGGTGAGGTCGAGTTCCACGCCGGTGTGCAGTACCGCCACATCGTCATCGCGCCAGAGAGCTGGGCCGATGCCGCGTGCACCCCACCCCACGACCTGACCGGCAAGCCGGCGATGCTACCCCGGGGCGCCGCCGCCCCCCGCCTCATCGAGCTGATGGACGCGAGCCGCGCCATCGTCGGTGCATCGCCGCTGTCGGCCAACCAGGTGTGGCTGTGGGGTCAGGGCCACCAGCCGCAGTTCCCCTCGTTCGAGCAGGCCACCGGGCGCAGGGGCGCCCTCGTCACCGCGGTCGACCTCATCCGTGGCCTCGGCGTGCTCACCGGGATGGACATCGTCGAGGTCCCCGGCGCCACCGGCTGGTACGACACCGACTACGAAGGCAAGCGCGACGCCGCGCTGCGCACCCTGGCCGACGGCGCCGACGTGTTCCTGCTGCACGTCGAGGCCACCGACGAGGCCGGGCACGCGGGCGACCTCGACGAGAAGGTCAAGGCGCTCGAGGCGTGGGACACCCGCATCCTCGCCGGCCTGGTCGAGGGCCTCGACGGCCTCGGCCCGTGGCGCATGCTGCTGCTGCCCGACCACCCGACACCGGTCGAGCTGCGCACGCACACCTCGGATTCCGTGCCGTACCTGCTGGTCGACAGCGAGCTCGACGGCCCCGGCGGCGTGTACACCGAGCCGGCGACGGCCGACTGCGCACCCGTGCCGGGCCACGAGATGCTGTCACGGCTGCTCGCCCGCTGAGCGGGCGGTCGGGTGGTGGCGGCGACCCCGCGATCGCCTCCCACCTCGGTTTCGAAGGGCGTGGACGTCGCGCTAGAGTGCAACCGTTCTGCCGGGGGGTATCGCTGCATCACGAGCGATGTCCGAGCGGCCCCCAGGCCTTTCGGATGGCGGAGTGCTTCATCTCCCGAGCCGATCTCTCCGCCCCATGCACCAGTGCTGTCTGCCTGGCGCACGCCGGCACACGGTCGACCCATCCGGTCTCCCCAGAAGTAGTGAGGTGACAGCCACCGATGAGCGTGGAGCCCAGCACCCTCGAACGGTCCGCTCTCGAGCGCAAGGACCGCGAGGAGCTCACGACCATCGCCCAAGCCCTCGGGGTCAAGCCGCCGTCCCGCGCCCGCAAGGCCGAGATCGTGCAGCTGATCCTCGAGCTGACGGGTGTCGAGTCGGCTCCGTCGGCGGACGCAACCCCCTCTGGCGACGGCGGTGACCCGCCGGCGGCCCGCTCCCGGGGGCGATCCAGCGGAGGCCGCAAGAAGGAGGCCGACGTGGACGATGCCGCCGAGACGACTCCTGCCGACCCTGCTGCCGGGGGTGCTGCGGCTGCGCGCTCCGAGGGGTCGACGTCCGCCGCCCCGACCGGGGCCGACAGCGCCGCAGGCGATGCGCCCCCGGGCGCCGAGCCGCCGTCGGAGTGGGAGCTCGAGTTCGGTGGCACCACCGACGTGGTCGACTCGCAGGCGGCGAGCTCTCGCTCGGGTTCCGGCGGCAGCGGCAACGGTGGGTCCACGGCCAGCCGGAGCGACGACGCGAAGCGCGACGACACGGGAAGGGCCGGAGCGAAGCAGAACGACCCGAAGCAGGGTTCGGCCCGCGGTCGGTCCGGCGGCGGCCCCTCCAACGGCAACGATCGCCCGGCGGGTCAGGGCGGCGGCTCGACGCAGTCCGGCCAGTCAGGCGACGGTCAGGGCAACCAGGGTCAGAGCCAAGGTCAGGGCAGCCAGGCGCAGGGGAACCAGGGCCAAGGCCAGGGCAACCAAGGCGGCCAGGGTCAGGGTGGCCAGGGCAACCAAGGCCAGGGCAACCAAGGCCAGGGTGGCGATGGCAGCGAGCCCGGCAACCGCCGGCGGCGTCGTCGTGGCCGCCGGGGCAAGGACGACCAGGCGCCGGCCGAGGAGTTCTCCGGTGAGCCCGTCGAGGTCGAGGGCATGCTCGACCTGCGCGACGAGGGCTACGGCTTCCTGCGGGTCAAGGGCTACCTGCCCTCCAAGGACGACATCTACGTGTCGGTCAAGCAGGTGCGGCAGTTCGGCCTGCGCAAGGGCGACCACATCACCGGTGCCAGCCGGCCGGCCATGCGCAACGAGAAGAACCCCGCGCTGCTGCGCATCGACAAGGTCAACGGCGTCGATCCCGAGCAGGCCCGCAAGCGCCGCCGGTTCGAGGACCTGACACCGCTCTTCCCGGACGAGAAGCTCACGCTCGAGACGGCGAAGGATCCCACCAACATGACGGCGCGGATCGTCGACCTGATCTCGCCGGTCGGCAAGGGTCAGCGCGGGCTCATCGTCTCGCCGCCCAAGGCCGGCAAGACCGCGATCGTCAAGCAGATCGCCCGCTCGGTCGAGACCAACAACCCCGAGGTCAAGCTCATGGTGCTGCTCGTCGACGAGCGGCCCGAAGAGGTGACCGACATGAAGCGCTGGCTGCGCAGCGAGACGAGCGAGGTCGTCGCCTCGACGTTCGACCGTCCCAGCGAGGAGCACACGCAGGTCGCCGAGCTCACCATCGAGCGGGCCAAGCGCCTGGTCGAGGCGGGCAAGGACGTCTGCATCATCCTCGACG
>CAYUXB010000069.1:0-3338 GCA_964448525.1 uncultured Acidimicrobiaceae bacterium
GCCAGTCCTTCATGACCGAGCTGTACCGCCACATCGGTGAGTACACCGACGTCCCCGCGGGCGACATCGGCGTGGGCGGCCGCGAGATCGGCTACCTGTTCGGCCAGTACAAGCGCATCACCAACCGCTACGAGTCCGGCGTGCTGACCGGCAAGGGCATCGACTGGAGCGGGGCGCTCGTGCGCACCGAGGCCACCGGCTACGGGACGGTGTTCTTCGCCCGCGAGATGTTGGCCGCCCGGGGAGACAGCCTGGACGGCAAGCGCTGCGTGGTGTCGGGTTCCGGCAATGTGGCGGTGTACGCGATCGAGAAGATCCAGGAGTTGGGCGGCAGCGTGGTCGCCTGCTCCGACTCCAACGGCTTCGTCGTCGACGAGAAGGGCATCGACCTCGAGGTGCTCAAGGCCGTCAAGCTCGACGAGCGGGGGCGCATCGCCGACTATGCGGACCGATGCCCGGCGGCCACCTTCCATACGCAGGGCAGCGTGTGGGATGTCCCTTGTGACGTGGCCCTGCCGTGCGCCACGCAGAACGAGCTGACCGGGCGCGACGCGGTCACCCTGTTGCGCAACGGCTGCATCGCGGTGGCCGAGGGCGCCAACATGCCGACGACCCCCGAAGGCGTGCGCATCTTTCTCGACGCCGGCATCGCCTACGGCCCCGGCAAGGCCGCCAACGCCGGCGGGGTGGCGACGTCCGCCCTCGAGATGCAGCAGAACGCCAGCCGCGACTCGTGGTCGTTCGAGTACACCGAGGCGCGCCTGGCCGAGATCATGGCCCGCATCCACGGACTGTGCTTCGAGACGGCAGAGGAGTACGGCGCCGCCGGCAACTACGTGGTGGGCGCCAACATCGCCAGCTTCCTGAAGGTGAGCCGGGCGATGGTCGCCATGGGCCTCGTCTGACGCCCCTGTCCGCCACCGGCTGCCGGTGCCGCGGGCGGCTAGGACGACGCGGTCTGCTTGACCTGGCGGACCTTGCGGGAGTCGCGCGACGCCCGTGGCTCGGTGCTGGTCTCGGTGGACTTGTCCGCCTCGGCCCCGGTGGACCCGGGCGCATCGCGACCCACCGCCTTCATGTAGTCGTTGAAGCCGATGTCCTCCTCCTCGACGGTCACGGATCGCAGGTTCTTGCGGAACGAGACACGGGCCTTGACGGAGGCCTCGTCGGGCAGGCCGTCGAGGGAGGCGATGAACTGGCGAAGGTCTCCCAGCGACATGCTCCCGTTGGCGTTGACTCCGGTGATGGTGCGTTTCACGCACGCCATCCTGACGCACGGCGCAAGCCCCTCGGGGTCGGGTTCCGACCGTCTCACCAGGGCCGTCGCGGCGCCCACGCAGCGCGGCCGGCCGCCGAGGCACCGGCCGCGGAACCTCGACGGGAGGCGGGCGCGGCGGCGATACCGTCGAAGGCCATGTGTGGTCGCTTCGTGTCTGCCTCGCCTCCCGACGAGATCGCCCGGTACTTCGACACCGCCGCGCCCGAAGCTCTGCTCGAGCCGTCCTACAACGTCGCGCCCACCAACGACGTCTACGCGGTGCTGGCCGATGGCGGGGTGCGGCGCGTCGATGCCTTCCACTGGGGTCTGGTGCCCGGTTGGGCCAAGGATCCGAAGGTCGGGTCCCGGATGATCAACGCCCGGGCGGAGACGCTCGCCACCAAGAACGCGTACAAGCCGGCCTTCAAGCGGCGTCGCTGCCTGATCCCGGCCGACGGCTTCTACGAGTGGAAGAAGCTTCCCGGGGTCAAGCGCAAGCAGCCCTACTTCATCACCCGCCCCGACGGCGAGCCGCTCGCGTTCGCCGGCCTGTGGGAGATCTGGCGCGGCCCGAAGGACGACAAGGGCGAGCGCACGGGTGAGCCCCTGCGGTCGACGACGATCATCACCACGACGCCCAACGAGACGATGGCGGAGGTGCACGATCGGATGCCGGTCATCCTGCCCGCGTCGGCCTGGGACGAGTGGCTCGACCCGGACAACGACGACATCGAGACCCTCGGCAAGCTGCTCGTGCCCGCGCCGCCCGACATCACGCAGCTGACGCCGGTGTCGACCGAGGTCAACAACGTGCGCAACAAGGGGGCCGAGCTGATCACCCCGGCGACGCCGGACGAACTGGTCGCCGCGGAGGCGGCCACGCTCGACGGGATGGCCCCGGACGCCGGGTGAGCGGCGCCCACCGGCACGTGCCCGCCACCTGCCGAGCTCAGGTCTGGGGCCAGGAGGCGGCGACGCGGTCGCCGTGACCCTCGTCGCGCAGTGCGGCCCGGAGGCGGTCGGCGGCGTCGTCGAGCGCGGCGGGGTCGGGCGAGGGATCGGCCCGCGAGAACGACAGCTCGGCCTCGGTGTCGATCGGGATGAGGTGCAGGTGGCAGTGGGGCACCTCGAGCCCGGCGATGATCATGCCGATGCGGGTGGGCGTGAACGCCCGCATCTGGGCCCGCCCCACCTGACGGGACACCTCCATCAGGTGAGCCGCCAGGTCGGGCTCGAGGTCGATCCAGTGGTCGACCTCCTCGATCGGGACCACGAGGGTGTGGCCGGGCGCGATGGGGCCGATCGTGAGGAAGGCCACGGCGCGCTCGTCGCGCCACACGAACCGCCCCGGGATCTCCCCGTCGATGATCTTCGTGAAGAGGGTCGCCATCGCCGCGAAACCCTACGCTGTCGGCCCTGATGGCCGACGCCACCTCCACGTCCCGCATCGTCACCCTGCCCAACGTGATCACGTTGGTGAGGCTGGCGTGCCTGCCGGTGTTCCTGTGGCTGCTGTTCGGCCGTGACAACCGGGCGGCGGCGGCGTGGCTGCTCGCCGCGCTCGGTGCGACCGATTGGGTCGACGGCTACCTCGCCCGTCGCATGAAGCAGGTGTCCGAGCTGGGCAAGATCCTCGACCCGGTGGCCGACCGCCTGCTCTTCATCGTGGGCGCGGGCGGCATCCTCGTCGACGGGTCGGTACCCGTGTGGTTCGCGATGGTGGTGCTCGTGCGCGAGACGCTGGTGGGCGGCACGACGATCGTGCTCGGGATGCTTGGCGCCCGTCGCATCGATGTCACCTGGTTCGGCAAGGCGGGCACGTTCATGCTGATGGTCGCGTTCCCGTTCTTCCTCGCCAGCCACTCCACCCTGGGGTGGGCCGACACGGCCGAGGTGCTGGCCTGGGGGTTCGGGCTGCCCGGTCTCGCGCTCAGCCTGTACGCGGCGGCGCTCTACGTACCCCTGGCCCGCCGGGCGCTCGCCGAGGGGCGAGCCGACCGACGTTCCGCCGCTGCGCCGTCGGCCTGAGGTCCAGTCCGCCGCCGCTGCGCCGTCAGGCTGAGGCCGAGCCCGCCGCCGC
>CAYUXB010000069.1:3438-15356 GCA_964448525.1 uncultured Acidimicrobiaceae bacterium
CGAGCAGGCCGTCGACGCCGCTGTCGACGGCCGCCACGGAGTGAGAGGAAGGACCACCCATCGGTGCGGGTACGGTCAGGGTCATGAAGGCCGTCATCATGGCCGGCGGCGAGGGAACTCGCCTACGCCCCCTCACATCCAACGCCCCCAAGCCGATGATGCCCATCGCGAACGCGCCGATGATGGAGCACATCGTCACGCTGCTGCGTGAGCACGGCTTCGACGACATCGTGGTCACCGTCGCGTTCCTCGCCAACCACATCCGCAACTACTTCGGTGACGGGTCCGAGCTCGGCGTCCGCATGGTGTACGCCACCGAGGAGACCCCCCTCGGCACGGCGGGGTCGGTGCTCAACGCCCGCGACGAGCTCGACGAGCGCTTCCTCGTCATCTCGGGCGACGTGCTCACAGACATCGACCTGGGCGCGATCGCCCGGGTCCACGAGGAGAAGGGCGCGCTCGCGACGATCGGTCTCACCCCGGTCGAGAACCCGCTCGAGTTCGGCATCGTGATCACCCGCGAGGACGGCTCGATCGAGCGGTTCCTCGAGAAGCCCACCTGGGGCCAGGTGTTCAGCGACACGATCAACACCGGGATCTTCGTGCTCGAACCCGAGATCTTCGACTACATCGAGCCGGACCGGTCGGTCGACTTCAGCTCCGAGGTCTTCCCCCGGCTGCTCACCGACGGCAAGCCGCTGTACGGGGCCGTGGTCGAGGGCTACTGGGAGGACGTGGGCACGCTGGAGGCCTACGTGCGTGCCCACAAGGACGTGCTCGACGGCAAGGTCGAGGTGCAGATCCCCGGGTTCGAGATCAGCGACGGCGTGTACGTGGGCGAGGGGGCGGACATCCACCCGGATGCCCGCATCGAGGGCCCGGTGCTCATCGGCGACTACTGCCGGGTGGAGGGCAACGCCCGGCTGGGCGAGTACACGGTGCTCGGCACCAACGTGCGCGTGCGGGCCGGCGCCGACCTGCAGCGGGCCGTGATCCACGACAACACCTACGTCGGCGAGAACGTGCGCCTGCGGGGCACGACGGTGGGGCGCTCGTGCGACCTGCGCAACGGGGTGCGGGGCGAGGAGGGCGTCGTCCTCGGCGACGAGTGCTTCGTCGGCGAGCAGGCCGTCCTCAGCGCGGGCGTGAAGGTGTACCCGTTCAAGACGGTCGAGGGCGGCGCCGTCATCAACAGCTCGATCGTCTGGGAGTCGCGCGGGTCGCGCAGCCTGTTCGGCCGGTTGGGCGTGTCCGGGCTCGCCAACGTCGACGTGACCCCGGAGCTGGCGACCCGGGTCGCCATGGCGTTCGGCACGACGCTCAAGAAGGACGCCACGGTCGTCACGTCGCGCGACTCCAGCCGGTCGGCCCGCATGCTCAAGCGGGCGATGATGGCGGGCCTGAACGCGGCCGGCGTCAACGTGCGCGACCTCGAGGTGGCGTCGATGCCGGTGACGCGCTTCGCCGTCGCCCGACCGGAATCGGACGCCGGCATCAGCATCCGGCTCGAGGAGGACGACCCCCAGTCGGTCGTCATCCGGTTCTTCGACAGCAAGGGCGCCGACATCACCGAGGGGAACCAGCGCAAGATCGAGCGCCTGTTCCTGCGCGAGGACTTCCGCCGGGTGTTCCCCGGTGAGATCGGCGACATCGGGTTCCCGCCCCGGCACCTCGAGCTCTACAGCGTCGCCCTCGAGGCCGCGGTCGACGTCGACCGCATCAACGGGGCCGGGTTCAAGGTCGTCGTCGACTACTCGTACGGCGCCACCTCGTTCGTGATGCCGAACATCCTCTCCAAGCTCGGCGCCGACGTGCTGGCGGTCAACCCGTTCGCCTCGACCGCCGGGGTCATGGGGTGGGACCGCGACGAGCACGCCGCCAGCGTGGCGAGCCTGGTGCGGGCGTCCGGCGCATCGCTCGGCGCGGTGATCGATCCCGACGGCGAGCACCTGACGCTCGTCGACGACTCGGGGCACGTCCTGTCGAACGACGAGGCCCTGCTCGCCTACGTGACGCTCGTGGCCGGCCACCTCGACGACGGTTCCATCGCTCTGCCGCTGTCGGTCACCAGCCACGCCGACCGGTTGGCCGCCGAGCGCGGCGTCGAGACCGTCCGCACGAAGCTGTCGAGCGCCGCCCTCATGCAGACGGCGTCGCGCCCGGGAGTCGGCTTCGCCGCCACCGACGACGGCGGGTTCATCTTGCCGTCGTTCCTGCCGGCGTTCGACGCGGCTGCGGCGATGGTGAAGATGCTCGAGCTGCTCGCCCTCGACGGCGTCTCGCTGTCCAAGGTCGTGTCCGGGCTCCCGGCGGTGCACATCGTGCACGAGACGGTGGTGACGCCGTGGGAGCAGAAGGGCACGGTGATGCGCACCCTCGTCGAGCTGTCGAAGGACCGCGAGGTCGACCTGGTCGACGGTGTGAAGGTCCGTCACGACGAGGGCTGGGCCCTGGCGCTGCCGGATCCGGAGGAGCCGGTCACCCACATCTGGGCCGAGAGCGCGACCAACGGCGACGCCCGACGGCTCGCCCAGGAGTACGCGCGGCGCATCCGTCAGCTGCTGCGCTGAGCGCGTCACTCCGCAGCGTGCGGACGCCACCGGGTTCGGCGGCACGATCGGGGTGGGCAGCCGGAACTCTCAACCCGCGCTGGAGGCTTCGCCGCAGGTGGGAAGCGGTGCCTCGCGCACGGGCGTCGGGGGGGCGCCGAACGCTCTCTGCGCACAAGCCTCAACCCGGCGTCGAGGTTTGACACGGTTCGCTAGCCTGCCCCGTCATGGACATCCCCTCCGAGCTCAGGTACTCCTCCGACCACGAGTGGGTCAGGGTCGAGGACGGGCGCGCCCGCATCGGCATCACCGACTACGCACAGGACGCCCTGGGCGACGTGGTGTTCGTCGACGTGCCCGAGGCCGGGGCCACGGTCGAGCGGGGCGCCAACGTCAGCGAGGTGGAGTCCACCAAGTCGGTCTCCGAGATCTACGCGCCGATCAGTGGCACCATCGTCGAGGTCAACGCCGACCTCGCGGACAACCCGCAGAAGCTCAACGACGATCCGTACGGAGACGGCTGGATGTTCGTGATCGAACCGGCCGACGAGGCGCAACTGGGTGAGTTGCTCGACGCCGAGGGCTACCGTGCGCTGATCGAGGGGTGACGAGCGTGGCCGAAGACGTCTTCTGCAACCAGTGCGGCCACGGCAACCCGCCGGGGTCCAACTTCTGCTCCTCGTGCGGCGCGCCGTTGGCGAGCCGGCGCGACGACCCGACGACGGTCACGTTCATCCCGGAGCCCGGTGAGGGCTACGACGAGGTCTCGGTCGAGTTCGGCGACATGCCGGACGGCATGGGCGTCCTGGTCGTGAAGCGTGGCCCCAACGTGGGTTCGCGCTTCGCCCTCGAGCGTGATGTGGTGCGGGCGGGCCGCCATCCCGAGAGCGACATCTTCCTCGACGACGTGACGGTGTCGCGTCGGCACGCCGAGGTCGTCCGTCACGAGGGCCAGTACCTCGTGCGCGACGCCGGGTCGCTCAACGGGACCTATCTCAACCGCGAACGGGTCGACGAGGCGCCGCTGAGCGATGGCGACGAACTGCAGATCGGCACGTTCAAGCTCGTGTTCCTGACTGGGAGGGGAGATGCCACGTGACCCGCGCACCGACTGATCGTTCACATCTGTCGATAGGCGAGGTCCTGTCACTGCTGCAGGAGGAGTTCCCGGACGTCACCATCTCGAAGATCCGGTTCCTGGAGAGCCAGGGCCTGCTCGATCCCGAGCGGACGCCGTCGGGCTACCGGAAGTTCTACGAGGCCGACATCGATCGCCTGCGGTGGATCCTGCGCCAGCAGAAGGACCACTACCTGCCGCTCAAGGTGATAAAGGACCGGCTCGACGAGACAGGCCCGATTCGCACCGCTCCCACGGCTGCGACCCAGGCCGACCTCGACTCGGGCACCGATGGCGTCCGCGAGCCTGCCGCCGTCGCGCGCCCGGCACCGGCCGCGGCCATGGCGGCCTCGGTATCAGGCGTCGTCGATCCCCGCAGCCGCCAGCTGCGCCGCGGCGCCGTGGCACTCGACGACCGGCCCGGTCCCGACGCGCGCCTCGCCCCGGCGTCGCCGCGCCCTGAATCACCTGCGCCCGCTCCCGTCCCGACGCCGACCGTGATCCCGGATCCGGTGGCGCATCCCCCTGTGGCCGATCCGGCTGGCACCGATCCCGCGCCGTCCACTCGCCGAGCCGACCGCCCGCCCCCCGAACCGGAGCCGGTGCGTACTGACGTCGCCGATGTGATCGAGGCCCCAGCCCCGCGGCCGGTGCCGACCTCGTCGGCCGATCCCACGCTGATGCTCACGCCGACGCCGCCGACGTCGTCAGAGGGGTCGGCCGGCGGCCGCACGCGCACCGCAGGTCGGGCGCGTCCCGCACCGCAGCCCGAGCCGGGCGCCGTCAGCCTGACGGCCGAGGAGCTCAGTCAGGCCAGCGGGCTGTCGCTGCGCTCGGTGCGCGAGCTCGAGGGCTACGGCCTGCTCGAGACCCACATGGTCGGCGACGCCGCGTACTACGACGCCGACGCCCTCGTCATCGCCCGCACCGCGGCCGGCTTCCTCGAGCACGGCATCGAGGCCCGCCACATCCGCAGCTACAAGGTGGCCGTCGAGCGAGAGGCCGGGTTGTTCGAGCAGATCGTCCTGCCGCTCCTCAAGCAGCGGAACCCGGACGCCCGGCGGCGGGCGACCCAGACGGTGGCCGAGCTGATGCGCCTCGGCGACGACATGCGCGGCGTGCTGCTGCGGCGGGGCCTGCGCGATCACATCCCACCCAGCGCGTGAGCGTCGTGGGGCTCGTCTGTCGGTGCCAGAACCGGCTGTCCCAGGCGCCGTGAACCGGGATACACCACACGAAAAACCGTCGGCAGGGGAGTAGGGTTGGCGTCGATGGCCGTCGAGATGGAACTCGTGAGCGTCGAGGCGCCCGAGCGCCCTACGCGCACACCGGTTGTCATCCTGCGCGAGGCCGGTGGCCAGCGCCGGGTCCTCCCCATCTTCATCGGCACCCCCGAGGCCCAGGCCATCGCGCTGTCGATGCAGAACATCGAGACGCCACGGCCGATGACGCACGACCTGATGAAGAACCTTCTCGACGAGGTCGGCGCACGGGTCGAGCGCATCACGATCACCGCCTTGCGCGACGGCACCTTCTTCGCCGAGATCGTCCTGTCGGCCCAGGGCGAGGTGCGCACGGTGTCCAGCCGCCCCTCCGACGCCATCGCCCTGGCCATCCGCATCGGGTCGCCGATCTTCGCCGAGGAGGACGTGCTCGACGAGGCGGGCCGGGTCGAACAGCCCGACGAGGAGCAGGCCGAGCAGATGGTCGAGGAGTTCCGAGACTTCATCGACCACGTCAACCCCGAGGACTTCGCCACCTGAGCCGCACGGCGCAGCACCGCGGAGCGTGAGCTTCGCGGCGGACAACGGCGCAGGCTGCCACGGTGCGGCGTTGACCCGTGGCGGCGGGCGTCGTACCCTCCGCTCTCGTGACATCGGCGTAATTCCGCCGGTGTCACCATGCAGGCAGGAGACCTCAGTGACGGAGCGCAGCGAGAACCCGGCCCCCGTCGAGTCGTTCAGCGGCAAGAAGGCCGCCGATGTCGTCGGCATCAGCTACCGGCAGCTCGACTACTGGGCCCGCACGAACCTCATCCGTCCGTCGCTGGCCGACGCCAAGGGCAGCGGCTCGCGCCGCCGCTACAGCTACCGCGACCTGATCGAGCTCAAGCTCGTGAAGACGCTGCTCGATGACGGCATCAAGCTCGAATCGATCCGCGAGGCGTTCGGCTACCTGCGCGACCAGTTGGGCGAGGACCTGACGACGGCGAAGCTGGTGATCGCCGGCAACAGCGCGGTGCTCGTGCGCGAGAACGATGAGCTCGTCGATGTCGTCAACCGCTACCAGGGTCAAGGCGTCCTCAACCTGCTGGCCCTCGACGGCGTGCAGAGCCAGGTCGACGCCGCCATCGTCGAGCTCTTCCCTCCTGATGATGCCCCGTCGAGCACCAGCGACGACGACGGGGCCGTCACGTCGCGGGCGGCGGGCGACACCCACCGCTGACACCCGGCTGTTCGTCGCCCTCGCGGCTCCGACCGGCGTGGTGGGGCCCAGGTCCTCCGCGGACAGGGCACTACCCTCGGCTGCGTGACGCTCCATACCTCTCCGCTCGACGATCGGCATCGCGCGCTCGGCGCCAAGATGGTCCCCTTCGGGGGCTGGGACATGCCGATCCAGTACCCGTCGGGCACGCTCGCGGAGCACGCCGCGTGTCGTACGGACGCGGCGGCCTTCGACGTCAGCCACCTCGGCACCGTGCGCGTCACGGGCCCCGAGGCGCTCGGCCGGCTGCAGTCGGTGCTGACCAACGACCTCGGCAAGATCGCGCCGGGGCGCACGCAGTACACCCACCTCCTCGATGCGAGCGACGCGTCCGTTCTCGACGACATCATCGTGTGGTGGGTCGCCGACGAGCGCTTCGATGTGATGCCCAACGCGTCCAACACCGAAGGTGTCGTCGAGGCCATCGGCGGCGAGGACGTCACGCGCACGCGGGCCGTCATCGCGGTGCAGGGCCCCGGGGCGCGCGAGCGCCTGGCGACGGTGTCCGCGGACGCCGCCGCGGTGCCCCGGCGCGCGGTCGCCGAGGTCGAGGTCCTCGGCCACCTGTGCGTGGTGGCCGGCACCGGATACACCGGCGAGGACGGTGTGGAGCTGGCGGTGCCGTCCGACGCCGCCGCGGCGGTGTGGGACGCGGTGATGGCCGCCGGCATCACCCCCGCCGGCCTCGGGGCCCGCGACACGCTGCGGCTCGAGGCGGGCCTTCCGCTGCACGGCCACGAGCTCGGTGCGGGGATCACGCCGTTGCAGGCAGGTCTCCCGTGGGTCGTGGCGTGGGGCAAGGGCGACTTCACCGGCTATGCCGCGCTCGCAGCCGAGCGCGAGCGCGGCATCGCTCGCCGCCTGCGCGGACTCGCCGTCGAGGGGCGCCGGCCGCCGCGGGCGGACTGCCCGGTGTTGGTCGACGGGGAGGTCGTCGGCGTGGTGACGAGCGGCAACCTGTCGCCCACCCTCGGGCGCGGCATCGCCTTCGCCTTCCTGCCGCCGGAGGTCGAGGAGGGCGCCGAGGTGACCGTCGACATCCGCGGCACCCACACGCCGGCGGTCGTGGTGCCGACCCCGTTCTACAAGCCCGGCAGCTGATCGTGGCCTCGTAAATCTCTCGGCGGTCGTTGACACGCGCCGTAGCCTCTCCGGCAACCCGAGTGATGGGGGTGGCTTGATGGCATTGGCACCGCTGGTCGACGAGGTCCTCGGAGGCGACATCCCGGTCGCCGTCGAGGCGTACGACGGAAGTCGCGCCGGGCCCGAGGGCGCGACGACCACGCTGCTCGTGCGCTCGCCCGACGCGCTGCGGCGCATCCTGACCGCGCCGGGCGAGTTGGGCATCGCCCGCGCCTACGTGGCCGGTGACCTCGACGTCGACGGCGACGTCTGGGAGCTCCTGGCGCTGCGCGATCGCATGCCCGAGGTGCGGCTCGCGCCCCGTGCCTTGCTGAGCCTGGTCGACGAGCTGGGCGGCTGGCGCGAGATCCGCCGTCCGACCCCGCCGAAGGAAGAGGCCCGCCTGCACGGCCGCCGGCACAGCCGGGGACGCGACGCGGCCGCGATCCGGCACCACTACGACGTGTCCAACGAGTTCTACCGGCTGCTGCTCGGGCCGAGCATGACCTACTCGTGCGCGGTCTTCCGCGATCCGTCCGAGTCGCTGGAGCAGGCGCAGACCAACAAGTACGAGCTGATCTGCCGCAAGCTCGGACTCGAACCTGGCATGCGCCTGCTCGACGTGGGTTGCGGATGGGGCGGCATGGTGTTGCACGCGGCGGCCCACCACGGGGTGCGGGCGGTGGGCGTCACCATCTCGAAGCGGCAGGCCGAGCTGGCGGAGAAGCGGGCGGTGGAAGCGGGCCTGTCCGATCTGGTCGAGTTCCGCACGCAGGACTATCGGGAGATCGCCGATGGCCCGTTCGACGCCATCAGCTCGATCGGCATGTTCGAGCACGTCGGGGAGGCCCGCCTCAGCGACTACTTCCAACGCCTGCGGTCACTGCTGAGGCCCGGCGGTCGGCTGCTCAACCACGGCATCAGCCACCCGCCCGGCCAGCGGGCCCGCCTGCCCCGGCGCAGCTTCATCAACCGCTACGTGTTCCCGGACGGCGAGCTGCACGAGGTCGGCCGGGTGGTCTCGATCACCCAGGCCGCGGGTTGCGAGGTGCGGCACGTCGAGGCGCTGCGGGAGCACTACGGGCTGACCCTGCGGCACTGGGTCGACAACCTCGAGGGGGCGTGGGACCAGGTGGTCGAGGAGGTCGGCGACGCGAGGGCCCGGGTGTGGCGGCTCTACATGGCGGGTTCCGCCGTGAACTTCGAGGCCGGCCGCACCCAGATCCACCAGATCCTCGCGACGCGGACCACCGAGGAGGGCGACGCGGCCGTGCCGTTGCGCCCGATCTTCGAGTAGGCCGTCAGGGAGCCGGCGCGGGTTCGCTGGGGACTAGGCGAGCTGGCGGGCAATGGTGCCCGTGTCGTAGTACACGCGGGCGCCGGTCAGGCGCTCGCCGTCGAAGGTGAAGATGGTGGCGGTGCGGCACCGGAACCGCTGCCCGGTCGCCTCGAAGTCGGGCCCGGAGCCGAGGTGGGTGCCGGACATCCACAGCTCGCTGATCACGGTGTCGTCGGCGTGGTGCACGTCGATGACCTCGAACTGGAGGTCGGGGAAGTAGCGCCGCGTCACCTCGTAGTAGTGGCGCACCTCGGCGACCCCGTCGTACACGCGCTGGTTGCCGATGAGCTCGTAGCGGGGATGGTGGAAGCAGCCGATCGCCCCGTCGACGTCGTGCGCGTTCTGCGCGGCGAGCAGCCGCTGGAGCAACTCCTCGCGGCGGGCCCGTGCCTTCGTGGCGATCGGCGTCACGTCGGGCAATGGTGGTTCCTCCGGGGTGGCGTGGCGGATGCGGGAGAGACGAGCGGCCCGGTGGCGACCGGACCGCGAGGCGGCGCGTGTGCCGGCCTCACTCGAGCAGGTCGGGCTGGTCGCGGACGATCTTGTCGTAGAGCGGTTGGAAGCTCAGCCACCCAGCCGGCGCCGAGCCGACCTGGGTGCGGGTCAGCGCTGCGTACTCGTCGTCGATGACGATCGGCTCGCCGGCGGCTTCGGCCAGCAGTTGGACGTGGCACGAACGCTCCATCGTGATGAACCACCAGGCGGTCTCGTCGACCGTGCCTCCCACGGTGAGCAGCCCGTGGTTGCGGAGGATGGCGGCCTTGCCGTCGCCGAGGGCGTGGGCGATGCGCTTGCCCTCCTCGGTGTCGAGCACGACGCCGGTGAAGTCGTCGAACACGGCGTGGTCGCCGTAGAACGCGCAGGCGTCCTGGGTGAGGGGCGCCAACAGCTTGCCGAGCGTCGAGAACGCCCGGCCGTAGGGCGAGTGCGTGTGGGCTGCGGCCTTCACGTCCGGGCGGGCGGCGTGGATCTGGCTGTGGATCGCGAACGCAGCCTGGTTGACCGGCCAGTCGCCCTCGACGACCTTGCCGTCGTGGTCGACGAGGATGAGGTCGCGGGCACGGATCAGACCGAAGCTCATGCCGAACGGGTTGACCCAGAACAGCTCCGGGTGCTCCGGGTCGCGGCCGGTGAGGTGGCCGGCGACGCCCTCGTTGAACCCGAACCGGTCGAAGAGCCTGAACGCGGCGGCCATCCGCTGCTTCATGTGCATGCGTTCCTCGTCGGGGGACGAGAAGCGGGGGAAGCGATGCGGCTGGCGGTCGGACATGGCGAGGCTCCCTGTCGGCGTGCGGACGAGTGTAGGAGGCCGCTCCGGCCCTCGTCCGCCGGGCCCGGGGCACAGCCGGCCGTCGCGGGGCTGCCGGACGCCATGGCCGCCCGTCCGGTCGGAGGCTCGGTGTCGTCGCGACCTCAGGGGCGCGACGTGGACAGCTCCGCCCAGGTCTCGCGGATCTCGGCCTCGGGATCGGCCACGACCGACACGTCGCGGTCGAGCAGGCAGGTGGGGCGCCGGTCGAGGTCGTAGGCCGGCCAGTCGAGGTCGTCGTGGGCGGGGCTCCCGTCGTGGGCGATGCCGCCCCACGCCCTCGCCGTGCGGTCCGCCAGCCGGCGGGCGCCGTCGTCGAGCCCGCCGAGCAGCATCTCGACGCCGCCGCGGTCGAGGTTGTCGAACACGAAGGGGACCTCGATGGCGTGGCAGGCCCCGAGCGCGCCCCCCATGGCGGTCGACGCCAGGTCGAACCGGTACATCGACACCCGGGGGGCGTGGGGGAGCTGCGCCTCGGCGAGCCGGATGGCCGGCTGGCGGAACACGAGATCGGTCATCACCGCGCACGCCAGGTCATGGGTGCCCGCGTGTGGCCGGGCGCGGCGGTACACGTCGAGCAGGTCGCCGGCCCGGTCGCCGGCGATGCGGGCGACGCGTCCCCGCAGCTTGTCGTCGGTGAGCTCGCCGCTCAGGCGGTCGCGCAGGTGGAAGAGGTTCCACTCGTCCGCTGTGGTGCCCACCACGAGGTGCACGCCGGCGGCACCGCCGGCCCGCACGGCGTCGAGTGCGGGGGAGGGCAGGACCGTCCCGTCGACGACCGGTTGGAAGGTGAGGGCGCCGACGCCTGGCCCGCCCGCGCGGTCGTGCTCGGTCTGCACCCGGGACTCGATGGCGGCCTGGGCTCGCAGGACCTCGTCGACGGGCGCCGACAGGAGCGCGTCCGCCGAGGCGGTCGAGAGGCCGAGGGCGTCGAGGAAGCCGTCGGTGACCCACTCGGCCACCTCGGGAGCGTGGCTGTGCTCGGCCGCACCGCTCTGGGCCACCGCCCCGTGGAACAGACCGCGCGCCGCCGGGGTGCCGAGCAGGGTGCCGACGCTCATGCCACCGGCCGATTCGCCGAAGATCGTGACGTTGCCCGGATCGCCGCCGAACCCGGCGATGTTGTCGCGCACCCATGCGAGGGCGGCGATCTGGTCGCGGATGCCGTTGGCGCCCGAGCCCGCGAACGCGGGGTCGAGGTGGCCGAGGTGGAGGAAGCCGAGGGCGCCGAGCCGGTAGTTGAGGGTGACGACGACGACGTCGCGATCGCGGGCCAGGTTCGAGCCGTCGTACCAGACCACGTGCCCGGACCCGGCGACGAAGGCGCCACCGTGGAGCCAGACCATCACCGGTCGGGGCTCGTCGCCGAGCCCTCGCGTGAACACGTTGACGAACAGGCAGTCCTCGCTCGACGGCTGGTCCTGGGCGCCGAGCATGGCCTCGGTCGGCGACGGGTTCTGCGGCGCGATGGGCCCGAACGTCGTGCCGTCGCGCACGCCGGCCCAGGGCTCGACGGGCTGGGGGGCGCGGAACCGCTCGGCCACGGCGTAGGGGATGCCGCGGAACTGGCGGACCCCCCGCTTCTCGAGCCCTTGCACCTTGCCGGCGGTCGTGTCGACGATCACGGCGTCGACGTTAGCGCCCGTCCCTGACCAGCGGTCAGGCGGACCGGTTCCGAACCGGAGCGCGTCCGTGGGGGGGCCCGGGGGGGGGGCCGCCCCGCCCGGTGGGGAGAAACAACGGGGGGGGCTGCGGGCGAGGGGGCGGGCCCCCCCGGGGCCCGGGGCGGGGGGCCCCCGGGGGGGGGCCCCCCCACGGACGGTTCGTCAGAACGACGGTTCGGTGCTCGGGACGAGGCGCCGGAAGCGCCGAGAGCGCCGAGGGCGCCCCGAGCGCCCGGAGGTCGGCGCCCCGCCGCCGCGGCGCGCCGACCTCACTTGGCGATCGAGCGGGAGTACAGGCGCACCGCGACAGGGGCGCACACCACGATGATGCCGA
>CAYUXB010000070.1:0-1573 GCA_964448525.1 uncultured Acidimicrobiaceae bacterium
GAACGCCAGCCTTTGGAGCTGGTTGTTGCAGGTTCGAGCCCTGCCCCCCGAGCCCAGGTGGTGGCCCTGAGCTGGGCAACCCAGGTGTGAAATCGACAGTGCTGGGCGCGTTTGATGGGCGTCTTAAACGCTGTCTTGAACGAACGCGTCTGGCCTCCATGGAGTGCACTCGGGAGGCGAGCGCGGCAACCGGTCGCGATGGTGCCGGGTGACGCGGGCGGCCTCGAGGCCGCGAACGACGCAGGCGCGGTGCGCTCGGCACGGGAGCTCGAGGCTGGTCGTGGGCGAGAGCGACGATCGACGCGTGTCGGACGCGACGTCGGCGCCTTGTCCGGAACGCGCAACACCCGGCTGCTCACCGTCCGGAGAGCGCACTGGCCTGTTGACGGCGGCTTCTTCTCTCGCTGACCATCTCCGCCCGCGTCTCCTGGGCCGTTGGTTCGCTGAACCCGCGAGCGTTCGACCGTCTGCCGGTCGTGGTCGGTTCGGTCGCGCAGGCGGCGTTCATGGCCGGCCGACCCCGCCCACCGGGAACCCGACGAGGCGACCTACGCGACTGGTGCGGCGAGGAGCGACGCGCCGACAAGGAGGTCGAGGACGATGCAGAACTCGGCGTACCCCCGCGGGACGACGCCGACGCCGCGCCCCTGGCTCAGGTCACGGTGGTGCGCCACGTCCCACGCCGCGTGGCCGATCCAGCCGGCTCCCGCGACGTAGTGGCCGGCGTCCGCGTCGACGAGCACGGCCACGAGCGCAGCACCCCCGAAGATCACCAACCCGACGATCTGCATCCTCAGGACGCCGGGTCGCCGGAGCCGGCCTCGCACGGCCCCGAACACGAGGTAGGCGACGGGCAGCCCGACCAGCATCGACGTCGTCGGCTCCGACGGGCGCCACGGCCTGATGTCGAGCACGCCGAGGATGCCGATGGTGAGGCCGAGCAGGGCCGGCCACCACCGGATCGCGAGGTGCGCAAGTCCTGGCCGGGCATGGCCACATGCGCGCTCGGGATGGAGCGTCAACTCTGTCGCCAATTCCTCGGCGTCCGGGGCAACAGCTCGGCGCGTTCCCGGTTCGGTTGGCGCAGATCCACCGCCAGACGGCGCACGGTGAAGGTGATGCTGATCATCGGCCGGGGCACCGGCATCCGTCGCTGAGACCACGGCGCCAGGGTCGACGAGGACCCCGGCGCGAGCAAGGACGGAGAGCTGACGCTCCCTGCCAACGTGTGGCCCAACGCCGGAGCGACGACCCGATGGCCGACTTCGCGCTCGACGGGTTGGTCGCCCTGCCCGACGTACGTTGCCCTCACCCTCGGTGGATTCCGAACCGGTGAGCGAGTCGATGGCCACGATGCTGCCGAGCTGCTCCACGAGCCAGGAACCGGCTCGTGACCATGTCCTGACGAGAGACCGACGAGCGACGACATCATGATGCCGGCCGGGTTCTTCGGGCACGGCAGCCCGATGGACCCGTGGTGGTCGTACACAACCGGGGTTAGCCGGCCCCGGATCGGGAAGCACGTGCCCAAGCGGGATCGTCGGCCGCGGGGCCACGCATCACGGGTGATGGC
>CAYUXB010000070.1:1673-15350 GCA_964448525.1 uncultured Acidimicrobiaceae bacterium
AGCACGTGCCCAAGCGGGATCGTCGGCCGCGGGGCCACGCATCACGGGTGATGGCCTGTGGGTTCCGTGTGGCACCGGAAGCGCGTCCACCGAACCGGGGCACGACCAGAGAGAGATTGATCGGATGTCACTCGAAGGAAAGGTCGCACTCGTCACCCGAGCTACGGCAAGCTCGGCATCGCCGTCAACAACGCCGGGATCGGCCCGCCGTCAAGACCGGCCTGGAATCCGCCTTGGACGCCGAGTCTCGAGCCGGGCTCGACGCCTCCCACCCGGTCGGGCTGATGGGTGAACCCGACGAGATCGGAGCCGTCGTCGCTGCCGTGTCCGACCCGTCGTTCGTGAACGGCGCCTACCTGCCTGTGGACGGCGGCTTCCTCGCCCGCTGACGGCGAGCGCCTCGACAGGGCCTGCTGCAGACCTCGAGGTGGTTGCGATGGTGGTTGCGATGGTGCTGGCGATCACGCCGCTCACGGATCTCAGCGAGTGGTCGCGTCGGCAGGGGCTGGAGATCGTCCTGCTCGTGCTCGGTGCGATCCTGCTGACGCGCATGGCTGGGTGGGCGCGCGACCGCCTCACCGAGCGGCTCGAGACCTCTGCGAGCGACGATGAGCTGGTCCGGTCCGAGGAGAGCAAGCATCGCCAGGCGCTGGCGCAGGTCCTGACCTGGGTCGCGGTGGCGTTCATCTGGACGATCACGTTCGTGCTCGTACTCGATCGGTTGGGCGTCCCCTACGCGAGCCTCATCGGACCGCTCACCGCCGGCGGCGTTGCCTTGGGGCTGGGTGCACAGCGCTTGGTACTCGATCTGCTCAGCGGCGCGTTCATCATCTCCGAGCGGCAGTACGGCTACGGCGACCTGATCCAGATCGCCGCCACGACGCAGACCGACGGGGCGATCGGCACGGTCGAGGATCTCACGCTCCGGGTCACCCGGCTGCGGACACCCGACGGCGAGCTGGTGGTGATTGCGAACGGACAGATCGTGCAGGTCACGAACCTCTCCAGCCGGTGGGCTCGCGCCACCGTCGACGTCCCGCTGCCGGTCGATGTCGATGTCGCACGGGCGAGCGATCTGTTGCGGGAGGTCGGTGTCGAGGTCTTCGAGGACGAGGAGCTGCGGCCGCTGCTGCTCGATCCACCGTCGCTGATGGGGATCGAGAGCTTCGAGGTCGATCAGATCAACCTCCGGATGGTCGCCCGGACGCTGCCGGGAAAGCAGTTCGAGGTGGGGCGGATCCTACGGAACCGAGTTGCTGCGGCCTTCCAGCGGGAGGGGATCGTCCCGGCGGGCTCGCCGAGGTCCGCGACGGAGGACGCGCCGGGCTCGGACGTGCCGGGCTCGGACGCGCCGGCAGAGGAGCGCTGATGGGTCTCGATGTCCCGAAGGAGCTCTTCGGTGGCAGGGTGCGCACCTCCACCGTGGTCCTGGTCGTCCTCTTCCTCGGCGTGTTGACGCTGTACCTGGCCGTGCGGCCCCCTGCCGAGGGCGATGCGGACAGGCGCCGGTCGTCCACCGACCAACCCGTGCCGTCGGAGGAGGTGGAGACCGTCCCGAGCGACACCTCGACCGACGAGTCCGAGCCCGAACCGGACGCGACCGTGCCCCCGGACACCTCGACGACCACGGACGGGTCGGAGGTCACGTCCACGTCGACGGACATGTCCCCGAGCTCGACGTCGACCGACGGGCCCGGGACGACGACCGCACCGGACGGCTCGTCGGACTCGTCGCCGAGCCCGCGGGCGGCCCCCTCGCCGACCGAGCCGACGCCACCTGCCGACGGCCCGTAGGCTCGCACGCCGCGGATCCAGGCCGACCCGGCAACGCTCTCAGGCGTCTGAGCCCCCGCCGGCATCCGCCGGCCTTCCGCCCAGGGCTCGGGATCGCAGGTCCTCGTCGATCTGCGCGAAGTCCCGGTCCTTGGTCTCGGGCACGAGCCGGTTGACGAACACGAACGCGGCCAGGCACACCGCCGCGAAGATCAGGAACACCTCACCGGTGCCGATCGAGTTCGCCAGCGGGAGGAAGGCGGTCGACACGACGAAGTTCGCCAGCCAGTTCGCCGACGACCCGGCTCCCGAGCCCTCGGCCTGCACCCGCGATGGGAACAGCTCCCCGAGGATCACCCAGAACACCGGGCCCATGCCGACGGAGAACGACGAGACGTACACCAGCATGCAGATCAGCATGACCACGGACGAGAGCTCGGCGAGGAACGAGATCCCGAGCAGGGCGACCGACGCGCCCATGCCGATCAGGGAGGCCTGCAGCAGCGGCCGACGTCCGATCCTGTCGATCAGCCTCAGGGCGACGATCGCCATCGCCAGGTTCACGACACCGATGATCACGGAGTAGATGATCGAGTTCGAGGCGCTGAGACCTGTCTGCTGCATGATCGTCGGCGCGAAGTAGAGCACCGTGTTGATGCCGACGAACTGCTGCAGTGCGGCAAGCCCGACGCCCACGATCAACGCCGGCCGCACGCGGCGGGTGAGCAGTGCGTTCCAGCCCGTCTTCTCCGGTAGCTCGTCCGCATCCCGCTGGCGGCGCTCGGTCTCCTCCTCTCGCCGGTAGCGCTCGATCACCTTGTCTGCGCCCTCGGCGCCGGCGACCGATCCGATCATGTCGCGGGCCTCGTCGGTGCGCTCGACTCCGATCAGCCAGGCGGGCGACTCGGGCAGTCGGACGGCCGCGAGCGCGAGGAGGATCGCCGGGATCACGCCGACGCCGAACATCCAGCGCCAGTCGCCACCGGAGCTGAAGACCAGGTTCACGACGTACGCGGTCAGCATGCCGACGTTCTGCATGAGCTGGTTCAGCGTGAGCATCCGGCCCCGGATCTGCGCTGGCGAGATCTCCCCCAGGTAGGTGGGAACGAGCGCGGACGACACACCGACACCGAAGCCCATGACCAGGCGCCCCAGGATGAGCGCCAGGAACCCCGGCGCGACAGCCGAGATCACGAACCCCGCGCCGAACAGCAACCCGGAGACACCCAGCAGCGGCCGGCGGCCGAAGCGGTCGGCCAGCCCTCCGGTCGCGAGGGCAGCCGCCATGGCGCCGAGCAGCAGGATGCTCGTCACGAGGCCCTGCTGGCCCGAGTCGAGGTCGAGGTCGCTGCGGATGTACAGCAGCGCCCCGGAGATGACGGCGGTGCCGTAGCCGATCAGGAACGTGCCGATGTTGATCAACAGGCCCCAGATCCGGGTCCGGCGGAGTCCGTCGTCGGAGACCTCGATCAGGACGCCGGACGTGGTCGCGTCGTCGGTCGCCACCTCAACGCCCCCCGGGGAGACCGGTCAGTGGCCACCCGCCGGGGTCGGTGCTACCCGCCTCGTACTCCTGGAGCGGCACCTTGCCCGCGCGCCACGCCTCCTGGACGGGTTCGATGATGCGCCAGGACTCCACCGCCATGTCGCCGCGCACGGACAGGGGCGGGTCGCCGTCGACGATCCCCTTCAGCACTTCCCCGTACGGCGGCAGTCGGCCGGTGCCGAACCGGCCGTCGAGCGTCACCTGATCGATCGCGAACGGGTCGCCTGCGCCGGTGATGTTGAGATCCACCGCGAGCGCGTTGGTGTCGAGGGAGATGCCGAGGTGCAGGCGGCCGGGCTCGACGGGCCCGGTCATGCCGGTCGGCACCCTCGGCGGTGCCTTGAACGTCACCGTCACCTCGGTCCGCGGCGAGCTCAGGGCCTTGCCCGACCGCACCCGTAACGGCACACCCGCCCAGCGCCACGTGTCGACGGCGAGCACGAGCTCGGCGAAGGTCTCCGTGCCCCGGGAGCCGTCGACACCCTCCTCGTCCACGTACGAGGGGACCTCGCGCCCGTCCACCGTGCCGGCGGTGTAGCGGGCTCGGCGGCTGTAGGTGGTCGGGTCGTCGTCCCAGACCCGGGTGGCGCGCAGGACCTGTGCCTTGCCGTCGCGCACGTCGCGGGCGGCGAGCGTCGGCGGCGGATCCATCGCGAACAGGGCCATGACCTCGAGCATGTGGCTCTGGATCATGTCGACCATCGCTCCGGCGCTGTCGTAGTAGGCGGCCCTGCCCTCGAGGGCGAGCGTCTCGTCGAAGACGACGTCGACGCTGTCCACGTGCTGGTTGTTGAGAACCGGCTCGATCATGCGGTTGGCCAACCGGGTCCCGAGGAGGTTCAGGACCGTCGACATCCCGAGGAAGTGGTCGATGCGATGGACGTGGTCCTCGGGGACCATCCCGGTGAGCAGGTCGTTCAGCGCGGTCGCGCTGGCTGCGTCAGCCCCGAACGGCTTTTCCAGCGCGAGCCGCGTGCCGTCCGGCACCCCGATCGTTGCCAACGCCCGGCACGCCGCCGCCGTGATCTCGGGCGGAAGGGCGAAGTAGAGCACCAGTCGTCCGTCGCCGTCGCCGTCGGCGTCCGCGACCAGCGCCCGCAGGGCGGCCTCGTCGGTCGCGTCGCACCGGACGTAGCGGGTCTCGGCGATCACGGCCGCCGGCTCCTGACCGATCGCCTCGACCCCCATGAACGATTCGGCGACGCGGGCCCGCCACCGATCATCGTCCCAGTCCTCCACGTCGCTGCCGACGAGCTTCAGGCCGCGAGCGCCACCGGCGGCCACCAGCGCGCCGAGGCCGGGCAGGAGCAGGCGTGCACTCAGGTCGCCGGACGCCCCGAGGATCACGAGCGTTGTGCCAACGGTCCGATCGCGCTCGGATCCCATCGGTTGCAACCTCCTGGCCGACGCGTGGACACGGTGCTCTGGGCATCCGGCCCGGAGCTGTCCGGGCTCGCCCTGACGCGACTACCCCTTTCCGCGCGAGCAAACCGCGAAGAGTGCTAGCTGGGCCCCACGGCACCCACCTCGCGGGTGTTGAGGCGCGGACCGCCGGGGTAGTCACTTCCGCGGTGAGGAGACGTGGCCGCACGGCCCAGCAGGCGACCGTTCGGGTCGGTCCGAGGTGACGTCCTCGGCGACCGGGGCCGGCGCCGGTGAGTCGCGCTCGGCGTGGGCCGATGAGGGGATCGACCTCGTGCGGGCCGCCTCGGGCGGGCTGCTCTTCGGAGTCCCGCTCTTCTACACGATGGAGGTGTGGTGGATCGGCTCGCACACAGAGCCGTGGCAGATGTTGCTGATCCTCGGGCTGCTCTTCCTGGCACTGCTCGCCCTGAACGCCACCGCGGGCTTCCGCCGATCTCGCGACGTCGGCCGGGCGGAGGTGCTCGAGGACTCCATCGAAGCGCTCGCCGTCGGCATCGTGGCGACCGTGGCGGTGCTCGTCCTGTTGCGCCAGGTCACGCTCGACACCCCCACGCCGACCGGGCTCGGGCGCATCGTCAACGAGTGCATCCCGTTCTGCCTCGGTGTCGGGGTCGCTCGCTTCCTTCTCGAGGGCGACCCCGGGATGGCCGACGACGACGGCAGCGGCGCGGACGCGGCAGGGGCGCCAGAGGACGAGGCCGCGCTGAACGGCACCGTCGCCGACATCGGCGCCACCGCCCTCGGTGCCGCGTTCATCGGCCTGGCCATCGCGCCGACCGACGAGGTGCCCATGCTGGCCAGCGCCATGGACCCCGCCTGGCAGGTCCTCGTCGTGGTCGCATCGCTCGTCATCTCCTACGCCGTGGTGTTCGTGGCCGGGTTCTCCGGCCAGGACCGGCGGCATCGCCAGCTCGGGGTGTTCCAACGTCCCGTCACCGAGACGCTCCTCACCTACCTCGTGGCTCTGGTCGTCGCCGCCGCCCTGCTGTGGATCTTCCAGCGCGAGCTCGGCCCGCCATCGGACCTGCTGGCGCGCACGGTCGTGCTGGGACTGCCGACGGCCGTCGGCGGCGCGGTCGGACGGTTGGCGATATGACCCGGTCCCGTTCGTCGCGCACCACCGCCGAGTGGGCCTCGTTGGCCGGGTCGGCTGCGGTGGTCCTCCTGCTCGTGGGGCTCATCGTGGCCGAGATCCCGGGCAGCGACCGTCCGGCGGCGCCCGCGGTTCGGGTCGAGAGCGTGCGGCACGTCGCCCAGGCCTTCCACGTCGATGTGACCGTCGAGAACTCCGGTGATCAGACGGCGGCCAACGTGCAGGTCTCGGCCGAGCTGTCCGTCGGCGACGACACGCTCACGGGGGACCAGACCATCGACTTCCTGAGCGGCGGCGAGCAGCAGCGGTTGACGTTCGTCTTCCTGCGGGACCCCGCCTCGGGCGAGCTGCAGGTGGCGGTCACCGGGTTCGCCGTCCCCTGACAGCGGCCACGGGCTCGCGATGGTGCGATGTCGCGGTGGCGGCGGTCACTTGCGGATCCCTGGCGCGGCGAGGCCGGTCAGCAGCTCGCGGGTGGCGTGCCATGCGGCCCGGTTGGCGGCCGCGATCGCCACGGTGTCATCTCCGACGATCCGCACCCAGGCCCCGTGATCGCCGGGCAGGGTGCTGACCCCGAACCACGTGTCGTCGTCCTCGACGTCGCGCAGCGCCTCGTGCAGCCGATCGGCGATGGCGGCCGCCGGCGCGAGCGAGCTGACGACGTAGAGGGTGGACACGATGTCGTGGTCGTCCAGGATCGCGACGCCGCCGAGGCGGCCGCCACGGGGAACGAGCCGGGCCCGGTCGATGACGAGGGGTGTCCCGTCCGGCCACGCGATCGTGACGTCGGTGGCGTAGACGTCGTACTCGTGGCGCTCCCCGCGCGACAGCCGCCCGGCGTAGAGGGTCTCGCCGAGCACGAGCGTCGCCGTGGGATCGAGGGTGGCCCGGGTCCGCTGGTAGAAGCGTGCGTCGGCGTAGGGGATCACGGGATCGGGGAGGTACTCGACGTAGGCGTGCTCGGCGGCGTCGATGTCCACCAGGGCGGTCGCGTAGCCGTGCTCCATCCGGTACAGCTTGGTGTGGGCCTGGGTGGTGGTGTGGGAAGACGTGCCGGGCCCGAACCGGAGGTCGGTGCGCAGGCGGTCGCCGTGCAGGATGCCGCCGCCGGTCGTCATCAGGAACGTGTAGGGCATGTCCGGGCGGGCCTCGTCGTAGTAGAGGGGCCGCATGATCTGCAGCGGCGCCTTCTGGTAGTGGTGCACCAACTCCGTGCGCTGGTGCCCCGGTTCGCCCCGCAGCTCGAACGCCAGCTCGAGCACGCCGACCTTGCCGGGGCTTCCGACGCCGAGCGCGCCACCGACCGCGCCGTGGACGGCCACCTCGCGGGGCAGGTGCCCGGCTTCGAATCGGGCCGGCTGCAGCCTCGGCCCGCCCGGCAGCTCCACGGCGCCGTCGGGCGCCGTCGGCACGGGGCGCGGCGCGCGACGCTGCGCGCGCACGACCGCGGGTGCGTCGGTCATCCGACTCGGGCCGACCACGCGCCCATGATCTGGTCGTGCAGCTCCGGCAGGCCGTCGCCTTCGAGCGAGTTCGTCAGCACGACCGGCCGTCCGTCGCGGACCGCGAAGGCGTCTCGCTCCATCGCCGCCAGATCGGCGCGCACGTACTGGGCGATGTCGATCTTGTTGATCACGAGGATGTCGCTGTCGGTGATGCCGGGCCCCCGCTTGCGCGGCATCTTGTCGCCCTCGGAGGTGTCGAGGACGAACAGGAACACGTCGGCGAGGGCGGGGGAGAAGGTGAGCGTGAGGTTGTCGCCCCCGGATTCGTAGATGAGGGTGTCGACGTCGGGGAATCGATCGAGCAGCTCCTCGCCCGCGGCGAGGTTCATCGTCGGGTCGTCGCGGACCGCGGTGTGGGGGCACGCGCCGGTCTCGACGCCCACCACGCGGTCCGGGTCGAGGATGCCGTCCAGCTCGCGTCGAACGTGGTGGGCGTCCTCCTGGGTGTAGATGTCGTTGGTGATCACGGCGGGGGAGCGCCCGGCGGCGATGAGGATCGGGACGAGCGCCTCGGCGAGGGCCGTCTTGCCCGAGCCGACCGGCCCACCGATCCCGATGCGCAGCACGTTGTCGGTCATGGGTTGCTCCTCGGATGGGGTGGCGGGTGGGATGACGACGTTCAGGTGGTGAACAACCGGCCGTCGGAGCGCTCGTGACGGGCCGAGCAGATGTCGGTCATCGGCGCGTACGCGCCCAGGTCGTCGATCGAACGTTCGAGGGCGGCGGCGGTGACGGCCTCGATGGTGGGGGCGACGTCGCTGAGCAGGACCTGGGCGCCGCGGTGGTCGGTGAGCCGCATGCGGAGCGCCGCCCCGACGAGGCTGGCGGCGAAGGCGAAGAGGTCGGACGCGACGGCGCGCGCCACCCCCACGTCCTGTGCGGCGTAGCAGACGGCGCTGATGACCGGCTGGCACCCGGGCACCGTGCGTGCCGCGACCCGCGACGCGTACGGCGCGATCGCGTCGGAGTCGAACGCCTCTGCGGCGACCGCCATGATCTGCCGCCCGCTCCGCACGGACGCGGTGCGCGTCTCGGTGTTGAGCTTGGATGCGAACAGGACGCGGTCGACGTGCTCGACGGCGGCCCAGTCCTGTGCCGCCGACGCGGCGTGGGCGCAGGCGAAAGCCGTGGCGTCGCCCGGGCCGACGACCCACACGAGCAGGTCATCGACGAGCGCGCCGACGTCGCCGGGCTCCACCAGGTGCGCCTGGCGGAACCCCTCGAGGCCGTGCGACATCGTGTAGAGACCGCTGGGGAACGCCGAGTCGGACAGCTGCAGGCTGACGAGCAGCTGCCCGAGATCGGTCGTCGCCCCGCGGTCAGGCAAGGAAGAAGAGCGAGGTCAGCGGCAGCGACGGTGCCGGGTCGATGCGTGCAGGCACACCGTCGACCGTCACCACGTACGTCTCGGGGTCGACCTCGATGTCGGGGGTGGCGTCGTTGAGGACCATGTCCTTCTTGCCGATGACGCGGGTGCGCCGGACCGGCAGGATCTGACTCTGGAGCCCGAGCCGGCCGGGGACGCCCAGGTCGATCGCGGCCTTGGACATGAACGTCGCACGGGTGCGCTGGAGCGCCTTGCCCATCGCGCCGAACATCGGGCGGTAGTACACCGGCTGCGGCGTCGGGAGCGAGGCGTTCGGGTCGCCCATCTGCGCCCAGCTGACGAATCCACCCTTGATGACCATCTTCGGCTTGGCCCCGAACGAGTCGATGGGCCACAGCACGATGTCGGCCATCTTCCCCGGCTCGATCGAGCCGACGTGGTCCGAGATGCCCTGTGCGATCGCCGGGTTGATCGTGACCTTGGCGAGGTAGCGCAGGACCCGGACGTTGTCGTTGTCGCCGCTGTCCTCGGGCAACGGACCGCGCTCGGCCTTGCAGTGGTGGGCGGTCTGGAAGGCCCGGGTCACGGATTCGCCGATGCGGCCCATCGCCTGGGAGTCCGAGGAGAAGATCGACAGCACACCGAGGTCGTGCAGCACCGTCTCCGCCGAGATCGTCTCGGCCCGCACGCGCGAGTCGGCGAAGGCGACGTCCTCGGGCATGTCGTGGGACAGGTGGTGGCACACCATGACCATGTCGAGCAGCTCGTCGACCGAGTTCACCGTGTAGGGGAGCGTGGGGTTGGTCGACGACGGCAGCACGTTGGCGTGTCCGGCCATGCGCATGATGTCCGGGGCGTGGCCGCCGCCCGCTCCCTCGGTGTGGTACGTGTGGATGGCGCGACCGTCGATCGCCGAGATCGTGTCCTCGACGAACCCGGCCTCGTTGAGGCTGTCGGTGTGCACCGCGAGCTGGACGTCGTAGAGGTCGGCGACGTCCAGGGCGCTGCTGAGCGCGGCCGGTGTCGTGCCCCAGTCCTCGTGCACCTTGATGCCGCCGGCGCCGGCTTCGAGCTGTTCGATGACCGGCTCGTGGCGCGAGCTGTTGCCCTTGGCGAGGATGCCCATGTTCACCGGCATGGCCTCGACCGCTTCGAGCATGCGCTCGATGTTCCAGGTGCCCGGGGTGCAGGTCGTGCCGTTCGTGCCGTCGGTGGGGCCAGTCCCGCCGCCGAACAAGGTGGTGATGCCGTTCGACAGGGCCGCCTCGCCCTGCTGGGGCGAGATGTAGTGGACGTGGGCGTCCATGGCGCCGGCGGTGGCGATGAGGTGTTCGCCGGCGATGATCTCGGTGCCCGGCCCGACGATCAGCTTCGGGTCGACCCCCGACTGCAGCTGCGGGTTGCCGGACTTGCCGATGCCGACGATGAGGCCGTCCTTGATGCCGATGTCGGCCTTGACGATCCCGACCACCGGGTCCATGACGATGGCGTTGGTGATGAGGAGGTCGAGGGAGCCCTGCGACGGGCTGGCCTGGGGATCCGAGCCCATGCCGTCCCGGGCGGATTTGCCGCCGCCGTAGACGACCTCGTCGCCGTAGTGACCCTCCGCGAAGTCCTTCTCGATCTCGATCACGAGGTTGGTGTCGGCGAGCTGGACCCGGTCGCCGGTGGTCGGGCCGAACAGGTCGGTGTACTGCCGGCGCGAGATGACCGCCATCAGCGAGCCCCCTTCGTGGACTTGGCCGTCGACTTCTTGGCCGTCTTCCTGGTGGCCGTCCTCTTCGCCGGCGACCTCTTCGTCGGCGACCTCTTCGTCGGCGACTTCCCGGCCCGTGATGCCGGTTTGCCCGGCCGTGTGTTCGGTGCGCCGTCCTCGAAACCGCGTGCGGCGAGCAGGGCGAGCGCGTCGACCTTGGTCTGCGGGGCGTCGAGCCCGCCGTCGACGAGGCCGTTGAAGCCGACGAGGTGGCGGCCGCCGGCGTAGGCGGTCAGCGTGACCTCCTTGGTCTCTCCCGGCTCGAACCGCACGCCGGTCCCGGCCGGGATGTCGAGGTGCATGCCCCAGCCCTGCTCCCGCTCGAAGCGCAGCGCCCGGTTGATCTCGAAGAAGTGGAAGTGCGAGCCGATCTGCACCGGCCGGTCGCCGGTGTTGGTCACCCGGAGGGTCACCGACGGGCGGCCGGCATTGATCTCGATCTCGTCGGAACGGTGGTCGTACGGTGGCTTTCTGCTGACCATGGGGAGTCCTTCCGTGCGGGGGGAAGCGGAGATGGACCGTGCGTGTGACCGGCATCGTCGTGGTGGTGGTGCGAGTGCGCGTAGCCGTGCCCGTGATCGGCCGTCAGGCCGGCCTCGATGCCACTGCGGCCGTGGTGGAGGTCGTGTCGTGCGGCCCCGACCCGGTCGGCGACGATGCGGGCGACGACGCTGTCGGGCACGAGCGGGCCGTGTTCGGTCATGCCGTCGAGCCCGGGGAGCCCGTCGGTGAGGGCGAGACCGTGGGCGAAGCCGGCCGGGACGACGACGCTGCGTTCCACGCCGAGGAGCCGGAGTCGGTCGAGGGTCGCCACGATGGCGTCGTCGGTGGGCAGCGTGGCCACGATCACCTCGATGCCGGCGCCGTGCACGCGCACGAGGTGGGCGATCCGGTGCAGCTCCGCGTCGTCGAACGGGTTGCTCGCCCGGGCCGCCACCACGAGCGCGGCGCCCGGGTCGCGGGCGTGCACCGCGTTCGCCGCGGCGCGGAGCCGGGCCGTGAGGTGGTCGGCGACACCGAACGGCGCCGTGAGCGCGAGGGAGCCGCCGTGGGTGCGCGCCAGCCAGCGCAACGTCTTGGCCGCGTCGGCGACCATGGTCGGATCCCGCCCGAGCGTCATCGGCACGACGATCACCGTGTCGCCGGCGAGAACCCCGGCGGTGGCGATGTCGTGGAGGCGGCGCCCGGGCGGTGTGACCGTGGCCTGGGGGAGCAGGGGAGCGAAGCGGGCCAGGTCGGCGCTGTCGGCGCTCTCGTGGCCGCCGGCCAGGATGATCCGCTGCCCCGTCGACGTCACGCCGATCAGGCTCCGACCGGGTCGTGGCAGGAGACCAGCTTCGAGCCGTCGGGGAACGTGGCCTCGATCTGTAGCAAGGTGATCCGCTCCCGGACCCCGGGCATGCAGTCGTCCGCGGCGACGACGGTCTTGCCGAGCTCCATGCACTCGGCGACCGACTTCCCGTCGCGTGCGGCTTCGAGGATCGCCTCGGACACCAGCGCCTGCGCTTCGCTGATGTTCAGCTTGGTGCCGCGATCCCGTCTTCGGCGGGCCAGATCCGCGACTTGATAGACGTACAACTTGTCGATCTCACGAGGGGTGAGGTCCATCGGTTCCGTCTCTCCTCACCGGCACCTGTGGGTGCTGTCGATGCAGGGCGAGGCGCACCATACGCCCATAGTGACTGCTCTGCCACTGATAGTGGCAGACTCGGGCGCGACATATCCCCGGGACGTCGACACCGCACCCGAAGGGACGGGGTCCCGGGGGTGGACAGCCCGGGTAGTGTGCGGGAAGAGCGTCCGACTTGAACGTCCAGGAACGGCGTCGTCCTCCCTCTGGAGGTTGTTGATGACCGAGTTCGAGCCGGCCCTGGGTCGTGCCACGGGCAACGGTGCCGAGCCGGCGCGTTTCGCGGACGGGTTCGGGTTCGAGGCTCGGGTGTTCGAGACGGACGGCGTGGTGGTCGTCGCGGTCGCCGGCGAGATCGACCTGGCGTCGGCGAGCCTGTTCAGGCAGGCGATGGACGAGGCGTGTTCCGCCAGCCCGCGCGTGGTCATCGACTTCGCGGGCACCACCTTCATCGATTCGAGCGGTCTGGCCGTGGTCCTCCGCGCGCACACCCGGCTCGGCCGGGCACCGGGCGCCGTCGTGATCCGCGCCGCCGACCCGCGGATCACCCGCACCTTCGAGGTCAGCGGCTTGGACCACCTTTTGAACGCGACGGCCCCTGAGGCGGAGAGCACCTCGCAGCCCTGGTGAGGGCACGCTCGTCAGGCCGGGTCGCATCGCGTCACCGGCGCGCGCCGGCGCCCAGCAGGCCACTAGCTTGCGGTCCGTGACCGACTCCCTCGACGACGGATCGGGTGGCCTGGACGCGGCGTTCCCCACCGAGATCACCATCACCGGGCCCTGGCGAGCCCCGGCGCAGATGCTGCAGGACCAGGAGGTCGGCGGGCACGCCAGCGTCCACGACGGCGACACCGCGGCGTCGGTCGGCCTGACCGGCGCGCCGATCGAGGCGCCCACGCACTTCAGCCAGATCGATCCGCTGGCCGCTGCCCGGTGGGGTCGGGCGTGGTTCGAACGGGGCTGCGTGAGCTGCCACTTCCGCACGATGGTCGTCGAGGGCGAGGAGGTGCAGGCCTCGCTGACGAGCGCCGGGCCCGCGGCGGGAAGGGTCGAGGCCCACAAGTCCGACGGCACGCCGGTGCTCGTCGGCACGGCGTCGGTCGGCCCCGACCATCCCGAGTCCGAGCTCGACGCGCGGCTCGCCCGGCAGGGCGCCCCCGGCGACCTTTTCATCGTCGACCAGCTCTGGGTGGGCATGCGTGCCGACCGGGCGCGGGAGACGGTGATGACCCACGACGACCCGAACGGCCCGGCCTACCCGTTCTCGTTGGCCGACAAGCTCGAGCGGATCACCGAGCCGCACCCCTGGTACACGCCCGACGGCGGTGCCCGCTCGCCGTGGGGGCGGGCGGTCCTGCCGATCGAGATGATCAGCGTGCTGTCCGCCAAGGTCGGAGGCCCGTGGCCGGTGCGCGGGCCCGCGCTCGGTCTGTTCCTCGACCTCGAGATCCGCCTCGTCGACGGGCCGCTCTTCGTCGACCAGGCCTACCGGGCAGACCAGGAGATCGTCGGCCTGAGCCAGAGCCGGCGCACCGAGTCGTACTGGACCCGCACGACCCTCACCGACGCGGACACCGGCCGCACCGCCGCGGTGGTGTTGCTGCACCAGGGCGTGTTCAAGA
>CAYUXB010000071.1:0-10201 GCA_964448525.1 uncultured Acidimicrobiaceae bacterium
CGCCCGCCAGGCGGCGGTCAACGCCGGCATCCCGATGACCGTGCCCGCCACCACCGTCAACAAGGTGTGCCTGTCGGGTCTCAACACGATCTTCCTCGCCGACCTGCTGATCCAGTCCGGCGCCGCCGAGGTCGTGGTCGCCGGCGGCATGGAGTCGATGACGAAGGCTCCCTACCTGCTGCCCGGTGCCCGCGAGGGCTACCGCCTGGGCGACAAGTCCGTCGTCGACTCGATGATGTACGACGGCCTGTTCTGCGCCTTCGATCAGGTGGCGATGGGTGCCGGCACCGAGAAGTACGCCGCCTCGGCCGGTCTGGCGCGCGAGCCGCAGGACGAGCTGTCGGCCAAGTCGCACGAGCGTGCGGCCGCCGCCATCAAGGAAGGTCGCCTCGCGGACGAGATCGTCGCCGTCGAGGTGCCCCAGCGCAAGGGCGACCCGGTCGTGGTCGACACCGACGAGGGGGTTCGCCCGGGCACGACCCCGGAATCGCTTGGCAAGCTGCGCCCCGCGTTCGACAAGGCCGGCAACATCACCGCCGGCAACGCCTCGCAGATCTCCGACGGCGGTGCCGCCGTCGTGGTCGTGTCCAAGGCCGTCGCCGAGCGGCTCGGCGTCGAGCCGCTGGGCGAGGTCCTGGGCTACGGCCAGGTGGCCGGCCCCGACCCGTCGCTGCTCACGCAGCCGTCGCGGGCCATCAACGCCGCGCTCGAGAGCGCCGGCAAGTCGGTCGGCGACGTCGACCTCTTCGAGCTGAACGAGGCGTTCGCGGCCGTGGGCTTGGCCTCGATGGCCGACCTCGGCATCTCCGACGATGTCGTCAACGTCAACGGTGGCGCCATCGCCCTCGGCCACCCGGTCGGCATGTCCGGCACCCGCGTGGCGCTCACGATGCTGCACGAGCTGAAGCGGCGCGGCGGCGGCCTGGGCGCGGCGGCGCTCTGCGGCGGTGGCGGCCAGGGAGACGCCATCCTCCTGTCGGTCTGACGTAACCTGCTGTCTGCGCACACGGCCTCGATGCGGTCGTGTGCGCAGACAGCTGGGGAAGACCGCGTGCGGGCAGCGGCACGCTACTGGGGAGCCGAGTTCGCATGGGTGAAGCGACCAGGGTGATCGATCATCCGTCGTCCGCTTCGGAGATCTCCGAGTCAGCGACCGCATCCGGCGGCAGCGTCGAGCCCTCGGGCGCTCCGACGACCCGGCCGGGGTTGACCTACAACGCCGCCCTCGACGGCATCCGCGGCCTCGCCGTCCTCGCCGTCCTGTTCTTCCACGCCGGATTCCCCTGGGCGCGCGGCGGTTACCTGGGCGTCTCGACCTTCTTCACCCTCTCGGGCTTCCTCATCACGTCCTTGCTGCTGGTCGAGCACGGGGCGACGGGGCGAGTCGCTCTCGGCCGGTTCTGGTCCCGGCGGTTGCGACGCCTGCTGCCTGCTTCGGCGTTGACGCTGGCGGCGGTGGCCATCGGATCGCTGGTGTTCGACGAGCTTGCCGTCGACGGGCTGCGCGGCGACCTGCTGGCGTCGCTCCTCCAGGTGGCGAACTGGCGCTTCATCTTCGACGATCAGTCCTACGCGGCCCTGTTCTCGTCGCCCTCGCCGCTGCTGCACTTCTGGTCGCTGGCGATCGAGGAGCAGTTCTACTGGGTGTTCCCCCTGCTGACAGCTGGTGTGTTCGCCGTCGGCAGGGGTTCGGTCAGGGTCTACGCCGCCGTGCTGACCGGCCTGCTCGCCGTGTCCGCCGTGGCAACCGTGGCGCTCGGTGTCGAGGAGGCCACCACCGTCTACTACGCCACCTACACCCGCATGGGCGAGATCCTGGTCGGGTCGCTGCTCGCCGTGGCGGTGGCCGTGGGCCTGTTCCGTCACCGCCTCGTGGTCCGGTTGGCCGCTGTCGGTGGCGTACTGGCGCTGGCCGCCTCGGCGTGGGCCTGGTGGAACATCGAGCAGCAGACCGCGTCCGTGTCGCGGGGCGGGCTGCTCGCCTACGCCGTCGTGTCGGCCGCGCTCGTGCTGTCGGCGACCGTGCCGGGGCCGGCCCGCACGCTCCTGTCGGTCACGCCGCTGCGGTTCCTCGGCATGGTGTCCTACGGCGTCTACCTGGTGCACTGGCCGATCTTCCTCGTGGTCGACGGCGACCGCACCGGTCTCGACCGGGTGCCGCTGTTCGCGCTGCGAGTCGTCATCACGCTCGTGGTCGCGGTGGCGTCCTACGTGCTCCTGGAGCGGCCGATCCGCCGGGGCTGGTCGATGCCGCGCGTGCCGATGCCGGGGCTCGCCGCTGCCTCGATGGCCGTCGTCGCCCTCACAGCCGCCGTGGTGCCGTCGTCGTCGCCGACCGGCGTGACCGATGAAGCCGCCTTCATCGCGTACCTCGAGGGCGTCAAGTTCCAGGACCCTGCCAACATCCCCGCGGATGCGCTCCTCGGCGTCGGCTTCGGTGACTCGACGATGCTCGAGACCGGCATCGGTCTGAGCGCGTGGGGCAAGCAGACCGAGGACCTGGTCCTCCCCGGCATCGTCGGCGACCTGATCGGCTGCGGCGTGACGCGCGGCGGCGAGCGGCGGTCGAGGGGCGGGACGACGGTTGCCCCGGAGGGCTGCGACGACTGGCCCGAGACGATCCCCGCCACGGTGTCGTCCATCCGCGAGGAGTTCGGCCGCCTCGAGTTCGCCATCGTGCAGACGGGTCCGTGGGATGTCGCCGATCGCCGGCTCGACCACGACGACGAGTGGCGTGCCCCGGGCGACCCGGTCTACGACGAGTACCTCTACAGCGAGTTCGCCGCCGCGACCGACCTGTTCGTCGAGGAGGGCCTGGTCGTGGTGTGGCTGCTGGCGCCCCACGTCGAGGTGGGCCGCAACGAGGAACCGCCGCCCGACCCGCCCTACGCGGAGTCCGAACCGGAGCGCATGGACCGCCTCAACGAGATCATCGAGCGGGTCGCGGACGAGCGGCAGAGCGTCGTGACCATCGACCTGGGTGAGCACCTGCGCAGCCTGCCCGGCGGCGAGATGGACCCACGCCTGCGACCCGACGGCGTGCACTTCACCGCAGAGGCGGCCACCGAGGTGGCGGACTGGCTGGGGCCGGAGGTCCTGACCGCAGTGGCGTCCGAACCCAACCCCGCGGCTCCGCCCCCGAGGTCGCCCGCACCGACGACCACGACGTCGGCGGGCTGAGAGCCGCCGGAGCGGAGCAGACGGCCCGGCTCAGCTCCCGGCGATCGTTATGGGCGAGGTCGAGGTGCCGAGCACGTCGCCCGGGTTGCAGGTCGTCGACATGGTGGCGGCGATCGTGCCGGTGCCGGAGACGCGGCGCACCTGCCACCGTTCGCCGTCGAACTCGACGGCCTCGACATCGAGGCTGGCGTTCACCGCGGTGGTGCCGATGTCGGGGAGGACCACGGTGGTGTGCGTCGCGTCGAAGCAGTTGATGGGCAGGCCGAACGTGAGCTCCACCTTGCCGTCACGTACCTGCGCGGTGCCGGACAGGCTGTCGACGCTGCTGACCGGCACGGCGCACGGCGACGCGTCGCAACCGCTGCCGTCGCTGGTGAGGTCGAGCGCGTAGGTCTCGCCCTCCGGGTACTGGAGCGCGGTGGGGATCGGGTCACCGGTCGGTGGGCCCACCACCGAGATCGCGACCGCGTACGTGCCGTCCAGCACCGCGGAGGCGACGATGCCCGGCCTGTCGTCGACCTCGGGCGGGGACAGGCCGGCACGCTCGTCGGCGTCGAGGTTCTGGCGGACCCAGTCCGCCTCCGCCTCGGTGATGGTCAGGGCGAGGGCAGCTCCCGGGCCGACCTCCAGGACCTCGTTGGCGGTGGGAGTGAGGTCGTCGCCCTCGTCGGTGCGCACCGTCACGCCGCCGGTCGGGGCCTCCACCGTGCACGTGCTCGTGCAGTCGAGCGTCACGGGGTGGCCATCGCTCTCGATCACACCGCCGGCGAAGTGGGCTCGGACCGTCGCGGCGTCGTCCTCCGGTGTGCCGGGACGGAGCCACGTCCGGCCCCCGCGCACCTCGACCACCGGTTCGCTGGCGCGCGCGCGGACTCCGGTGTCGGGGTCGACCGCAAGGTCGAGAAACCGGAGCCGGGCACCGGAGTCGACGCGCAGGATGCCGCCCCCCGCCAGGTCGACGGTGGCCGCTGCACCGTCGGAGGTCTCGACGAGCCAGTCGGCGAGGACCTCGTCGCCCACCGAGAGCTCGCGCAGCTCCGCGTCGAGACCGGGGCGCACGGTGACATCGCCGCTGATCTCGCTGACCTCCCCGAAGGCGTGGGGCCGGGTGCCGCCACCTGACTGGATCGCCAGCACGACGACCACCGCGGCGACGACGACGAGGACCAACCCGGCGATGAGCAGCTGCCATCCCAGCCGCCGGTCGGGCGCTGGCGCGGTCGTGGACGGGTCGGATCCGCTGCTCGCCGACGAGGGCGGTGCGGGGGCCGTGACCGGGTCGGGCGGTGCCGCGTAGGCCGGCGACGGCGGTGGACGGTAGGCCGGGAGGCCCTGCCCGGGCAGGGCCTCGCGTGCCTCGGGCCGGTCGACCTCCGCCTCGTCGTCACGGGCACCGGCACCGGCGCCGGCACCATCGTCACCGGCACCATCGTCACCATCGTCACCGGTCCCGGCCTGGGTCCCGGCGCCGGCTCGACTCGCGGTCCCCGGTGCCTCGAACGGGACGGTTCCCGCACCGTCGGTCCCGGTTCCGATCCCAGCCCCCGTCCCGGTCGCCACGGACTCCGTCGCATCGGGCGCGGCGTCGACCGCCTCCGGTGGCGGATCCGGGGCGGCCGTCTCGCGGCCGTGGGCCTCGCCGGGTTCGGTGGACGCGGCGAGGTTCGCGGGGTCGCGATCGCTGTCGTGCTGGATGGACATTCGCTCTCCCCTCCCCAGGCGGGGGTGCGGCGCGGACGGCTGGCTCAGCCGAGGGACACCAGCAGGCCCTCGCACGAGCGGATGACGACGCGGGCGGCATCGGCGACGTCGCGCGACGACATCGGGCTCTCGGCCCGCCGTTGCCACCGCCCGATCGCGTTGGCCAGCGCTCGTCGCACCTCGGAGACGTCGGCTTCCGGCGTGAGCCCCAGCCGGGTGTGGATGGCGCCGCCTTCGGCGCCGAGCAGCCGCTCCATCTCGCCGGCCTCGGCCGGCTTGACCTTGATGCCCCCGGCCCGCAGCGCGTTCAGCAGGCGGATCTCCGCGAACTCGTGGGCCGCCGACGTGATGCGTTCGAGCTCGGAGGACAGCGCCTCTCGGTTGGCGACCGGGTGCTCGGCCAGCACGGACTCGAGGGCCAGCAGGGCCGAACGCGCCTTCAGCACGTCGCGCCGCTGGGCGAACTGGCTGAGCAGCACGTCGCGCAGCTCGACCAGGCCGCTGCGGCGCACGAGCTCGGTCGACAGGGCGGTGGCGGTGGTGGCCGCCCCCTGGCGGATGAGCGCCACGGCCAGCCGCACCCCGAAGAGGCCGAAGCGGTCGAGCAGGTGCTCGCGCTCCATCGCGGTGAGGGCGATCGGCGTCTCGGCCTGCACGAACCGGTCGGCGGACAGGAACAGGGCCTCGGCGTCGTCGCGCGAGGCGTTGGCGATCGTGTAGAGCGCCTTGAACTCGGCCTCCCGCAGCGTCGCGCCGGACTGGGCGAGCAGGCCGGCGACCGGCACGACGGTTTGCGCGAGCTTCCGGACCTTGGGATCGGTGCGGTAGCGGGCGGCGATGCGCTGGGCGGAGGCCATCGAGTCGATGCGCCCGACCCCCACCTCGTCCGCGCGGGAGAGCACGGCGACCGCGTTGACCGGGGTGGCCTGGGAGAACTCCTCGTCGTGGAACGCTTCGAGGAAGTTGATGTCGGAGGCGTGCAGGTGCCGCATCAGGTAGAGGACGGCGTCGGCGGGAGTGACCTGGTCCTCGCCCGGGGTGAGGAACGCGGTGGTGCGCGCCGACACGTCGGTCGACAGCGAGGCGATGCCCGGGGTGTCGATGAGGGTCATCTGCCGCAGAGACGACGACGGCCACTCGATGACCAGGCGGCGCACCTCGTCGGCGTCGGTCGCGCCGAGGTCGATGCTGATGGCGCCGCCGTCGCGGGTGAAGGGGACCTGGCGGGCCTCGCCCTCGTTGGGCTCCATCGTCGCCCGGTAGGTGATGCCGTCGCGGTACCAGGTGACGATGCGGGTGCACTCGCCGGCGTCGGTGGGGGCGAGCTCTTCGCCCACCAGGGCGTTGAGGAGCGTCGACTTGCCGGCCTTGACCTTGCCGGCGATGGCGACCCGCAGCGGCTCGTCGAGACGGTCGAGCACGGCCTGCAGCCGGTGTCGGGCGTCGGGAACGCCCGCGTAGGCCTGGGCCGCCTGTTCGAGCAGCTGGCGGACCCGGGCGAGCAGGTTGGACGAGGAAGGGGCGTTCACGACCCGGCGGCCTTCCCGGTGGGCTTCAGATCGGGAGCGAGGGCATAGGCCTTGTCGCGGAGGACCCCGATGCGCTTGAGCTCGGCGTCGACGTCCTTCAAGCGCTTCTGACGGGTGTTGGTGTCGGACTTGATCGCCTGCTGGGCTGCGGCGAGCGCCCCGCTCGTCGACCGGTGCAGCTCCTCGGCCCGGGCCGCGAAGAAGTCGCGCATGCGGCGCTGGGTGCGGCGCAGCGTGTCGCGGGAGTCCTTCCCGACCACGAAGCTCACCTCGTCGGTGTACTTGCGGTGGGCCTGGCGTGCCTGGGTGCGGCGCATGGCGAGCTGGCGGTCCTTCTCGCCGCGCAGCGCGGAACGGCCCATGAACAGGCCGATGACCAGGGTCGCGGGGTTGGCCATCGCCAGGCCCGCCATCTGGCCGAGCATGCCGAACATGAGCATGCCGCCGTAGCTGCCCCGGAGCGCGGACAGGCCCTGGGTGCCGACGCCCATGCGGGTGAGCTCGATGTCGGTGGTCGTGTCGACGGTGGTGAGCACCTCGGTGGGGTTGGCCACGTCGAGGTTCACCACGATGCCGTGGCCGTCCTCACCGAAGTGCTCGGCGACCCGGGACGTGAGCTCCTGCGCCCGGGAGTGGAGGAACGTGTAGTTGTGGACCACGTCCTCGGCGACGCGGCGGTACAGCCACGCCTGGAACTCGTCCCAGGTCTCGGCGGGATCGCTGGCCTCGAGGGCCTCGTCCGCGTGCCGGGTGACCAGCCGCAGCCGGGCCCGCAGGTCGTGGTCGACGTCGGCCTGCAGGTCGATGACGCCGTCGCTGAGCGTCTGCTGCCACTTGGAGACGCCGCTCTTCAGCCGCTCGGCCTTGGCCTTGGCCTCGGTGAGGTTGTCGACCATCTGCTGGGCCTGCTCGGGCTTGTCGAGGGCCTGGCGCTCGCTGCGGAACTGCGACTCGAGCATCGTGGTGACGGCGACGACGTCGTTGGCCGCGGTGCGCACGCTGAGCTTCTCGGCGTTGGCGGCGATCTTGTTCTGCAGGTAGCCGGCGAGCTCGGGGAAGCCGGATTCGCGGTTGAGCTCGCGGTCGTTGCCCTTCAGCGCGTGGATGCGCAGCGAGGACGACACGCACAGGATGTCGGCGGTGATGTCCTGGCGCTCGAGGTGCCCGAGGTTGATGTCGCGGATCTTGCGCCACGAGGGGTAGAAGTCGATCTTCGTGAGCACGCAGACCACGTTGGGGCACATGCGGCGGGCGGTCTGCAGGAACTCGAGCTCGGGGCCCGTGAACTCCTGGCTGGCGTCGGACACGAACACGACGGCGTCGGCCATGGGCAAGGCCCCGATCGTGGCCGCGCTGTGGGCCGAGCCGAGGCCGCCCACGCCGGGCGTGTCGACGATGACCAGGCCGTCCGCCAGCAGCTTGCGGGGGAGGGACACCTCCACCGAGTTCACGCGGCGGTCGCTGCCGACGTCGGCCGACTCCGTGACGTAGCCCGCGACCTGGTCGACCGCGATCTCTTCGCGGATGAGCTCGCGGGTGGCGTCGGAGGGGTCGCCGCCAGGGTCGAACAGCACCGCCGCGGCCGGCGGGTCGCCGAACCGGATCGCGGTGGGCACCGCCGTGGCGATGTCGTCGTCGACCGGGCAGACAGGGGCGTTGAGCAGGGCGTTGACCAGCGACGACTTGCCCTGCTTGAACTCGCCGATCACGAAGACGTGGAACGCCGGGTCCTCGAGGCGCTTGCGTGTGAGCGCGAGCCGGTCGTTCAGGTCCGGACGTGCATACGCCGTCGCTGCCTGTTGCCCGAGGCCGACCACGGACAGGGCCTGTTGCACGGTTGCCGACCGTTCGCCGGCATTGGGATTCCCCGCCATCTTCGCAACTCCTTGTGCTCGGCAACGCTAACGCGGAATCGGACCTCATCAGTACACGCGGCTGTTGCACGCGGACGGGGCTCCGGCGTTCGCCGGAGCCCCGTCGTCAGTGCACTGCTGTGGTGGCCGCCGCAGCGGCCGTGCTGGCTCAGCCGATGGCGGACCCGTCGATGTCGACGACGTCGGTGGTGCTCTGATCGGTGAAGGTGTCCACCGAGTTGTCAGAGGCGTCGACGGCCGTGTCGATCGAGTTGTCGCTGTAGTCCAGGCTGTTGTCGCTGTAGTCGACGGCCGCGTTCACGCTCGCGTCCACCGAGTTGTCGCTGGCGTCGATCGAGTTGTCGACCGAGTTGTCGCTGTAGTCCAGGTCGGTGTTGAAGCTGTCGCTCACCGAGTTGTCGGTGGTGGCGGCCTGGCTGGCGTCGTCGCCGGCGACCTGGACCGTGCCGTAGTTGCCGGACACGCTCACGTCGCCCGAGTCGGCGTCGGACCCGTCGCCGAAGGCGACCGAGCTGCCGTCGCTGGCGGCGATGTCGACGTCGTTGGACTGGACGGTGCCGTCTCCCACGACCGACTCGCTCAGCGTGGAGCCCTCGATCTGGGTGAGGTCACCGTCGCCCTGGTTGAAGGCGATGTCGCCTTCGCCGCCGGCGACCAGTGTGCCGTCGCCGAGCACGGCGTTGTCGGCGGCCACGTTGGTGGCGTCGCCGCCGCCGAAGGCAGCCGCACCGACGAGTGAGTCGTCGATGACCTGGTTGCCGTCGCCGACCACCGAGTCGCTGACGTCGCCCGTCACCGAGCCGCCGACGTCGCCGGTGGCCACCGTGCTGCCGCTGATGTCGCCGCCGGCCTGGACGGCCCCCTCGCCGGTGTTCACCTGCGAGGCGTCGCCCGTGGCCACCGCCCCGTCGCCCGAGACGACGTCGTTGTCGAAGCTCTGGTTGACGTCGCCGAACGCCTCGATGTTCTGGTTGACCGAGTTGTCGACCGTGGTGTCCCGGTCGTCGATGTTGGTGATGTCGTTGTCGATGTAGGTCTGCTCGTTGACGTTGACGATGGTCGTGTAGTGGTTGATCTGCTGCACGACCTGCTCCAGGGCGGAGTCCGTCGGGTCGGGGGTCGGCGCCGGCGGCACCGTGCCCTCCGACACCTCGATGTCGACCTGGCTGGAGCTGCTGCTCGAGCTGCCGCCGGCGTCCGGGGCGTCGGCGGCGATGCCGTAGGAGGTGCGCAGCACCTCGGCCTGCTCCTCGGGCAGCTGGGCGCAGACCTCGGGCATGGCGGCCATCACGTCTTCGGCGGTCATGCCCTCGAGCCCGTGGGCCTCGAGGTAGGCAGCGGGGTCGTCCGCGAAGGCGGCCTGCTCTTCCTCGCTGCGGAAGAGTTCGAGAAGGAAATCGGCAACGCTCATGTCTGGCACTCCTAGGTGCTCGGTGCCTCGCCCGCTCTGGGAGGCCGTGCACTCAAACTAGAGGGGAAGATCCCCTGGTACATCGGGGAAGACCCTGAGCCGACCACCGATCCGGCGGGGTCGTGAGCTCGGGGCCCGGGGTTCCGTCAGGGTGCACGACGGTCGGTGCCGAGGCGTCCCCGGAGCGGAGCCGGGGAACCCGCCGAGCCGGCGGGGGGGGGCACTGCGTCGTGGCGAGGGGCGCCGGAGGCCGGGGGTCGGGGGTCGGGGGTCGGGGGTCGAGCTGGTGCGCGCCGATCTGCGGGCGGACGCGCCAGTGCCCCGGCGACGTCGCCGGGGCACTGGTGGGGGGTGTTGCTGGGGAGGGGCTGTCGCCCCGGGGGATCACATGGGCTCGAGCGGCATCTCCGCCGGGCCCGCATCGATCGCCGAGCCGTCGATGTCGACGACGTCGGTGTCGCTCTGGTCGGTGTAGGTGCTCACCGAGTTGTCGCTGTAGTCGAGCG
>CAYUXB010000071.1:10301-15265 GCA_964448525.1 uncultured Acidimicrobiaceae bacterium
TCGGTGTCGCTCTGGTCGGTGTAGGTGCTCACCGAGTTGTCGCTGTAGTCGAGCGCCGTGTCGAGCGAGTTGTCGCTGTAGTCGACGCTGTTGTCGCTGTAGTCGACGGCCACGTCGACGCTGGCGTCGACGGAGTTGTCGCTGGCGTCGATCGAGTTGTCGACCGAGTTGTCGCTGTAGTCCAGGCTGGTGTTGAAGCTGTCGCTCACCGAGTTGTCGGTGGTGGCGGCCTGGCTGGCGCCGTCGCCGGCGACCTGGACGGTGCCGTAGTTGCCGTCGATGCTGACGTCGCCCGAGTCGGCGCTCGACCCGTCGCCGAAGGCGACCGAGCTGCCGTCGCTGGCGCTGATGGTGGCGTCGTTGGACTGCACGGTGCCGCCGCCGACGACCGACTCGCTGAGGACCGAGTCGTCGATCTGGGTGAGGTCGCCGTCGCCCTGGTTGAAGGCGATGTCGCCCTCGCCCCCGCCGACCAGGGTGCCGTCGCCGAGCAGGGCGTTGTCGGCGGCCACGTTGGTGGCGTCGCCGCCGCCGAAGGCGGCCGCACCGACGGTGGAGTCGTCGATGACCTGGTTGTCGTCGCCGACCACCGAGTCGCTGACGTCGCCGGTGACCGAGCCCTGCACGTCGCCGGTGGCGAGCGTCGAGTCGCTGATGTCGCCGCCGGCCTGGACGGCCCCGTCGCCGGTGTTGATCTGCGAGGCGTCGCCCGCAGCCACCGCCCCGTCGCCCGACACGATGTCGTTGTCGAAGTCCTGGTTGACGTCGCCGAACGCCTCGATGTTCTGGTTGACCGAGTTGTCGACCGTGGTGTCGCGATCGTCGATGTTGACGATGTCGTTGTCCTCGAAGGTCTGTGAGTTGACGTTCAGGACGCTCGTGTAGTGGTTGATCGACTCGACGGCGCCGGACAGGCCACCCTCGGCGCCGCCACCCTCGCCACCGGCAGGGGGCGGGGGCAGGGTGACGTCGAGGTTGCCGCTGCTGTCGAAGCTGGCGGCGCCGCCCTGGCCGTCGCCGCCGGAGTTGCCCTGCAGCGACTCGAGCACCCGCGGCATCTCGGCCGTGATGTCCTGGCTCGTGATGTCGCCGAGGCCGTTCTGGGCGAGGTAGCCCTCGGGGTCAGCCTGGAAGGCTTCCTGGGCCTCTTCGTCCGAGAAGATGCCGATGAGGGTGTCGAGAAGGGACATCGCGTCGTTGCTCCTGGTTCTGGGGCCACCCGCCTCTCGAGCGACCTTGCGTGTGACAGCAACGTACGTGCCTGGGCGAGGCAGGCCATCGGGGATCGCCCCGTCCGCTACGGAGCGTCCCGTAGGGGATCGCGGCGCCCCCCGGGGATGCCCCAACCCGCCCGTCGGGCACGACCGCGCGCCTCTCCTGTCTCCCTGGTGCTGGGCCCGGCGCGTCGGGTCCGGCGGAGCTCCGGACCGCGGCCGGGCTCGGGACGCGACCGAGGCCCGGGCGTGTCGCCCGGGCCTCGGTCGGAGGGGTCTCGTGGGGAAGAGGGGGGAGGTGCGGTCAGAACGACCCGATGTCGAGGTCGTCGGGATCGGTGCCGGCGAGGCCGTCCAGGCCGTCGTCGCCGGCGTCGTCCCCACCGTGGTCGGTGCTCTCGCCGATCCCGTCGGACAGGTCGTCGTCGAACCCGCTGTCGAAGCCGCCCTGGTCGAAGCTGTCGTCGAACGCCGAGTCGGCGCCGTCGTCGATCGAGGAGAGACCGGCGATGCCGCCGTCGTCGTCGGCTCCACCCACGGTGGCCTCCGCTGCGGCGGTCTCGCCGAAGGTCGGGTCGTCCATGTCGACCATGCCGTCGCCCTCGCCGAACGACAGGGCCGACCCGGCGCCGTCGGTGAGGTCGATGTCAGGTATCTCGACATCGGGAACCTCGACCTCGGGAAGGTCGAGTCCGGCGTCGTCCGTGCCGGTGTCGTCGGTTCCGGTGTCGTCCGTGCCGGCGTCGATGCCGGACTCGCCGTCGAAGTCCTGGGTCACCGTGCCGAACGTGCTGTCGTCCGGCTCGGCGGCGGCCGTCCACGCGGCCTGCGCCTGGTCGGGCGGCAACGTGTCGGCCACGAGCCCGAAGGCCTCGGACAGGTCGGCGGGGTCGACGTCGTCGTAGCCGTACTGCTCGAGGTACGCGTGGGGATCCGCGTTGTACGCGGCCTGTTCAGCCGGGTCGAGCATCACGCCCCGCAGCACGTCGAGTAATGACATGCCGTCCATCCTGTCCTCCTGGGTTGACGCCCCGGCGGCGGTCGGGGACGTCATCAGGCTACGGGCGACCCCCCGTCGGGGCATCGGGGATCACCCCCACTCGCCCCCGTACGGCATCGCTCGCGTCCGCATCGGTTCGCCCGTGCGAACGACCGCCCCCCTCGGCCGGTCGAGCGAAAGCGGCCCACGCCGCCGTGGCAGACTCCGCTCCGTGGGCAGGTGGCGCGTGGCGGCGATCGTGGGGTTCGCGCTCGCCGGGTCCTTCGCCTGCGGTGACGACGGCGGGGGTGCCGAACCTGCGGCCGACTGCACCCAGATCGCGATGACCGGCAACCGGACGGCCACCGACGGCCTGGCGGACGTCAGCGTGCTCCGCGTCGACAGGAGCGAGGTCGGCGAGTCCCGTCTCCTCACCGGTGACTGGGTGGCGACCGATCCGAGCCTCTCGCCCGACGGCCGCCAGGTCGTGGTCGTGCGGGCCGACGGCGACTACGAGTCGTCCGGCCCGGGCGCGACCGAGTTGTGGATCATGGGCACCGACGGGTCCGCGCCGCGGCAGCTGACCTCGGGGCAGTGGCAGGAGGAGCCCGCCTGGTCACCGGACGGCACGCAGATCGCGTACTCCGCCTACGAGGACGCGCACCGGACGGTGGCGGTCGTGCCTGCCGCGGGCGGCGTACCGCGCACGGTCGTCGACGTGGCGAGCATGTCGTTCCGGGCGCCGGCTTGGTCGCCGGACGGCGGGCGTCTTGCGGTCGTCGGAGACGACGAGGAGGCGCCCTACCGCCCCGCCCTGTCGGTGTGGACGGTCGAGGTCGACGGCACCGACCTGGCGCAGGTGGGGGGCCCGGAGAACACCTCGGTCATGGCCGCCTCGCTCGACTGGCACCCGGACGGCGAGTCGCTGCTGGTCAGCCGGATGGCGTCGCTGGCCGACGGGTCGATCGCCGTGGTCGACAGCACCACCGGCGTCCGTCGAGAGGTGGCAGACGACGCCACGCTCGCCGTCTGGTCGCCGGACGGTGACGGCGTCTACTACGCCACGGCCCTGGACGACGGCCGGTGGCGTCTCACCTACGGCGTCATCGAGGACGACGCACTCGTTCCCGACCGGCCCGTGGGGCCCGACGCCGCGCCCCTGTACCCGCAGTACGGGCTCGACGCTGGCGCCTGTCCGCCGGCCGGCTGAGCACCACATGCGCCCGGTCTCCGTGACGGGCGCCGCCGGTGCTCCTCGTGGGCAGGCAATTGACAGTGGCCGTCCGATGCATTTCAACTGTCGCCGTGTCCACGTCGCTTGTGATCGTCGAGTCGCCGGCCAAGGCGAAGACCATCAGCCGGTTCCTGGGCGACGACTACGTCGTCGAGGCCTCGATCGGCTCGGTCCGCGACCTCGAGCCGAAGGGTCTCGCCGTCGACGTCGACGACCAGTTCAAGCCCACCTACGTGGTGATGCCCGAGAAGCGCGACGTGGTCAAGCGCCTCAAGGCGGCGGTCAAGCAGGCGGACGAGGTCTATCTCGCCACCGATGAGGATCGCGAGGGCGAGGCGATCGCCTGGCACCTGGCCGAGATCCTCAAGCCCCGCGTCCCGATGCGGCGCATGGTGTTCCACGAGATCACCCGCTCCGCGATCGAGAACGCCATCGAGCAGTCGCGCGACATCGACACCGGCCTGGTCGACGCGCAGGAGACCCGCCGCATCATCGACCGGCTGTTCGGCTACCCGGTGTCCGAGGTGCTGTGGCGCAAGGTCTCGACCGGTCTGTCCGCCGGCCGGGTGCAGAGCCCGTCCATCCGCCTGATCGTCGAGCGCGAGCGCGAGCGCATGGCGTTCGTGCCCGCCGGCTACTGGGACCTGCAGGCGGCGTTCCCCGCCGACCCCCGCTTCTCGGCTGGGTTGGTCGGACTCGACGACCGCCGCGTCGCCAGCGGCAAGGACTTCGACAGCTCGGGTCGGGTGTCCCGCGACGACGTGGTCGTCGTCGACGAACCCTCGGCCCGTGGGCTGGTCACCGCCCTCGACGGCTCGACCTTCACCGTGTCCTCGGTGGAGGAGAAGCCCTACCGCAGCTCCCCGAAGCCGCCGTTCATCACCTCCACCCTCCAGCAGGAGGGCGGCCGCAAGCTAGGCATGTCGTCGGCCCAGGTCATGCGCACCGCCCAGGGCCTCTACGAGCGCGGCTACATCACCTACATGCGCACCGACTCGGTGACGCTGTCGGAGGAGGCGCTCACCGCCGCCCGCACCCAGGTGCGCGAGCTGTACGGCGACACGTTCGTGCCCGAGGGCCCGCGCGTCTACCGGGGCAAGTCCAAGAACGCGCAGGAGGCTCACGAGGCCATCCGCCCCGCCGGCGACCGCTGGCGCACGCCGGATCAGCTCTCGGGCGAGCTGCAGCAGGCCGACCTCCGCCTCTACGACCTGATCTGGAAGCGCACGCTCGCCTCGCAGATGGCCGACGCGGTGGGCAAGACCGTGTCGGTGCGCATCGAGGCCCCGCTGGCGTCCGCCCTTGCGGACGACCTGGCGGTGGCCGGCACGACCACCACGCGCTGGGCTGCCTCCGGTCGCACCATCACGTTCCCCGGGTACCTGCGGGTCTACGTCGAGGGCTCCGACGATCCCGACGCGGACCTCGACGACCGCGAGCGCCTGCTGCCCGACCTGGCGGTCGGACAGGTCCTCCCCGAGCCCGCACTCGACCCGGTGGGCCACACCACCCAGCCGCCCGCCCGCTACACCGAGGC
>CAYUXB010000072.1:0-15134 GCA_964448525.1 uncultured Acidimicrobiaceae bacterium
TGATCGGCGGACCGATCTCGCGCACGTGGTCGATGAACCGCTGGCCGATCTGAGGCCGGTCGGGATCGTGGTCGTCGAAGTAGAAGTGCGCGTCGGTCGGGGTCATCGTGTAGATCTTCCAGGCGGCCAGGTCGTAGCGGTCGCGCAGGTCGGTCATGGCGGTGAGCGCCGCCTCGATCGGCCCCTGATGGGGATAGGCGCCGCCGTGCATCAGCACCCGGCCGTCGCAGCCGAGGCGGGTGGCGACGTCGATGGCGAAGACCATGTCCTCCGGCTGGAGGCCGGCGAGCTGCTGCGACGGCAGCGCGGAGAGGATCGTCATCGACGTGTCCGACCGCACGAAGACCTCGCGGAAGTAGGCGTCCGCGGTGAAGCACACCTTGGGATCGCCGGCGGATGCCCCCTCCTCGCAGCTGCTGCCGGGGAACGCACCGGTCCACTCGCCGATGCCGGGGTCGGCGTCGTAGTTCACGTAGTGGGTCTGGACGTCGAAGATGAACTCCTCGCCGCCCAGCTCATCGAGGGCGGTCGCCGTGTCGCGCGTGGCGTCCTCGGACACGTCGAAGCTGCCGCCGGGCGACTCGCCCCGGCTGTTCGACTCCTCCTTCGAGCACGCGCCCAGCATGAACAGCGTCGCCGCGGCCCCGGTGGCGCCGCTCAGGAACCGGCGGCGGGAGATGCCCATGCGCCGGGCGTTGTCGTCGGCCAGGCGATAGGTGCGGCGGATGGCTTCGCGCACCACCTCGCTGTGGGGTTGGGGGTGGAACTCGCCGTTCGAGACCGGGCCGAGCTTGATCGGCAACCGGCCCTCGTCGTCGTCCCGCTTCGTGTGACCCCCGGCACCCATGGAGGTCAGTCAATCATCCCCGTGCGGTCCGCGCCCGGCTGCCAGGCTCGGGCCATGAGCTTCGGTCGCCAGTCAGGTCCTCCCGCCTCGGCCAAGCAGGTCAAGTACCTGCTGTCGTTGATCGAGAAGGAGGGCCACACCGGCTTTCGTGACGCCCGCGGTCCGTTGGGGCTGACCCAGCGCCAGGCCGGGGGCAAGTTCACGAAGAGCGAGGCGTCCGAGCTCATCGACCGCCTGCTCAACGGCGAGGGCGGTGCCGACGACGGGTCCGACGGGACGGACGGCGAGTCCCGGGCGGCGGCGGCCGAGTACGACTCCGCCGCCGAGCGGCTCGAGGCCGAGCAGGCGAGCATCCTGCGAGGGATGCCGGCCGGCCTGATGGCGGGCGAGCTCGAACGCCGCGGCTGGACGGTGACCTCACCCTTCTGACCTCCGGCCCGGTCGCGGGGCACCACGCTCCGACGCTCGCCGTCAGGGTGCGCGGCGCCCTGACGGAGGTATCGGGCAGGCCATGGACAGTGCGGTTTCACCCCGCCCGGAGCTGGCGGAGTCGCAGACCCACCCCGATGGCGATCAGACCCGACCCGATGGCGCGGATGCCGAGCAGCACGGCCAGCACGACGAGGGTGGCGCCGGGCCACAGGACCACGACGACGCCGAGCAGCACGGTGAGGCCGCCGAGGGCGAGTTGCAGGGGCATGTCGGCTCGCTCGCGGTCGGTCAGCGCGACGGCCACCTCCAGCAGGCCCGCCAGCACGAGACCGATGCCGGCCAGCACCGCGAGCGCCCACAGCGTGATGTCGGGCCACACGATCACGGCGATGCCCGCCGCCACCAGCAGCGCGCCGGCGAGCCACGCGGGCCCTCTCGCCCCCCGGATGCCGTGCAGGGCCAGCACCTCCACGATGCCGGCGACGATCAGCGAGATGCCGACCAGCCAGGCCAGCACGACGACGGACTCGAACAGGTTGGTGAGCAGCCACACGCCGAGCAGGATCAGGGCGAGGCCGCCCAGCATCGAGACCCACCAGCCGCTCGGGTCGGCGTCGGCGTACTCGACGGGGCGGGGCGGGGGAGGGACGGCCTGGCCGAAGCCGGCATCGATGTCGGACATGGGATGCTCCTCGGGGACGGCGGTGGGGACGCCCCGATCGTGCGCCTCCGGCCCCAGGGCGCATCGCCCGTCGCGGGTGAACCCGCCGACCGCGACGGACCCGGGCCGCCGTGGCCGTGGTCTGGCACGATGGCCGTCGTGGACGAGACCCGGGTCGACAAGTGGCTGTGGTCGGTGCGGATGTTCAAGACCCGGGCGCTGGCCACCGCCGCGTGCAAGGGCGGCCACGTGCGGGTCAACGGCACACCGGCCAAGCCCGCCGCTCCGGTCCGGGTCGGCGACCGGGTCGAGGCGCACGTGCACGGGCGCCAGCGCATCCTCGAGGTGGTGCGCGTGATCGACAAGCGGGTCGGTGCGCCCATCGCTGCCGAGTGCCTCGTCGACCACAGCCCGCCGGAGCCCCCGCGCGACCAGGCTCCCGACGTGTTCGTGCGGGACCGGGGTACGGGCCGCCCGACCAAGCGCGATCGCCGCCAGCTCGATCGATTCCGCACGCGGTAGCGCCCCGGCGTTCCCGGCCGGCATGCGCCCGCGCCCGCGACCGTCGGGTCGGGACCTTCGTCCGTTGCGGCGCGCGTAGTGGGAGGTGCACAATTCGTGCCATGGGGGAACGACCGCAGAGACGCCACCGGGTGCTCATCGAGGATGCTCGTCGCAACGGGCAGCATCTGCGCGCCACGTGGCATCCGGAGCGCCGCCAGTTCGTGCTCAGCACCTGGTCCTCCGACGTGTGCACCGGGGCGACGCGCCTCGATGTCGGCGACGTGTCGGCGCTCACCGGCCTGCTGGTCGACGGGCTCGCCGATGCCGCCGCGATGCCGGCGGAGCCGGCGGTGCCCCCTGGGACCGTGCCCGACACCCGCCCGGGTCTGCCGGGCCTCGTCGACCGCGTGCGCTGGCTGGTGCGCGGCACCCCGCCCGCGGCCGCGACGGCGGACCCTCGGGAGGCGCGCCCGTCCACGTCGGGCCGCAAGGCCGCGTCCGCCACGGTCCACCCGCTCCGGCGTGACACGGCCTGACGCCGGTCCGCGGGTCGCGGTCGACCGGCGGTGACGTGGTAGGCCGTGCGGTCGTGTCCGACGCCGCGCCAGCCATCGCCGTCCCCCAGCTCGAGGTGATCGCCCGACTCGAGGTGCAGGTGGGGGTGCCGATCCCGGTCGGCCGGGCCGGCGGCGGCGAGCGCCGAGTCGTGCCCATCCTCGGCGGCCGGGTCCTCGGTCCGCTGCTCAGGGGGTCGGTCGTCGCCGGGGGGAGCGACGTGCAGCTCATGCGCCCCGACGGCGTGGTCGAGATCGACTCGCGCTACGTGGTCGAGCTCGACGACGGCTGCCACGTGTTCGTGCACGACGCCGGGGTGCGCCATGTCCCGGCCGTGGTCGGCGCGGAGCCGGCGAAGGGCGGGACCGTGAGGGGCGGCACCGTCGATCCGGGCCTTGTCTACTCGCGCACGCGGGTGAGCTTCGAGACCGACGCCCCGGAGCTCGCCTGGCTGACCCGCGACCTGTTCGTCGGCAGCGGCGCCCGCTCGGGCGATCGTGTCCACCTGGCCTTCCACCACGTGAGCTGAGGGAGCGGCATGGCACGTCCCGTGCAGCACACGACGCGAACCCGCCCGCGCGTCCTCGTGGCCGGTGGTGGCATCGGCGGACTGACCGCGGCGCTGACGCTGCACGACGCCGGCTGCGACGTGACGGTGTTCGAGGCGGCGGCGGAGATCCGGCCGCTCGGCGTCGGCATCAACGTGCTGCCCCACGCCATGGCCGCGCTCGACCGCTTCGGCCTGGTCGAGCCCCTCGTCGCCGCGGGCGTCGCCACGAGCGAGCTGCGGTTCGTGAACCGCCACGGCCAGCTGATCTGGCGCGAGCCGCGGGGTCGGGCCGCGGGTTACCCGGTGCCGCAGGTGTCGGTGCACCGTGGCGTGCTGCAGCTCACGTTGCTGGAGGCGGTGCGCGAGCGGCTTGGCCCCGACGCCGTGCGCACGGGCCTCGCGGTCCACGCGTTCGCCACCGACGACGCCGGGCGGGCACGGCGGGTGGAGGCCCGGTTCACCGACCGCGCCACCGGCGGGGAGGTGGTCGAGCGCGCCGACCTGCTGGTGGCGGCCGACGGCATCCACTCGGCCGTGCGCCGCGCGCTGCATCCCGACGAGGGCCCCCCGCTGTGGAACGGCCAGCTCCTGTGGCGGGCGGTGAGCCAGGCGCCTCCCTGCCTCGACGGGACCACCATGGTGATGGCCGGGTCGAACCGCACCAAGTTCGTCGCCTATCCGCTCACGGGCCCGGGCGACGACGGGCTGTGCACGATCAACTGGATCGCCGAGCTCAACCGCACCGGCCATCCCGCCCCAGCCCCGGAGGACTGGAACCGGGCCGGCGACCCCGCCGAGTTCGGTCCCTCCTTCGCCGACTGGGCGTGGGACTGGCTCGACGTGCCGGCCCTGATCGCCTCGGCGGAGGGCGTGTTCGAGTTCCCCATGGTCGACCGCGACCCGCTCGACAGCTGGCTCCACGGCCGGGTCGTCCTGCTGGGCGACGCCGCCCACCCCATGTATCCCGTCGGGTCGAACGGCGCATCGCAGGCCATCCTCGATGCCCGGGCGCTCGCCGAGGCCGTGGTGGCCGAGCCGAGCCTCGACGCTGCGCTCGCCCGCTACGAAGCCGAGCGTCTCCCGGCCACCGCCGCGATCGTGGCGGCCAACCGCCGGGGCGGTCCCGAGCAGGTGCTCGACCTGGCCGAGGAGCGCGCCCCCGAGGGGTTCTCGGACATCGCGGAGGTGTTCGCGACGGGAGAGCTCGATGCGATCGCCGCCCGCTACAAGCAGGTGGCCGGTTTCACCGTCGCCAAGGTGGCGGGCCCTCCGGCGTAGAGGCTGAGTCCCCGGTCGACCGGGCCGCTCAGCGCGGCGCCGTCACGCGGCGAGGAAGTCGATCAGCGTGGCGGTGAACCGCGGGTCGCCGAGGGCGCCGGTGTGGTCGCCGCTGACCACCTCGAGCCGGGCACCGGCGATCGCATCGGCCAGGACCTCGGGGCGAGCGGCCAACGGGTCGGTGTCGCCGACGAGCACCAGCGTGGGCACCGAGATGCGGTCGAGGGGGATCGGCTCGGCGTGCACGACCTGCGCCTGCGCGGCGAGCGCCTTGCGGTCGCCCCCGATCATGTCGGCGAACGCCCGGAACCCGGCGGTCGCGGGATCGGTGATGGTGGCCGGATCGTCGGCCAGCAGCGCCGGGACGAGCTCGGCGTTGTCGAGCTCCCGGGTGTCGACCCCGCCCAGCTCGACGACGCCGGCGCCCACGCCCCCGACGACCAGACGGCGTAGCCGGGACTCATCGGTGGCCGTGATGAGCGAGACGATGGCGCCCATCGAGTATCCGACGAGGTCGATCTCGGCGGCCCCGACGATGTCGATGAGCATGCGGAGGTCGCGGGACATCCGCACCTCGCCGTAGCGGGCGGGATCGTGCGGTTTGCCCGACCGGCCGTGGCCGCGGGCGTCGGGTGCGACGACGTGACGGCCCGCCTCGACAAGCGCCGCCACCACGCCGGGCAGGACCCAGTTGATGTTGGCGTCCGCGATGAACCCGTGGTGCAGCAGCACGGGTGGCCGGTCGGAGGGCGTGCCCCACTCGTCGTAGACGATCTCGATGCCGTCGTCGGTGGTGAACTGTTTCACGCCGTCATCCTGCCTCACGCCCGGGGGCGGGTCGCTGCGGGATCGATCCGAGGCCCGGCAGGCGACGAGAACGTGTTCTACCCTTGGGCCATGGACGAGCTCGGGCACCCGGTCTTCGACGCGGACAACCACTACTACGAGGCTCTCGACGCCTTCACCCGGCACCTCGACCCGGCGCTCGGCCCCCGCTGCGTGCAGTGGGCGACGATCGACGGGCGCCAGTACCAGGTGCTCGGCGGGCGGATCAGCCGGGCGGTCAGCAACGCCACCTTCGACCCGGTGTCCAAGCCGGGCTGCCTCTACGACTACTTCCGCGGCAACACCGAGGGGGTCGACCCGCTCACCCGCCTGCGCGACCACGAGCCGATCCGGCCCGAGTACCGCGACCGCGACGCCCGGCTCGCCACGCTCGACGACCAGGGCCTGGCCGCGTGCTGGCTCTTCCCGACCCTCGGCATGATCTACGAGGAGCCGCTGCACCACGACCCCGAGGCCGTGTGCCACACCTTCCGGGCCTTCAACCGCTGGCTCGCCGACGACTGGGGCCTCGCGCACGCCGCCCGGATCTTCGCGGCGCCCTACATCACGCTCGCCGACCCCGGGTGGGCGGTGGAGGAGCTGGAGTGGGCGCTCGGCGAGGGCGCGAGGATGATCGTGATGCGCACCGCCGCGCCGACGACAGCGCTCGGGCGGTGCTCCCCGTTCGACCCGATGTTCGACCCCTTCTGGTCGCGGGTCGACGAGGCCGGCATCACCGTGGTCGTGCACGCCGGCGACAGCGGGGTCTCGTCGGAGGGCTACGCCGTCGACGGGTTCGCCGCCACCTTCTCGGGCGGGTTCGCCCCGTCGCTCAAGAACTTCGCCATCGAGAAGGCGGTGCACGACTACCTGCTGTCGATGGTGCTCGCCAACCACTTCAAGAAGTTCCCCAACCTGCGGGTGGCGTCGGTCGAGAACGGTGCAGAGTTCATCCCGGACCTGTTCCGCAAGCTGCGCTCGGTCGACAAGAAGATGCGCGGCTGGTTCCCCGAGGACCCGGTCGAGATCTTCCGCCGGCACGTGTGGATCAACCCGTTCTGGGAGGACGACCTGGTGTCGGTCGTCGAGTGGATGGGCGCCGACCGGGTGCTGTTCGGGTCGGACTGGCCCCACATCGAAGCGCTGCCCGAGCCGCTCGACTACCTGGCCGAGGCCAAGGCACTCGACGCCGCGGACCGCCGGCGCGTGCTCCACGACAACGCCGTCGAGCTGACGGCGCTGCGTCCGCGCTGAACCGCGTCGGCACGAATGCGCGCCGCCTCGGCGGCTCGAGCGGCGGTGCCGCCTTCCCGCGGGGCGATCGACGACCGACCGTGTGTGGCCCGGGGTCGCCCGCCCGACCCCGGCTCCACCCACCTCTGCATCGGTGGACCGCCCGCTCGCCCGAAGGCTCCTGCGGCAGGGAATCGAGGTCCGCCCGAACCTCTCGTCCCCCTGCACCGAAACAAAGCATGTGTTGCACCCACTAGAACGCGTGAGCGCCGGCGGGCGTTACAGAGTTCGGAAAAACTTTTTGCCGACGCTGATCCGAACGGAGAGCTGCGACGTCCCGCAGCTACGGAGTGCCGTTGCCGCTGCCGTCGTCGATCAGCACAGACGGCCCAGGACCCGGCCCCGGGCCGGGGGCGGCGGTCGTCGTGGTGGTCGACTCGACGGTGGTCTGGGTGCTCAGCGTCGTCGAGGTGGTCGATGTCGACACCGTCGTCGAGGTCGACGGCACCGTGTCGTCGCCCCGGGCCGCCTCGGTCGTGGTCGGCGAGGGACGCGTGGTGGTCGTCGTGCTGGTCGGCGTCGCAGCGGAGAAGGGCGGGACGTCGCAGCCCGGCTCCGCGGCGCACGCCGCCGGATCCTGCCGGTCGGCGGGTGCCGGGACCCGCACGTCGCCGGTGGTCGACGTGCGGCGCCTGCCCTCGGTGGTGGGCACCGGGCGTGGCGAGGGCGGCTCGTCGGTGAACGCCGGAACGACGACGGTGGCCACGATGCCGGTGGTCGCGGCGGCCGCGGCGGCCACCCCCACGACCGCGGCTGTCGTCACGGCCGCCGCCTTCATGGCGAGCACTCGGCCGACCGTGCGGAGAGCGGGGTGGCGCGACGCCTCGAGCCGCGCCGCCGCGTGCTTCGCCCGGTAGTGGCGGTCGTGATGATGCCGGCCACGGCGGTCGGCGAGGCGGGTGACCGGCGCGAGGACGCCGCTGCCGGGCATGGCACCCTCGGCGGTCGGGGCAGCGACCGGGTCTGTCGCGGCGCGCTCGTCGCCCGCACGGGGGAGCACCGATGTGGCCCGCGGGAACGCCGAGTCGGCCAGCGAGAGCGCCGATGTGGCGCGCTGGGGTGCCGATGTGGCCCGCGGGAGCACCGAGTCGGCCCGGGCGGCTGCAGACTGCCGCACCTCGACCATCCGACCGACGATCTCGGCCTCGCCGGCGAGCTCGCCGGGTTGCGCCGGCACCTGCGCCGCCTGTACGAGCAGGGCGACGTCGCGGCTCCACGCCGGGGCGTCCGCCGCCGGTTCGGCTCCGGCGAGCACCCGGTCGAGAAGCACGTCGAGGGCGTCGGCCTCGTCGGCCGTGAGGACCTCGGTGATGTCGCTGTCGTCGCTGTCGTCCCTGTGGCTCATTCCGCGAGCGCCTCCGCTTCGCTCAGGCTGACCGCCAGCCGCTTCAACGCCCTGTGGCAGAGCACCCGCACGTTGCCGGGGGACCGTCCCATGATGCGAGCGACCTCGGCGACGTCGAAGCCGCCGAGCACCCGCAGGAGCACCGCCTCCGCCTGGTCCGGCGCCAGGTTCGCCACCAGCGCCTCCACGGTCTCCTGCACGCCGAGCCGCTCGACCACCAGCCAGGCCGGATCGCCGCCGAGCCCGTGCTCGACCGGTCGATCGAGGCGGTCGTCCGGCAGCGGCTCGGTGCGCCGCCGCGCCTGGCGACGCCGGTGCTCGATGACCCGGTTGCGGGCGATCGTGAAGATCCAACCGCGGAACCCGGCTTCGTCACCTTGGAAGCCGTCGAGCCCCCGGGCGACCGCCAGCCACACGTCGGCCGCGAGGTCATCGGCCATCCCCGGCTCCTGGACGCGCAGGTAGCGGAGAAGGCGGGGCTGGTAGGCGCGGAAGATCTCGGTGAGCGCGTCGTCGTGGCCCCGGCCGGCATCGGCCAGGAGCGCGGGAAATCCGAGGTCGCGCTGCAGTTCCGTGGGCGGGACTCTAGCGACCGCCTCGGAGTCCACGGCTGTCTCTCGCGGAGCGTGATCGATGCTCACGAAGGGTGGGTGACCGGGGGTGCCGGTCCGGCCGCGTCCGGGCAGGGGCCCGTTCCCCGATAGCCTTGGCGCGTCGACGCCGGCACGTGCCCGGCGTGCAGGAGGATGGTCAATGTCCGCCGCGCCCGTGGGCTACCGCCCCGTCGCCACACTCGACGACGTCACCCGTGGCGAGTTCATCACCCGCGTCTACCAGCACCTGCTGGTGGCGATCGGGGTGTTCATCGCTTTCGAGGCCCTGCTCATCAACCTCGGCGTCGCCGAGGCGATGTGGGACTTCATCGCGTCCGCCAGCTACGCCTGGCTGCTCCTGCTCGGCGGCTTCATGGTGGTCAACTGGATGGCGACCACCGCCGCCCACGACGTGCTGGAGCCCTCCCGGCAGTACGCCGGCCTGTTCGGCATGGCTGCGGCCCAGGCGCTGATCTTCGCCCCGTTCCTGCACTACTTCTTCGAGGTCCAGCCCGACGGCACGTCCACGGTCGTCGCCGCCGCCATCATCACGGTCGCGGGCTTCGCCGGGCTCACCGCGGTGGCCCTCGTCACCCGCCGCGACCTGTCGTTCCTGCGGCCGATGCTGCTGTGGGGCGGCGTGTGCGCGCTGGTGCTCATCGGCGCCGCGATCCTCTTCGGCCTCGAGCTGGGCATCTGGTTCTCGGTGGCGATGATCGCCCTGGCCGGCGCCTCGATCCTCTACCAGACCCAGACGATCATGCGGCGCTACCCGGCCGAGGCCTACGTCGGCGCTGCCGTGCAGCTCTTCGCCTCGGTGATGATGCTGTTCTGGTACGTGCTGCGGCTGCTCGGCCAGCTGCGCAACTGAGCTCAGGGTGCGAACGGGCGACCGTCGACGCGGTCGACGGTCGCCCACTCCGCCACCGGCGCCCGCGTGAGCCGCGTCGGCTGACGCACGGGGTGGCCCAGCGCGATGACGGCGGCCACCGCCAGCTCGTCGGGCGCACCGAACAGCTCCTTGACGTCGGGCTCGCGACGGATCGGCATGGTCGTGACCACGCCTCCCAACCCCTCCTCCCGCGCGGCGAGCAGCAGGTTCCACGTGAACGGGTAGACCGAGGCCCCGCCGGCGAAGGTGTAGCGATCGAGGTCGCGGTCGACCGCCGCCAGAGCTCGCAGGTCGGCGAACACGACGAGCAGCGCCGGCACCTCGTCGAGGTGCTCGGCGAAGCCGCCCCGGCCGGCGGCGGCGTGCGAGGCGGCGTCCTGGGCGCCGTCGAGGGCGCGGGCTTCGGCGTCCCGATCGCTGAGCGGCCCCCACGGTGTGAGGCCGGCGGCCCCCATGGCCAGGTACTGGTACCAGCCGTCGAGGTACAGGTCGCGGAGCCGGCGACGGGAGTCACCGTCCGTCACGACGACGACTCGCCAGCCCTGGCGGTTGCCGCCGCTCGGGGCGAAGCGGGCGGTGTCGAGCACGCGGGCCAGCACCTCGTCGGTGACCGGCTCGTCGGTGAACTCGCGGATCGCTCCGGTGGTGCGCAGGGCCTCGGTCAGTTCCATCGGAGGCACGGTAGGGCATGGTGTGCGCGCGAACCGTTGACGCTCGCGCCATACCCCCCTAGGGTATTGCTCGGAGGTCCAGTCCCATGCACCCGTCACCGTCAGGCCAGGCCCAGGGCGGCACCGAGCACACCTCGTCCGTGAGACATCCCCCGCCCGCAGGACAGGGCGACAACGCCGAGCACGGCGACGCCGGGCACGGTGGGCATGCCGAGCACGGCCACGGTGGACACGGCGACCACGCCGGCCACGATCCCGAGATCTTCCGGCGTCGGTTCTGGCTGACCCTGGCCCTCACCATCCCGCTCGTCGTCACGAGCGAGATGGTCATGGACTGGTTCGGTTACGAGCTCGACTTCCCCGGCATGAGCTGGCTGGGGCCGATTCTCGGGTCGATCGTGTTCTGGTGGGGCGGCTGGCCGTTCCTGTCCGGCGGCGTCGACGAGGCGCGGGCCCGCCGACCCGGCATGATGCTGCTGATCGCCATGGCCATCGTCGTGGCCTACGGCGCCTCGATGCTGACCAGCTTCGACGTGCTCGACCTCGACTTCTGGTGGGAGCTGGCCGCGCTCGTCACCGTCATGCTCCTCGGCCACTGGCAGGAGATGAAGGCCGTGGGCCAAGCGCAGGGGGCGCTGGCGGCCCTGGCCGCGCTGCTGCCCGACGATGCCGAGCGGGTCGGTGCCGACGGCGCCGTGTCGACGGTGAGCATCGCCGAGCTGGCGCCGGGGGACGAGGTGCTCGTCCGCCCGGGCGCCCGGGTGCCCGCCGACGGCACGATCTCCGACGGCGCCGCCGAGGTGGACGAGTCGATGATCACCGGCGAGTCGCGCCCCGTGGCGAAGTCGTCGGGCGACCAGGTTGTGGCCGGCACGGTGTCGACCGACTCGTCGATCCGGGTGACGGTCGACGCGGTGGGGGACGACACGGCGTTGGCCGGCATCCAGCGGCTGGTGGCGGAGGCTCAGGCGAGCGGAAGCCGGGCCCAGGCGCTGGCCGACCGGTTCGCGGCCTTGCTGTTCTACGTGGCGGCCGGCGCCGCGGTCGTGACGTTCCTCGCCTGGTGGCTGCTGGTCGACGTCGACGACGCCATCGTCCGCACGGTCACCGTCCTCGTCATCGCCTGCCCCCACGCGCTCGGCCTGGCCATCCCGCTCGTCATCGCCATCGCCACCTCGGTGTCGGCGCGGGCGGGCATCCTGGTCAAGGACCGCCTCTCCCTGGAGCGCATGCGCTCGGTCGACGCCGTGCTCTTCGACAAGACGGGCACGCTGACGAAGGGGGCCCACGTGGTCACCGGTGTGGCTGCGGCCACCGACGCCGGGTTCGACGACGACCGGCTGTTGCGGGTCGCCGCCGCGGTCGAAGCGGACAGCGAGCATCCCTTGGCCCGCGCCATCGTGGTCGAGGCCCGACGGCGGGGCGAGGTGCCGACAGCCACCGACTTCCGGGCGATCGCCGGGCATGGCGTCGAGGCGACCGTCGACGGCACGGCCTACGCGGTCGGCGGTCCCGCCCTCCTGCGGGCCCGGCGCGCCGAGGTGCCCGATGCGCTGACGGGCGTGGTCGAGGGGTGGGTCGCTCGTGGCGCTGCGGTCCTGCACGTGGTGCGCGGCGAGCGGGACGTCGTCGGCGTGCTGGCCCTCGAGGACGAGGTGCGGCCCGAGGCCCGCGAGGCCGTCTCCGACCTGCAGCAGGCCGGCATCCAGGTGGTGTTGATCACCGGCGACGCGCGGCAGGTCGCCGACGCCGTTGCCCGCGACCTCGGCATCGACGAGGTGTTCGCCGAGGTGCTGCCCGAGGACAAGGACAAGGCTGTGGTGGAGCTGCAGGATCGCGGTCTGCGGGTCGCGATGGTGGGTGACGGCGTGAACGATGCGCCGGCGCTGGCCCGCGCCGATGTGGGCCTCGCCATCGGGGCGGGCACCGACGTCGCCATCGAGTCGGCGGGCGTCGTCCTCGTGGGCAGCGATCCCCGTGGCGTCACCGGGGTGATCCGCCTGTCCAAGGCCACGTACCGCAAGATGATCGAGAACCTGGGCTGGGCCGCCGGCTACAACGTGATCGCCATCCCGCTGGCTGCCGGGGCGCTGGCGTGGGCGGGCATCTCGCTGTCGCCGGCGGTGGGCGCCATCTTGATGAGCCTGTCCACCATCGTGGTCGCGCTCAACGCGCAGTCGCTGCGGCGGGTCGATCTCCTCCCGGACCCGGTGGAAGGCGCCACCGAGGCTCCAGCGGTGGCGACAGCGGCGTGACCGCCGGTGGCGAGCGCCCGGTCGGTGGCCTGGGGGCGGATCTGTTCTCCGGAGTTCGGAAATTCGCGAGCGCGATCGGCAGAGTCGTTGGTATGTTGCCTCCACCAGAGAAGGGAGGTGGTCCAAGCATGAACGACGGTAAACCTGGGACCCTGGAGGTGGCTGGCCGCTGAGCGGTTAGTCGGGCCACTTGGTGGAGTCCAACCAGACCACCACCTGATCGGTTTGCTGGGGATTTGTCCCTCCCAGCGCGCACCAGCGCAGACGACCGGCCAGGATCTTTCCGATGAACTGTGCGAAGGGAGGCCTCCGGGCCTCCCTTCGTCGCGCTAGAACCGCACCATGAGGCTGGCCAACCATGCAGGACGAGCCGTCGTCGTCACCGGCGACGGCAGCGCCGTCGACGTCGCCACTGCGTCGGACGGGGGGTTCGGGCCCGACGTCGCTGCGCTGTACGACGACTGGGATGCGTTCCGCGACTGGGCATCCGCCGCCGACCTCGGGGCGCAGGAGCCGGTCGAGTTGGACAGGTCGCTGCTCGGGCCGCCGTCCCCCCGGCCCCGCCAGGTGTTCGGCATCGGGCTCAACTATCGCGAGCACGCGGCCGAGACCGGGCAGGAGGTGCCCCGCATCCCGGCCACGTTCACCAAGTTCCCGACCTGCATCACCGGACCGTTCGCCGAGGTGGCGTTGCCCAGCACGTACGTCGACTGGGAGGTCGAGCTGGTGGTCGTCATCGGCCGGCGTGCCCACCTCGTGGGCGAGGACGACGCCTGGGCCCATGTCGCCGGAGTGACCGTGGGGCAGGACCTGTCCGAGCGGGTGGTGCAGCGGGCCGCGGGCGGCCAGTTCTCGCTCGGCAAGTCGTATCCCGGGTTCGGCCCCACCGGGCCGTGGCTGGTCACGCCGGACGAGCTCGACGATCCGGACGACCTGGGCCTGCGGTGCACGCTCGACGGTGAAGTGGTGCAGGACGCCCGCACCGGCGACATGATCGTGCCGGTGCCGGGCCTCGTCCGGGTGCTGTCCGAGGTGGTCGCGCTGCTGCCCGGCGACGTCGTCTTCACGGGCACGCCGTCCGGCGTCGGCGTGGCCCGCGACCCCCGGCGCTTCCTCGCCCCGGGCCAGCTGATCGAGAGCTGGATCGAGGGCATCGGCACGATGCAGACCCGCACGCTCTCCGGCCCGGCGGCCTGACGGCGTGGCCGAACCGATCCGCTGGGGCATCGCCGCCACCGGCGCCATCGCCCGGGTCTTCGCGACCGGCTTGTCGCAGCTCGACGACGCCGAGACCGCCGCCGTCGGTTCGCGCTCTGCCGCCCGTGCCGAGGCGTTCGCCGCCGAGTACGGCGTGACCCGCGCGCATGGCAGCTACGAGGACCTGGCCGCTGACCCCGCGGTCGACGTCGTGTACGTCGCCTCGCCGCACGGCCGCCACGAGCACGACGTGCTGCTGTTCCTCGAGGCGGGCAAGCACGTGCTGTGCGAGAAGCCGATGGCGCTCAACCGAGCCCAGAGCGAGCGCATGGTCGCCACCGCTCGGGCCCGGGGACTGTTCTTGATGGAGGCGATGTGGAGCCGCTTCCTTCCCGCTTGGACCATCGCCCGCGAGCTGCTCGGCGAGGGCCGGTTGGGTGCGCCGTTGGTGCTCGAGGCGGGCCTCGGGTTCCGGCGACCGATCGATCCGGGCCACCGGCTGTTCGACCGGGCGCTCGGCGGGGGAGCGACCCTCGACCTCGGCGTCTACCCCGTGTCGCTGGCGTCGTTCCTGCTGGGCACCCCGGGCCGGGTGGTCGCCGACGGGCACATCGGGGAGACGGGCGTCGACGAGCAGTTCGCGGCGGTGCTCCACCACGACGGCGGCGCGCTCGCGGTCGTGACCGGCGGCCTCCGGGCCGCGCTGGCGTCGACCGTGCGGCTGACCGGGTCGGAGCGGTGGCTGCGCCTGTCGAGCCCGATGCACCAGGCCTTCACCGTCGAGGTCGGCGACGCCGCCGGGGGCCGTGAGCGCATCGACGCATCGTTCGAGGGCGAGGGCCTGCGGTTCCAGGCGGTCGAGGTGCACCGCTGCCTGCGCGCCGGTCTCACCGAGAGCCCGATCATGCCGCTCGACGAGACGTGCGCGATCGCGGGCACGCTCGACGCCATCAGGGCCGGCGTCGGCATGGCCTATCCCGACGAGTAGCCCGCCGCCCCCGATCCCCGGAGGTCAGGTCGGCTCGAACTCGAACTCGACGTGCGCCGAGCGCAGGCCGTAGACGAACGAGTTGGGCATCTCGACCGGCTCCGTGCCCGGCACCAGGCGCATCGACCGCACCCGCTTCACCAGCTCGGTGAAGAACAGGCGGATCTCCATGCGGGCGAGCGCCGCCCCGAGACAGAAGTGGGTGCCGAAGCCGAACGCGATGTGGTTGTTCGGCGAGCGGGTGACGT
>CAYUXB010000073.1:0-14942 GCA_964448525.1 uncultured Acidimicrobiaceae bacterium
ACCAGGTAGTCGACGAAGGTGCTGGTGACCGGCTGGCCCGCCCCGTCGTAGGACACCTGCTCGTACAACGCCTGGGCGATGCCCTGGGCGACGCCGCCGTGGACCTGCCCCTCGGCGAGCAGAGGGTTGATGACGGTGCCGCAGTCGTCGACGCACACGTAGCGCTCGACGGTCACGTCGCCGGTGTCGCGATCGATGCCGACCACGCAGGCGTAGGCCCCGGACGGGTACGAGAAGTTGGGCACCTGCCCGAAGACGGTGGCGCCGAGCGCTCCGGGCTCGATGTCGTCAGGCAGCGTCAGCGGCTGGAAGCTGGCCCACGCCACCTCGCCCCACGTGACGGGCTTCGACGGCGTGCCGGCGACGTGGAAGCCCCCGTCGGCCTGCTCGATGTCGGCCACGTCGGCCTCCAGCAGGTGGGCGGCGATGCGCCGGGCCCGCTCGGCCACCTGGGTGCCGGCCTGGTGGACGGCCTCGCCACCGACGGGCACCGCGCGCGATCCCATCGTGCCGATGCCCTGCTGCACGGTCGCCGTGTCGCCGTGGCGGACCGAGATGCGGTCGAAGTCGATGCCGAGGACGTCGGCGGCGATCTGGGCGAACGTCGTCTCGTGGCCTTGGCCGTGGGGGCTGGTGCCCACCGCGAGGATGGCGGAGCCGTCGGGCTGGATGCGCACGTCGGCGGATTCCCACGAGCCGATGTGGCCGAACCCCTCCAGCGATCCGGGCGGGCCGAACCCGGCGATCTCCAGCCAGCAGGACAGGCCGATGCCCATCAGCGGCCGGTCGGGATCGGCGTTGCGGGCGGCCTGCGCGGCGCGCAGCTCGTCGTAGCCGAGGATGCGCAGGCACTCGGCGAGGGCCGCCGGGTAGTCGCCCGAGTCGTAGTTCACCAGGTCGGGGTTGGCGGGGGAGGTGTAGGGGAACTCGTCCGGGCCGATGAAGTTGCGGCGCCGCACCTCGGCCGGGTCGAGGCCGCACTCGGCCGCCACGACGTCGACCGTGCGCTCCACCAGGTAGGTCGCCTCCGGGCGTCCCGCGCCCCGATAGGCGGCGACCGGCGTGGTGTTGGTCATCACGTTGGTGAGCCACGCCTGGATCGAGGGGATCCTGTAGACCCCCGACGTCATGGCGCTGGTCAGCACCCCGAGACCCATGCCGGTCGGGTCCGGGTAGGCGCCGACGTCCTGGACCGTGTGGACGCGCAGCGCGTGGATGCCGCCATCGTCGTCGAACCCGACCTCCACCTCGTTGACCTGACCGCGGCCGTGGCCCATCAGGACCATCGCCTCCGAGCGGGTGAGCGCGAACTTCACCGGTCGGCCGAGGCGTCGCGACAGCTCGGGAGCGAGGAACAGCTCGGGATAGAAGACGATCTTGGTGCCGAAGCCGCCGCCCACGTCCGGCGCGACGACCCGGCACTCGTGCTGGGCGATGCCGAAGAAGTCGCAGTACTTGTTGCGCAGGTGGTGCGGGGCCTGGTGCGAGGCCCACACGGTGAGGCCCCCCGGCCCCCAGTCGGCCACGACCGCCATCGGCTCGATCGGGGCGGGCGAGCAGCGGTTGTTGGTGACGGTCAGGCGCGCCCGGCGGGGCGCGGCCACCATCTCGGGCGACTCCTCCTGGGGGGCCGGCAGCACCGGGAGGGCGTTGGTGCCGAGGTCGGGGAACAGGCGGGTGCCGGCCTCGTCGGCCATCGCCGCCAGGCTGGCGCGGACGTCGGCCAGCACGTCGAGCGGCTCGTAGTCCACGACGACGTGCTCGACGGCGTCGGCGGCGACGTAGCGGTCGTCGGCCACGACCACGGCCACCGGCTCGCCGACGAAGCGGACGACGCCGTCCGCAAGGACCGGCCGGTGCAGCGGCGCCACCTCGGGCGGCAGCCCGGGGATGCGCGGCAGCTCGGCGACATCGGCCCCGGTGACGACGGCGAGGACCCCCGGCACCTCCAGCGCGCCGGACACGTCGATGCCCGTGATGCGGGCGTGTGCCTCCGTCGAGCGCACGAACGTGGCGAACACACACCCGGTCGGTTGCAGGTCGTCGACGAAACGGCCCTTCCCGACCAGCAGGTTCGGGTCTTCCTTGCGAACGACGCGCGCGCCGACCAACGACATGCAGTGCCCCCTCTGTCCCGTGGTGTCGAGCGGCCGGCCCCGTGGAGGGCGTTCCGCCGCGGGGACTTTACGCTGTTCACCTCGGGCTCGCCGCGCCGCATCCGTGTGATCGAGGACGTGCGGCGGCGCACCACTAGTGTCCGGCCCCATGGACTTGGGCATCGCCGGACGCACCGCCGCCGTCGCCGGGGCCTCGTCGGGGCTCGGCCTCGCCTCTGCCCGGGCGCTCGCTGCCGAGGGCGTGCGCGTCGCCATCTGCGGGCGTGACCGCGCCCGCATCGAGGCCGCGGCCGCCGGCGTTGACGGAGCCGTCCCGCTGGTGGCGGACGTGTCGACCGTCGAGGGAGCGACCGGGTTCGTCGAGGCGGCCGTCGAAGCCCTCGGCCAGGTCGACATCCTCGTACCCAACGCGGGCGGGCCGCCTCCCGGGACCTTCGCGTCGACACCCCTCGACGCGTACGCCCCCGCCCTCGAACTGAACCTGCTGTCGACCGTGGCCATGTGCGAGGCCGCGGTCCCGCCCATGTGCGAGCGCGGCTGGGGGCGGGTGGTCGCCATCACGTCCATCTCGGTGCGCCAGCCGATCGCCCAGCTCATCCTGTCGAACACGGCCCGCGCAGGCGCGACCGCCTTCCTCAAGACGCTCGCGATCGAGGTCGCCGGCCGGGGGGTGACGGTCAACTCCGTCCAGCCCGGCCTGCACGCCACCGACCGGCTGCGGTCGCTGTACGGAGGCGACACCGCCGCGGCCGCGTCCGGCGTGCCCGCCGGCGAGGTGGGCGACCCCGACGACTTCGGTGCGCTCGTGGCCTTCCTGTGCTCCGAGCACGCCCGCTTCGTCGTCGGGGCCGCGCTGCCCGTCGACGGCGGGGCCTACAGCGGCCTGCAATGACCCATGCCGCCGGTGTCCCCGCACCCGCCGGTGTCTTTGCGCCCGCCGGTGTCTTTGCGCCCGCCGGTACCCGCACCCCGCCGGTGACACCGACACGGCGACCACCGACTCGCACACCGACACGACGAGGAGACGAGCGATGGCCCTGCGCCACGTGGTGATGTTCCGGTTCACCGACGACGCCACCGAGGAGCAGCGCCAGGCGCTGTCCCGCGGGCTCGACGACATGCCCGCGGCGACCGGCGCCGTGCGCGCCGAGGACTACAGGCACGGCTTCGACGCCGGCATCAACGACGCCAGCTGGGACTACGTGGTGGTGGCCGACTTCGCCTCCGCGGACGACTACCTCATCTACCGCGACCACCCCGACCACCGGGCGCTCATCCGCGACCTGGTCACGCCGATCGTGGGCGACCGCGCCTCGGTGCAGTACGAGCTGCCCGGCTGACGGGCGGTCGTGCCGACCGACCGGCGCGGGCGGCGCCTGGAGCTCGGCACCCCGGGGCTCAGGGCAGACGGTCGCGCAGGAAGCGGCGCGCGTTGGCGTCGAGGCGGGCGACAAGACCGGCGGGCGTCTCCGTCTCCGAGGTCGCCGACCGTTCGGTCGGTCTGGTCGTCTCTCGCCGCGCAGGCTCCCCGGCGGACGAGTCCCCACCGCGCGATCGGGGCCCGGCGGTCCCCGGGCTGTCCCACCCCGCGAAGTTGGTGCCGGGGAGGAGGTGGTCGGTGCCGAGCGTGGTCGCCAGCACGGCGAGCGCGTCGGGCCCACCGACGTGCGCGTCCCACCAGAGCCGGTCCAGACGAGCGTCGACAGCCCCCGATGCCCGGAGGGCCTCCGGCACGCCGGGCCGGGTGGCGGCTGCCGTCCGCATGCGCTCGCGCAGCCAGGCGGTGGCTCCGCCGCCGTGCGACACCGCCACGTCGAGGGCCGGGTGGCGGTCGAGCACGCCGCCGAGCACGAGCTGGGCCACGGCGATGGTCTCCTCGTAGGCGAACCCGAGGAAGAGGTCGAGGTCCCACCGGCGCAGCCGTGGATCTGCCGGCGGACCGTCGATGCCGTGCGGTGCGGGGTGCACGACCACAGGCACGTCCAGTTCGACCGCCGCCGCCCACAGCTCGTCCATGACCGGATCGTCGAGGTCGTGAGGCATCTCGGTGCCGATGTAGCCGCCGACCAGGCCGTTCTCGATCACGGCGCGGCCGAGTTCGGCAGCGGCACGGGCCGGGTCCTGCACGGGAAGCTGCGCGAAGCCGGCGAGGCGGCGGGGATGCCGGGCCACGAGCGTCGCCATCGTGTCGTTGTGCCAGCAGCAGAACTCGTCGGCCACCGTCGCGGGGATGTTGTGGAGGTAGGTGATCGGGTTCGGCGACAGCACCTGCACGGTGATGCCGGCGGCGTCCATGCCCGCGAGCCGCACGTCGAGGTCCATGAACGCGGTGCTCTCGTAGCGCACCCCCACCAGCTCGTACCCGCCGACACGGAACCAGGGGGTGCCGTCGCTCCGCTCGCCGGCCTCGGGGCCCCACGCTCCGGCCCGTCCCACGACGTCGGCGGGGACCACGTGAGCATGCAGGTCGATCATCGCCGCGTGGCCGGCGCCCGGTCGCCGCCCTGGACACCCGCGGTGCCGCTGCTGCTCGGGACACGTGGGACGCCGGTGCCATCCTGGCCACCCAGGCGACGCAGGTCGTGGCGGTCAGGCACCGAGGAGCACCGGGTACCGCCCGAAGTACGGCCGGGTGGTCGACGCGTCCATCTCGGGGGCGTCGTCGGGGTCGCGCCGGCAGCCGTGGTCGAACAACCACTGGACCGCCTGGGGCACGAGGCCGAACAGGTGCTCGTCGAGCGCACCGTCGTCCCGGGCGAGGAGGCCTGCCGCCATGTCCTGGCCGATGCAGGCGTGCATGCCGAGGCCGAACGACAGGCCGTACGGCGCCACGCCGGCGGGCAGCGTGCGGAACGGATCGAACGTGTCGGGATGGTCGCCGAAGACCGACGCGTCGCGGTTCACCGCCACGAGGTCGATGACCACCTTGTCGCCCTCGGCGACGTGGACGCCGTCGCCGAGGTCGACGTCGGTCAACGCCCAGCGCATCGCCACCGGGCTCGACGGCTGGAGGCGCACCGTCTCGTGGGTGCAGCGCTGCACGAACAGCCGGTCGGTGCGCACCCGCTCGGCGTCGTCGGGGTGGGCGTCGAGCCAGTCGAGGATCTGGTGCGTGACGCGCGTGAACGCCGTGGCCGAGGTGTGGGCGCCGGCCAACAGGTAGAAGGCGATCTCGCGGCGGATGGCGTCGTGGGGCAGGTGCAGGGCGTCCTCGTTGCGGAGGAGCACGCACAGCACGTCGCGGGGCAGATCCGCCTCGTCGACATCGCCGGCCTCGTGCTGCGCGATCAGCACCTGGCGCCGGTCGATCGACGGTCGCAGGAACTCCCCGTCGAACGCGTCGAGGGCTCGGTGCACCTCTGCTCGCTTGGCGTCCTGGTCGCCCGTGTAGTGGGCGAGGGTCGCGCCCTCGATGAAGGTCTTGAGGAAGGCGTGCAGCCGGAACGTCTCGTCCGGCGTGCCGAGCGGTCGGTCGATGCCGGCGGTGAGCGCGGCGAGGTTCATCATCAGCTGGTGCCCCAGGGACACCAGTTCCGCCCGTCCGGCCTCGAGGTGCGGGCGCAATGTCGTGTCGATGATCTCGGGGAAGAGGTCGCGCTCGTAGTGGGCGAAGGTGGCGCGGCGGTAGAGCCGGTTCTCCAGGCGGCGCCGGGCGCGGTGGTCGTCGCCGTGGAGGTTGACGATCACGTCGGACATGATCACCTCGCCCGCGTCGTACAGCGCCTGGCGCAGGTGCTTGGATCGGTAGGCCTCGCGGGCCCCTTCGTAGGTCGAGATGGTGACGACCTCGGTCTCGGGCAACTCCGCTTCCCCCTCGTCGCGGTCCGGTGGGCGCAGGCTAGCGCTGGTGGTAAACGGTGTTCAGCAGATGGGACCAGCTCTCGGGTTCAGGCGTTCGTGACACCGAGGCCGAGCCCGCCGTCGACGGTGAGCACGGCGCCGGTCGTCCACTCCGCGCGGGCCAGGTACTCGAAGGCCTCGGCGATCTCGGCCGTCTCCCCGATGCGCCCGAGCACGTGCGCGCCGGCCAGCCCGTCCAGGCGGGCGCGGGCCTCGTCCGGCGTCGCCAGCCCCGCCCGTACGTTGATCTCCGTCGGCACCGCCCCCGGTCGCACGCACCCGACCCGGATGCCGTCCGGTCCCAGCTCCGCGGCCAGCACCCCGGTCAAGGTCTCCAGCGCGCCCTTGGTGGCCGCGTACGGCGACGCGCCGGGGAACGCCCGCTGCGTGTGCACGCTGCCGACGAAGAGCACGCAGCCGCCCGTCGCCGCCAAGTGGGCACGGCACAGGCCGGTGAGCAGCATCCCGGCGACCACGTTGGTGTGGAAGACGTCGAGCAGCTCGGCCTCGTCCAGCTGGTCGATCGGTCCGCGCAGCATGTTGCCGGCGTTGGACACCAGCACGTCGAGGCGTCCGCCCCCGTGTTCCACGGCGGCGTCGACCATCGCTCGGCGGTCGGCGCCGACGCGCACGTCGCCCACGTGCGGTCGGCAGGCGTCGCCGACGTCCGCCGCGGTCGTGGCCAGGGCGGCCGCCCGCCGGCCGCTGATCGTCACCCGTGCGCCGCCGGCAGCGAAGTGGGCGGCCGCGGCGGCGCCGATGCCGGAGCCGCCTCCGGTGATCAGCACCGACATCCCCTCGATGGCGCGCATGGCGACGTCCTCCTTCAGGCCGGTCGAACCGGCGGCTCGCCGTCGGCACGTGCGACGGATGTCTCGACCGGTGCATCGACCGCGGATCCGACCGGTGCGTCGGCTGTCGTGTCGAGCAGCCACCGCACCGACCGTCGCAGGATCTCGCGGTGGCTCGGATGGTCGAACGACTCGGCGCCATGACCCAGGGTCGACGTGATCACCCGGCCGGCGCCTACCCGGCGCGCCCAGAGCAGCGGGTGATCGACGCCGCCGTGGCGGGCGGTGGCGAGAGGCTCGACGTCGTCGGCCAGGTCCATGAACCCGTAGGCCTCGTCGTGGATCGTGAAGTCGTCGATCCCGTCGACGACCGGGTGCGGTCCGCGGACGCGCACGCGCATCTCCCCGAGCGGCGGGTGGTGCGACCGGTCCCAGTCCCAGGCGGCGCCCACCATGTCGCGCCAGTCCGACCAGTCGTCGAAGCAGATCGGCGCGGCGTGCAGGGCGAGCAGCGCGCCCCCGCCGACCACGTGCGCGGCGACGCGGCGCCGCAGCGCGGGCGAGGTCGCGTAGGCGTGCGCCTCGCGCAGAGGGGCGTAGCGGTCGGCCCGCATCCGCCAGCGGAGCGTATTGAGCACGAGCAGCGTCCCGGGGCCCTCCGCCGCGATCTGGCCCGCAGCGGCGTCGGGGTCGGCCACCACCGTGCTCGTCACCCCCGACTGCGCCAGCAGCGCCACCACCCGCGGGGTGGTCAGCGCGAACGGGTGCGGCCCACCCGTCAGGACCACCGCGCGGGCGGCACCGCCGGTTGGCGACCTGTCGCCAGACGTGGCGAGCGGGCGAGGCGCGTCAGCGGGCATCGGGCCCCACGCCGTCGACGGTCTGGGGGCGGGGGAGCGCAGCGATGATCGAGCGGACGACGCCGCCGTCCACCACGAGCTCCTGGCCCGACACGTACGCCGCCTCGGCCGAGCCGAGGAACAGCACGGCGCGGGCGATGTCGTCCTCGGTGCCGAGCCGGCCGAGGGGGACCCGCTGCGATCGTGCGGCGCGCACGGCCCCGTCCGCGTAGATCGGGCCGCTCATGCCGCCGTCGATCAGCCCGGGGGCGACCGCGTTGGCGCGCACGCCGTCCGGCCCGAACTCGATGGCGAGCTGGGCCATCAGCAAGGCGACAGCTGCCTTGGTGGCCCCGTAGGCGCCGGCGTTCGGCCCGGGGGCGACGCCGTTGATCGAGGTGAGCGCCACGATCGCCCCGCCCTGGCCCGCCGCGGCCATGCGCACCGCCGCGGCGCGGGCGACGACGAATGTGCCCGTGAGGTTCACGTCGACGACCCGTCGCCAGTCGTCGAGCGACAGCTCGGCCAGCGGCCCGAAGCGGACGATGCCCGCGTTGCACACCACCAGGTCCGGGGCGCCGCGGCCGGTGGCCTCGGCGAAGGCGCCCAGCGCGGCGACTACGCCTGGTTCGTCGTCGGTGGCGGTGACCAGTGCGACAGCGCCCGGCAGCTCGTCGGCCAGCGCTCGGGCCCCTGCGGCGTCGACGTCGAGCACGCCGACCCGGTAGCCGCGCTCGGCGGCCAGGCGGGCGATCGCCGCGCCGATGCCCCGGGCGGCCCCGGTCACGATCGCGGTCGGTCCCCGGCCGTCGGTGGCCTCGTCCGTGGCTTGCCGGTCTGCCCTCGTCCCACCCGAGACCGGGGGCTGGTTGGGCCCGTCGCCGGAGGCAGGCGCGGTCATGCGGTCGGACCCGTGAACACGACGGGGTAGCGGCTGAAGTGGCGCCGGGTCGAGGTGGGGTCGAGCGCCGCGGGGTCGTCCGGGTCGGGCCGCCCGCCGTGGGCCAGCAGGGCTGCGACCATGCGGGCGACGGTGCCGTACAGGTGGCCATCGCCCCGCGGGCAGACCCCGGGGCCGAGCTCGTGCCCGCCGTCGAGCTCGCGCCCGATGCACACGTGCGTCCCGCCGCCGAAGCTGTGGCCCCAGGCCGCAACGCCGTCCGGCGGCTCGCGGTGTGGGTCCCACGCGGTGCCGGACGGCCCCCAGGTCGCCGCCTCGGTGTTGGCGGCCAGGATGTCGACGACCACCAACGCGCCGGCCGGGAGCGGCCGGCCGTCGCGCAGCGTCGTGTCGGTGACGGCCCGCCGCCACGCGACGGGCGAGGCCGGGTGCAGCCGCAGCGTCTCGTGCACGCACCGCTGCACGAAGGCCAGGTCGTGGGTGGCGCGGTCGATGTCGGTGGGGTGGTCGGCGCCCCAGCGGAACAGCTCGTCGACCGTGTGGGTGAAGGCGTTGGCCGTCGAGTGCGACCCGGCCTGCAGGTAGAAGGCGATCTCGCGTCGCAGCACGTCGTGGCGCAGGTGGAGACGGTCCTCGTTGCGCAGCAGGGTGGTGAGCACGTCGCGGGGCAGGTCGTCCTCGCCGATGTCGCCCCGCTCGGCCCGGGCGATCAGCGCCCGGCGCCGCTCGATCGACGGCGTCAGCAGCTCGCGGTCGAAGGCGTCGAGCGCGTCCAGGACCTCGGCCCGCACCTCGTCGTGGTCGCGGGTCGAGTGCACCAACGTGGCGCCCGCCGAGAACAGCTTGACGGCCTCGTAGAGCCGTTCGGTCTCCTCGACCGTCCCGCGGGCGCGATCGACGCCGGCGACCCGGGCGGTCAGGTTCATCGTGGTGCGGTAGCCGATCGTGAGCAGGTCGCCCCGGCCGGCGCGCACCACCGGGAGCAGCGATTCGTCGAGCGTGGGACCGAGCACGTCCAGCTCCCACTCGGCGAACACCTCGCGGCGGAACAGGCGGTTCTCCAGGCGGCGACGGTCGCGGTGGTCGGCCCCGTGGAGCGTGAGCAGGCAGTCGTCCATCACGACGCCGCCCTCGTCGTAGAGCGCCTGGCGCAGCTCGCGGTGGCGCAGGGCGTCGCGCACGCCGGTCCACGTGGCGACCCTGACCTCCTCGGCCGCGGGCGCTGCGGGGGCGGTGTCGCTCACGGGTGGACCACGTCCCAGGTGAGCGGCTGCGCCGACCACATGCCCACCTTCTCACCGGGCAGCGGGCGTCGCTCGGGCCAGCCGCCGGCCAGGTCGACGGCACGGCCCCGGCTGATGACGTGGCGAAGGCGGCTGCGATCCTGCAGCACGGTGACGTCGCGGGTGGGATCGCCGTCGATCACCAGCAGGTCGCCGCGGGCGCCTGGTGCCACCACGCCGATCTCGCCGTCGTCCATGCGTAGGGCGGTGGCGCCGTTGGCGGTGGCACAACGGATGGCCTCGAGCGGCGACAGTCCGAGCTCGGCGACGAACAGCTCCAGCTCGCGGGCGTGCCAGTGGCCGTACGGGGTGAGCGAGAAGCCCGACTCCGAGCCGCACAGCAGCCGGACCCCGGCGTCGTACGCGGCCCGCACCCGGGCCGCGGTGGCCTCGATCTCCCCTCGGAAGATGTCGACCTGGGCGACGCCGGCGCCGACCTTGGCGCCGTGGTCGCACAGGTTGGCGAGGAACGTGAACGTCGGGCACAGCGCCGCGCCCGACGCCACCACCGCCTCCAGGGCCGCGTCGTCCATGAAGCTGGCGTGGTAGACGAGGTCGACCCCGGCCTCGGCGGCGTCGCGCGTGGAGCCGGCGCTGCGGCAGTGGGCGATGACGGGCGTGTTCAGCTCGTGGGCGGTGTCGCACACCGCCTTCAGCTCGTCGAGGGTCCAGACCGAGATCTCGCCGGCGTGGCCGGGGATCAGGCCGGTCACGTGGATCTTGATCCAGTCGGCGCCGTGCTTCACCTGCTCGCGGGTGACCCGCACCATCTCGTCGCGGTCGCGCACGACGCGGGCGTAGCCGATCGAGCCTTCGTCGGGGATCAGCCGGCCGGCGGTGCCGCCCGCCGCGGTGAGCAGGGCGTTGAGGCCGGCCGTCATGCGCGGGCCCTCGACGATGCCGGCGGCGATGGCGTCGCGCAGGCCGGGGCCGAGGTCGGCGATGCCGTCGGCGTCGAGGAACCCCGTCACACCGGCGAGCAGCAGCTTGCGCACGTTGAAGGCGGCGAGCAGCGCCGAGGTTGTGGGCGGGCGGTGGAAGAACAGCTCGTCGTTCGACGCGGGCTCGCCGAAGGTGATGTGGCAATGGGCGTCGATGAGGCCGGGCAGGACGGTGAGCCCCCGGCAGTCGATCACGGTGCGCGCCTGCGGGGCCGCGCCCGTCGAGCCGGCGGCACCGTGATCCCCGGGGGACGACGGGCGCACCGCCACGATCTCGTCGCCCCGAAGCAGCACGTCGGTGTCCGGTCGGGGGGCTGCGCCGGTGCCGTCGAGCACCGTCCCGCCCCGCAGCAGGATCTCGGCCATGTGCGTCCCTCCCGAGGTGGCTGGCGTGCCGGCGACTTTACGCTGTTCACCAACGGCTGCGGGTCGCCCGCACGCGGCCGTCGCGCACGGCGACGGCCGTCACCCGTAGTGTTCTGGGCATGCCGATCGCCATCGAGCTCACCCGCGCCCTCGCCGCGGCACCGTCCGACGACACGGCGCGTCGCCCGACGCCTGACGCGGTGGGCGTCGGCGTGTTCGCCGACGGCGTGGAATCCGGCGACGTGCCCGACGGTCTCGACGCCGCGTTCCTCCGCGCCCAGGGGTTCGAGGGCAAGCCCGGCCAGTCCTGCGTGGTGCCCGGCAGCGACGGCCAGGTCGTGGTCGCGCTCGGGCTCGGCGTCGCGGCGGACGTCACCGTCACGGCCTACCGCAGGGCGGCCGCGGCGCTGGCGCGGGCAGCGCAGCGCCAGACCCACCTGGCCATCGACGTCCTCGACACCGTCCCCGAGTCGCTGGACCGTTCCGCGGTGGCCCAGGCGATCGCCGAGGGCGTCCTGCTCGGCGCCTACCGCTACACGGCCCTCAAGTCCGATCCCGAGCGCAGCCACATCGAGTCGCTCACGGTGGTGGGCAAGGGCGGCAAGCGGGTGCTCGGCGCCCTCGACCGGGGTCGAGCCGTCGGTGAGGCCGTCCGAGTCGCCCGCGACCTCGTCAACCAGCCCGGTGGCACGCTCACGCCCACGGCCTTCGCCGCTCGCGCCGAGGAGCTCGCCGATCTCAAGGGCTTCGACATCGAGGTGCTCGACCGGTCCGCCATCGCCGAGCTCGAGCTGGGCGGGTTGCTCGGCGTCAACCGGGGGTCGGTCGAGGAGCCCCGGTTCGTCAAGCTGTCGTGGGAGCCGGGCGTCAAGCCGCGCGGGACGGTCGCCCTCGTGGGCAAGGGGATCACCTTCGACTCGGGCGGCCTGTCCCTCAAGCCGAGCGACTCGATGATCGGCATGAAGGGCGACATGGCCGGCGCGGCCGCCGTGCTGGCCACCTTCTCGGCTCTCGACGCCGTGCAGCCGCCGGTGCGCGTGGTCGGCTACATCCCGCTCACCGACAACATGCCGGGAGGCGACGCCACGCGGGTCGGGGACGTCCTGCGCATCCGCAACGGCACGACCGTCGAGGTGCTCAACACCGATGCCGAGGGCAGGCTCGTCCTCGCCGACGCCCTGGCCCTCGCCACCGACGACCAGCCCGACGCCATCGTCGACCTGGCCACCCTCACCGGGGCCTGCATGGTGGCGCTCGGCATGAAGATCGCCGGCCTGATGGGCAACCACCAGGGATTCATCGACCAGGTGCGGGCTGCAGCCGACGCGCAGGGCGAGCCCGTGTGGCAGCTGCCCCTGCCGGCCGAGATGCGGGCGTCGATCGACTCCGAGGTCGCCGACCTCAAGAACATCAGCGGCAACCGCTGGGCCGGCGCCTCGGTGGCGGGCGTGTTCCTGCAGGAGTTCGTCGGCGAGGGCATCCCGTGGGCCCACCTCGACATCGCCGGGCCGGCCGACGCCGCGGAGGACGACGGCGTGACGCGCAAGGGCGGCACCGGCTACGGCGTCCGCACCCTGCTGCACCTGCTGTCGGCCTACCGAAAGCCCGCGAGGGCGTCGTCCGGAGGCTGAGCGGAGCGGTCGGCGTCCGCCGTCGGGCGACCGGCGGCCCCCGCCGTTCCTCGTCGTCCGGTGGTCAGTAGCCCGCGTCGCGGCGGCGGAACCCGGCGATGCCGACCGCCATCAGCGCGCCGGCGAGCAGGGTCAGCACGCCGAGCGGCACCCAGTCGAGATCCGCGACCGGCAACGAGGGCACGTGCTCGAAGGGCGACAGGTTCAACGCCCACTGCGGCAGATCCAACATCTGGCCGACGAACGCGACGAGCGCGCACCAGGCGAAGACCGCCCACACGGCCGCGGCGCCCCGGGGGGCCAGGCCCGTCAGCGCGACGGCCAGTCCGGCCAGCACCCAGAGGGCGGGCGCGTAGGCGAAGGCGGCGCCGGCCAGCCGGGCGACCTGGCTGCCGTCCCCGCTGACGATGCCGTAGGTGACGCCCACTCCCAGCCCGATGACAGCGGTCATGAGCACGCTGCCGATCACCGTGACGGCCAGGTGCGAGCCCAGCCAGGGCGTGCGCCCGAGAGCGGTGGCGAGCAGCGGCTCGGCGCGCCCGCCGGTCTCCTCGTTGCGCGCCCGCAGCCCGGACGACACCGTGAACCCGCCCGCGATCACGGCGAGCATCAGCGCCGCGGTCGAGAAGTACGAGTCGGTCAGGTCGCCACCCGACTGGGCGATGATGTCGCGCAGCTCGTCGCTGTCGCCGATGAGGTCCGCCACGTCGTTGCCGAGGACGCCGAAGGTGATGCCGCCGAGCAGGAGGCCGACCGCCCAGGCGATGACGCTGCCCCGCTGGAGGCGGACGGCCACGCCCCACGGGCGGGTCAGCCAGCGGGCCGCGCCGCGCGGGCCGGGGCGCACCGCCACGAGACCACCCCCGAGGTCGCGGCGCCCGAGCAGCGCGAAGGCGACGCCCACCAGCGCGGCGGCGCCGCCCAGCAGCAGCACGATCGGCCACCAGCGCTCACCGGCGTAGGGCCGCATCGACTGCGCCCACCCCATCGGCGAGGCCCACGAGATCCGGCCGTCGCCCACGTCGCCGACGGCCCGCACGACGAAGGAGGTCGCCAGCGCCGCGCCGGTGAGCCCGTAGGCGGTGCGGTTGTGCTCGGTCACCTGGGCGGCGACCGCGGTCACGCCGGCGAAGAAGATGCCGAACCCCGCCATCGCCGCGCCGTACGCCACCGAACCGGCGACGGGCAGACCGAGCGCCAGCATCGTCGCCGTGATCAGCCCACCGAGCACCACGAGGGCCGCGGTCGTCACAACCAACGCGGCGGTGACCGGGGCGTTGCGCCCCACGACCGCGGCCCGCAACAGCTCGGTGCGGCCCGCCTCCTCGTCCGCGCGGGTGGTGCGGCCGATCAGGAACATCGCCATCAGGCCGACGAGCGCGTAGCCGAAGCCACCGATGTTGAACACGGCGTTGCCGCCGAGCGTGTCGATCCCGTAGGTGGGCCCCTGCAGCGCGATGACAGCGGCGTTGTCGTACATCGGTGCGGCGGCCGCGTCGAGGTCGGCCTGGGTGGGGTAGAGGCCCTTGATGCTGGCCGCCGAGGCGAGGATCGTCAGCGCGATGGCGACGATCCACACCGGGATGCGCACCCGCCCGTAGTGCAGCGCGAACCGGGCAAGGGCCGCGGTGCCGGCCAGGGTCGGAGACGCCCGTCGTGCCCCATCGAGGGAGTGGTCCTCCGACGCGCCCCCGCGCCTGGTGCCGACCTCGGCGGCGGTCACCCCGTCTCCTGACCGGCCCGCCCGCGGCGGTGCCCGTCGCCTTCGTGGCCGTGCCCGTCCCCGTGATCGAGCGGGACGGATTCGAGCTCGGCCAGCTCGTCGCCGTAGTGGCGCAGGAACAGCTCCTCGAGCGTCGGTGGCCGGCTCGTCAGGCTCCGGACGCCGAGCTCGCCCAGCCGCCGCACGACCGTGTCCAGCCGTGCCGTGTCGACGTCGAAGCTGGCGCTGTCGCCGTCCACCACCACGTTGTGCACGCCGGCGAGGCCGTCGAGGCCGGTCACCGGCCGGGCGGTCTCGACCGTGATGGCGGTGCGGGTCAGGTGCCGCATCTCGGCGAGGGTCCCCGTCTCGACCGTGCGGCCGTTGCGGATGATGCTGACCCGGTCGGCCAGGGCCTCGACCTGGGCGAGGATGTGGCTCGACAGCAGCACCGTGCGGCCCTCGTCGGTCATCTCGCCCACCGTGTCCTGGAAGAGCGCTACCATCAGCGGATCGAGACCGGACGTCGGT
>CAYUXB010000074.1:0-1734 GCA_964448525.1 uncultured Acidimicrobiaceae bacterium
TTGGCGATCGTGTCGTCGATCGGCGTGCCCAGGAAGATGATGTTCTCCTTGAGCATGCGGCTGTACAGGTCGTACGCCCGCTCACCCCGGTTGGTCTGCTCGACGACCGTGGGCACGAGGTAGTTGCGGATGACATCGGTGTGGTGCCCGATCACGTCGGGCGCCGCACCACTCGTGCCGGTCGCACCGGTCAGGGGGTGCCGCAACCCAGGGTTGGTTGCGAGCGTGTACCCATGTGTGGGGTCGGTCACCTGGTGTCGCTCTCCGTCTCGTTGCTGTCGGTCTCGTCGGTGTCAGGGGCTGCGGCGGACTCTTCGCCGGGGCCCTCGTCGGTGTCCTGCTCGTCGCTGTCCGTGCTGACCTCGAGGTCGGCGCGGTCGATGGCGTGACCGTCCTCGTCGACGATCTCGACCCGCTCGAGGAGCCAGTCGAGCGCCTTGCGCTTGCGTACATCGGAGCGTACAGCCGAGATGTTGCCGCCGCGTTCGAACTCCTGCCGAACCCGGGCGACCGTCTCGCCCACCCGCTCGGCGACGTCGGACAGCTCCTCGTCGAGATCCTCGTCCGTGCACTCGATCTGCTCGGCCTCGACGACCGCCCGCAGGGCGAGGTCGACCTTGGCGGAGGTCTCCGCAGCCTCGCGCAGCTCGGCGGTGAGGTCCTCGGACGACTTGCCGGTGATCGCCAGCCACTGCTCGATCGTGAGGCCCTGGGCCTGGAGCCGCATGGCGAGGTCCTGGGCCCGGTGGTTCAGCTCGTGGTTGACGAGGGCCTCGGGGACGTCTTCCTCCACGAGCTTGGCGAGGGCGGCGCCGGTTGCCTCGCGGAGCGCGCTCTGGGCCTGCGCCTTGCGCATCTCCGACGAGCGCTCGCGGATCGAGGAGCGGAGCTCCTCGATCGTGGAGAACTCGCTGTTCTCGGACGCCCACTCGTCGTCGGCGTCGGGCAGCACGCGCTCCCGCACCTGCTTGACCAGGACCTTGAAGCGGAGCTGACGCTCCTCGTCCGGGTCGGGGTGGGTGGCGTCGAACTCGAGGATGTCGCCGGCCTTGGCGCCGGTGAGCTGCTCGTCGACCTCGGCGGTGACGGCGTTGCTGCCGACCGTGTAGCTGTAGTCGTCGGCGGTCAGGCCGTCCTGCGCCTCGCCGTCGAGCGTGCCGGTGATGTCGATGGTGACGGCGTCGCCCTCCTGGGCGGGCCGGTCGACGTCGCCGAAGGTGGCCTGCACCTGGCGCATGCGGTCGATCTGGGCGTCGATCTCGTCGTCGCTGACCTCGGGCCGCTCGAGCTCGACCCGCAGCCCCCCGTAGCCGGGCACCGTGACGACCGGGCGCACCTCGACCACCGCGTCGAAGGCGACGGGGCCCTCCTCCTCGCCGGAGGTGATGTCGATGTGCGGCGCGTCGATGGCGTCGACGTCGTTGTCGGTGATCGCCTGGGCGTAGTACTCGGGCAAGGCGTCGTTGAGCGCCTGCTCCCGACCCACCTGGGCGCCCAGCCGCTTCTCGAGCACCTTGCGGGGCGCCTTGCCCGGCCGGAAGCCGGGGATGCGCACCTCGCGAGCGATCTTGCGGTAGGCGGCGGACACGGCCTTGTCGAACTCGTCCTCGTCGACCTCGACGGAGAGCTTGACCTTGTTTCCCTCGAGGGGTGCGACGATGGTCTTCACAGGGGCGTGAGTGTAACGGGGGTATGTCGTCCCCCCGACAATGGTCGTCCACGAGTCGTTGTTCG
>CAYUXB010000074.1:1834-8519 GCA_964448525.1 uncultured Acidimicrobiaceae bacterium
GTCCGCGTGCGGACCGCGATCAGGCGTGCAGTGCTGCGGATACGATCGACAGGCGATACCTCCGGGGAGTGGCGCAGTGGAAGCGCACCTGCTTTGGGTGCAGGAGGTCGGGGGTTCAAGTCCCCCCTCCCCGACCAGAACTCGATCAGCGACCCCGCGACCATGGCGCGCCCGACGCCGCAGCGATCGACGACCGGTCCGTGGCCGACGAGCGCTCCGGTCCGTCACCAGACCTGCATCTCCCGGCACACATCGCAGTCGCAGTCGAACGCGTGGTGTCGCCGGCGACGCCCGATGCGGGTGCGCAGCCACCGCCATGCCCGTGACAGCGCGCCGCGTCCTACCCCCATCCCGTCGGATCCTCGCCGTTCTCCTCGACGTAGCTCTGCCGCTCGTCGAGAAGGTCGCCCAGCCAGGCGCGCAACCTTCTCCACAGCCGAAGTACCGTCCGCCTCATCGCCGCCTCCGCGCGCACCCGAGCCCGCCGCGTGTCCGACACGGCGTGGCGCCCGATCGGGCACCGTCGATCGAGCTGTACGGCGGTGATGTGACCGGGTGGTCGAGCTCACCGTAGAGGGACGTGGGAGAACCCGACCAACCGTGTGGCGGGACCACCAGCCCGCCGGGCAGACTGAACGCCCACCTCCGTGCGGCCGCCGCCGCCCGGCGTGCGGGTGTAGCTCAATGGCTAGAGCTCCAGCCTTCCAAGCTGGCTATGCGAGTTCGATTCTCGTCACCCGCTCCACCACTCCGTCAGACGCAGCCCCGGCCGCCCGCACGCGGGGACGGCGACGGAATCCCGTCGGCCCCGGCGGCGTTGCTCCTGTCATGGCAACCCGACAGCGAGGGCGCGTGCGGGCCGAACCGGGCACCAAGCGGGTCCGGGCCTACCTCGGCGGCGAGCTGGTGGCCGACACCACGCGGCCGCTGCTCGTGTGGGAGATCCCGTACTACCCCGCGTACTACCTGCCCGTCGACGACGTGGTGGCCGACCTGGTGCTGACCGGGGACACCGAACGGTCCCCCAGCCGCGGCGACGGGGCGGTGCTCGACGTCCGCACCGCCGGCCACACCGCGGCGGGCGGGGCGGTGCGGTACGCGGGCAGCCCGATCGAGCAGCTCCGCGACCACGTCCGCCTCGACTGGGCGGCGATGGACGCCTGGTTCGAGGAGGACGAGGAGGTGTTCACCCACCCCCGCAACCCGTACTCGCGCATCGACATCCTTCCCAGCTCCCGCGAGGTCGTCGTCCGTCGCGCCGACGTCGAGCTGGCCCGGACGACGCACGCGCACGTCCTGCACGAGACCGGGCTGCCGGCCGTCTGGTACCTCCCCCGGGTGGACGTGCGCATGGACCTGCTCCGGCCCTCCGACACCGTGACGCACTGCCCGTACAAGGGTCGGGCGTCGCACCTGTCGGCACACCTCGGCACCGAGTCCGTCGCCGACATCGCCTGGACGTACCCGACGCCGCTGCCGGAGAGCGAGCGCGTCGCCGGCCTCGTCTCGTTCTACGACGACAAGGTGACGATCACCGTCGACGGTGCACCGCCGAGCGACGTCCACCACGACCTGACCTGACTGTCCGGCACGGCTGAGGAGCGGCGGTCGCCACCCCTCGCGCGCCGAGGCCCGGCCGCTCCCCTGCGGCCGGGCCCCGGTTGCGTGCTGACGGTCGGTCAGCTCACGCGGCGGGCGTCAGGTCGGCGAAGAGCACGAAGCCCGAGCCGACCCGGTCGATCTCGACGAGTGACAGGTCGAGCCCCGCGAACTGCGGCAGCGGGAAGCTGGGCAGGACCTCCTGCACCGACCCGAACACCTGCGGCGAGAGCTCCTCGAACACCGACGTGATGAGCGGTTCGGGCAGCGAGAGCGGGTTCTTCGACACCGTGGCGGTCATGTCGCCGGGGGCGGGCTGACCGAAGGTGAAGCCCAGCCCGCCGTCGACGAGCTCGAGGCCGATCCCGGTGCGGAAGTCGAGCACCAGTTCGAGCAGGACCCCGCTGTCCTCGACCGTCTTGATCGTGGTGCGGTAGCCGCTGAAGAGGAGCTCGCCGGTCGCCCCGTCCGGCCCGGGCCCGGTGGTGACGATCGGCGCGATCTCGGGCCGTAGCTCGATGACGATCGGGATGTCCTCGGTGATCAGTCCCCCGGCGCCGATCATGTCGAACAGCGCCTTCAGGGACAACGGCTGACCGTTCAGCTCGGTCACGTCGACGTTGAGCAGGCCGCGCTCCGTCTCGGCGCCCAGCAACTGGTTGAAACCGGACGCCGAGGCACCCACCGCGACGTCGTACGGTGCGCCGTTCGGCGTGTTCGGGGGCAGGACACCGAGGACATCGCCCGGGTACCCGACCGAGCCGGCCAGGTCGGGCGCCCCGGGCGCCGCCTCGAGAGCGCTGAACGCCGCGGTGGCCCGCAGCGCGATGCCGTCGGTGTCCTCGTCTGCGGCGGTGAGCTGCGAGGCGAGGTCGATGCCCAGCGCGTCGCCGATGTCGCCGGCGATCGTGATCTGCGAGAGCGCCGCCTCGACAGCGTCGGCGACCGGCGCGTCGGCGGGCCCCTCACCGTCGGCGTCGCCCAGCAGCGAGGTCAGGTTCTCCTGCATAAGCGTGCGCACGTCCGGCAGGAACAGGCCCACGATCTGCTCGATCACCGGGATCGAGCAGATGCCGCCCACGAAGTCGTCGTCGACGGTGCCCAGCGTGACCGTCGGGCTGGCGCCGACCAGGTTGACGTCGAGGAACCGGGGATCGGCCGGGTCGGGTTGCAGCGAGTAGTTGCCGTCGATCGTGACGGAGTCGGCATCGACCACCAGGTCGCACGAGGCGGGGATGCCGGCGATGCGGGCGTCGACCTTGATCGGGACGTGCAGGTCGAGCAGCGTGACCACCGCGTTGACGTGGCCCTCGTGGCTGTCGAGGGCGACCGTGAAGTCGGCGATGGTCGGCGCCGCCGCCGTCGACGCCTTGGCGTGCAAGGTGCAGACGAAGATCTGCGTGATGCACTCGTCCATGAACACGGTGCCCGTCGGGGCGATGGCCCCGGTGTCGATGGTGGTCAGCGTCTTCACGACCGAACTGATCTTGCCGAACGACCGCTCGTTGAGCCGGAGGCCCACCGCGTCGTTCTGCACGGCCGCCTCGGGCAGCACGACAGCGTGCTCCCCATCGCCGTAGACGACCGTGCGCCGCTCGCGCCGGGTCTCGCCGGACCCGTAGGTCGCGTCGACGATCACGGCGTTGAGCACGGCCGCGCCATCCAGCGGCACCTCGGCCTGATAGGTCTCGCCATCGACGGTGGCCTCGACCCCGTTGACCGTCAGCGACTCCAGCGTGTCGTCGGACGCCACCTCGATCGTGCCGGTGATCATCTGGGTCGGCGACGAGGTGTACACACCGCTCTGGTCGACCGACAGGCTGTTGCACGCCGCAGCCAGCACGGCCACGAGCGCGGCTGCGCAGATGCGCGACCTTCTCCGGTTTCGCACGAGTTCCCCCCCTGTCCTGCCCCGCGCCGGACGCTTCCAGGGCGCCTGCCCCGAGCTGCGTGGAGCCCCTGCCACCGAGACGTGCCCGGCGTCACGGCGACGCTACCACCGCGGGTGTGGGCGTGCGGGGACGAAGCGTGTCGGACGAGCGCGCCCGCCCGCGCCGGGCGGGAGGCGGGGCTCAGGACGGGGCCGGTGTCTCCGGTGGTGTGGCGGTGGCGAGGTCGACGCGCACCGTCAGGCACGTCCAGGCCCCGATCAGGATGCGGTCGCCGTGCGCCAACGTGTGCACGGCGCCGGGGCCGAGCGGCTCGGTGGCGTCGTTGATCCACGTGCCGTTCGAGCTGCCGGCATCGCTGATCGTCCAGACGGCGCCGTCGCGCTCGAACACGCACTGGTTGTGGCTGACGGCCGGATCCGCGGCCGCCCCCGTGAGCGCCAGATCGACGTCCACGGGCGCCCCGGTGCGGATCCGGCCGAGGATGGCGCGGTCGCCGGACAAGACGAAGTCGAGCGTCGGCGCGACGGCCGGGAACGCGGGCTCTCCGTCGCCAACCATGCGGTTCCAGTGGGCGCGGTCGGTGCCGAGCACCAGGGTGACCGGGGGCGGGGCTGCGGGCGTCCCCGATTCGACGTCGTAGCCGCACGACTCGCAGAACCGGCCCGCCACCGGCTCGCCACACGACGGGCAGGAGCTCGCCGGGGCGGTCGACCCGCTACCTCCGCCCGTGTCCGGCGCGCTCTCGGCACCCGAGGACGCCTCGGCGGTCGCCGCGCCGATCGGCGCACCGCAGGTGTCGCAGTAGTCGTCGGTCGTCGACTCGTGCCCCGCCGGGCAGGTGGTGGTGGCCATCAGGCGCCTCCTTCCGGCGGGCCCTCCGACCCCCCGCTGTCGCCACCCTTGCCCAACCGCACGGTGCGGGTCGAGCGGGTGTCGAGCGTCATCTCCGCCGCCTTCTCGGTGCCCTTGCGCAGGCGGACGGTGCCGCGCTCGGCATCGTCGACGTCCACGACCTCGGCCAGCAGCCGCATCGTGTCCTCGTGGCCGGACGCAGCGGCGAGCTGCACCGCCCGGCCCAGCTTGACGGTCGCCGTCGCGTCGTCGCCTGCCTTGGCCGCGTGGAGGCCCTCCTGGATGGCGTCCGCCAGCTCGACCTGGCCGGTGTAGTGGGCGACGTGGCGGTCCATGCGCGTGGACTTCACGGCGTCGTCGGTCCACACGGCCCGCACCAACGCCTGGGTGGCCACGGTGCCGTCGGTCAACACGAGGCTGATGCGCCCGGCCAGCATCTCGTCGCCGACGCCACCGGGCTTCACCGTGATGCGCACGTGGTAGTCGCGGGACTCGCCGGGCGCCCAGCCCCCGAGCAGGAAGTCCTGGGCGAGCGGCCCCGACGGCGTGCCCATCGAGGTCAGGTCCAGGACCTCCGGCGCCACCTGGCGCAGCGACTCGATGACCGCGCCCTGGGGGTTCCAGAGGCGCAGGTGGACGTCGGGCAACGCCCGGGACTGACTGGAGCTGATCATCGCCCGGAAGTCGGCGGCCAGATCCTGCGGGTCGGCCACGATGTCGACGGTGCCGAGCAGGGCGGTGGCGATGCCGCGCAGCTCGTCGACCTCCCAGTCGACCCCCACACCCCGGCAGTCGCACTGGAACAGCCCTCGGCACGCGCTGATGGCGGCGGCCAGCTCGTGGGGCTGCTGGTGTTCGTTGCGGCCGTCGGTGAGCAGGATCGCATGTCGCGACGGAGCCGTCGTGGTGGTGAAGATCTGGCGGGCGAGGTCGAGCCACGTGCCGATGGCGGTGCCGCCCGCGGGCTCGGCGGCCGCGATGGTGGCCTTCGCCGCCGCCCGGTCGTCGGCGTCGGCGACGGCGAATGAGCGCCCGTCCCGCGGCCAGATCATCTTGGCCTCGTGGTCGCCGGCGATGACCGCGAAGGCCACGCCGTCGTCGAGGCTGTCGATCGCCGCGGCCGCCGCCTCCTTCGCGGCCTGCATCTTCCGGCCGGCGCCCATCGAGCCGCTGGTGTCGAAGATGATCACCTCGGCCCGGCTGCCTGCCGCCGGTGCGGCGGTCCCGCTCGGATCGCCGCCTGCGGAGACGGTCACGACGGCGTCGACCGTGTCGACGCCGGCGGCCAGGTACTCGTTCTGGAACGTCTCCGCCGTGAACAGGGCGGGCGTGGAGCCGGTATCGGTCACGCGTTGTCCTCCAACTCGGTGTGCAGGGGGGTGATGGCCACGGTGATGTTGTCGGCTCCGCCCTGGTCGTTGGCCCAGTCCACGAGCCTGGCGCAGGCGGCCGCCGGCGGTGCGAGGGGCGCGCCAGGCGCCGCGAGGACGGTGGTCACCAGCCCGCCCAGCGCCGCGTCGGTGGGCGCGTAGTTCCACAGGCCGTCGCTGCTGGCCAGCAGCACGTCGCCGGGTGCAGCGGCGAGGCTGGCGACGTGCGGCTCGAGCGACGTGGCGTCGCCCCCCAGCCAGGCGGTGATCCCGTGGCCGCCGGGCATGTTGAGCGCGATGTCGGGGTCGATCCCCTGGGCGACGGCGTGGGCCGCCACGCTGTCGTCGGCGGAGATCTGGATGGCGGTCCAGCGTTCGCCCTCGCCGTGGAGCAGGTGCGCGCGGGCGTCGCCGACGTTGGCCACGTGCACCGTGTCGCCGGCGGCGACCGCCACCACGATGGTGCACGCCGGATGGCTGCCGTCCGGGGTCCAGTGCGGATCGTCATCCCCGGGCACCGCGCTGACCGCCTCGTGGGCCTCGGCGATCGCGGCGACCAGGTCGTCAGGCCCGCCGAAGGCGCGACCGGCGAGCCGCTCGCCGGCGGCCGCGACCGCGGCGGCCGACGCGCGGTGCGGGTTGGGACTGACCGAGACGCCGTCGGACACGACCAGCACCGGCCAGCCCTCGCTGGTCACGCCGAGAGCGGCCGCGTCCTCGTTGCGGGCGTGGCGGCGCCCCCGGTGCGTGGCGTAGGCCATGTCGCCGCGATCGTCGACGGTGACCTCCTCGAGCGCACGATGGCCGCAGCTCAGGCAGTACCCGTCGTCCGCGACGCTGCCGCCGCAGTTGACGCACACCCGCGCCACCGGGGCGTCGTGCGCCGGTGCAGGGCCATCGCCGCCGGTCGGGATCGCTCCGCCCGACCCGGCTCCGGCGTCGACGCCCGCTCCCGCACCGAAAGCGGCGTCG
>CAYUXB010000074.1:8619-14757 GCA_964448525.1 uncultured Acidimicrobiaceae bacterium
AGCGGCGTCGTCGGGAGCGGCATCGCCGGGAGCGGCATCGCCGGGAGCGGCATCGGCCGACGCCCCGCACGCCTCGCAGAACCTGGCGCCCGCGACCAGGGGCTCGCCACACACCGAGCAGTGGCCGTCCCCACTCGCCGGGCCATCGCCCACCTGCGTGTCGGCGGCCCCGCCGTCCGCGGCGGACGCGCCCGGATGCGAGTCCTGGGCAGGGTCGGGCGGCACCGAGCCGTCGGCGGGCACCCGGGCCCCGCCGGCGACGCCCACCGGTGCGCCGTCGCCTGCGGGATCGACGGCACCCGTCACCACAGGCTCCACGGACGGACACGGGCGGCGGAGTCGAGCAGCTCGTGGCGCTGCGTGGGATTGGGCGTGGCGTCCGCAAGGTCGAGCAGTGCGGCCTCGGCGCCCCCCGCCAGCGATCTCGGGGACGTCTGGACGCCCGCGACCTGGTCGCCCACCTGCTCGCCACGAGCCACGGCGGCGAGGGCGGCCGAGTACAGCGCGGCGGCCAGCGCCGCCTCGGAGGCGTCCCGCTGACCCGCCGGCACGGACCGCACCCGTTCGCCCGCAGCCGCAGCGACCTCCAGGTCGTAGGTGCCCGCCTCCATCGCCTGGCAGGCCAGGGTGAGCGCATCGGCGCGGAGAGGGTGCGTGGTCGGCACGGCGGTCAGCACCTTGGCCGCCTCGACGGGTCGGTTCAACCGCTCGAGCGCGAAGGCCAGCCCCGCCAGCGACGAGACCCAGGTCGGGTCGGCCACGGCCACCTGCTGGTAGAGATCGGCTGCCTCGTCGAGCCGCGCCGGGTCGCCGGTGTTGGCGAGGGCGACGGCCAGGGCCAGCGCGCAGGCGGCCTCGCCCGGTGCCGTGGCGTAGGCGTCCTCGAAGAAGGTGACGGCCCGCACGGCGTCGCCCGCCGCCAGCGCCGACACCCCGTGGAGGTACGAGCGGGCGTTGTCGACGACGGCCGCGAACTCCGCGGCCTCGGGGGCCGAGGCGTCGAGCTGTCCGACCACGGTGTCGGCCTCGGCGCAGTTCCCCAGCTCGCACTGCGCCCGAGCGACGGTGGCGATGTCGGCCCAGCTCAGCGCCTCGCCTCGCCCGACCATGCTGGCCACGGCCTCGGGGTCTCCCTCCGCAACACCCGCGACCCGGTTGGCGAGCGTCGGGTGGTTGGGCAGCAGCGGGCTGGGCAAGGCCTCCCAGCCCAGCCCGTCGAGGCGGGGCCGCGGCGGGCTGTAGCGCGAGCTGGTGCGGGGGCGGGGCTGACCGTCGGTCGCCGCTGCCACCTGGCTCAGCACGCCGTGGAGCGCGTCGGCCATCTCGTCGGCGTCGGCGAAGCGATCCGCCGGATCGGGGGCGCATGCCCGCTCGAGGAACCGCCACAGGCAGTCGTGCTCGACGAGCACGGGGTGCGCCTCCCGGGCAGGCAGGCGCTCGGCCTCGGTGGAGGTCCAGCCCGGCCAGTCGAGGATCAGCACCGCGAGCGAGCGACCGACGGTGTAGAGGTCGCTCGCCACCGTCGGCCCGGTCTTCGGCACCTCGGGCGCCTGGTAGCCGATCGTGCCGAAGATGGCGGCCTCGTCGTCGTCCCAGCGGCGCACACCGCCGAGGTCGATCAGCTTGACCCCGTCACCCTCGTGGATGACGTTGTCGGGCTTGAAGTCGCAGTAGATCAGCCCGTTGTCGTGGAGGTAGGCGAGAGCGGGCAGCACGGCCAGCATGTAGGCCGCGGCCTCGGCGACGGGCATCACGCCCTCCCCCGCCTCCCGCCGCCGCTTGGCGAGCTGCTTGAGGCTGGGGCCGCCCACGTACTCCATGACGATGTAGCCCTGGCCCTCGTGCTCCACGAAGTTGTGGATGCCCACGATCGCCGGGTGGCGCACCTCGGCCAGGAACCGCTGCTCGGCCACCGCGGCCTCGGCCGCGTCGGGGTCCGCCGTGTCGAGCAGGCCCTTGAGCACGCACCAGCGCCCGGACACGTTGAGGTCGCGAGCGAGGTAGATCCAGCCCATGCCGCCGTGCGCCAGCGCGCCGCCGACGTCGTACTGGCCGGCGACGAGATCGCCCGCCTTCAGCTTGGCCGTGAAGTCGAACCGCGCACCGCAGTTGGGGCAGAACCCGGCGCTGCGGCCCGGCCTGTCGCCCTGGCTGCGGCCCACGGGGCTGTCGCAGCTGGTGCAGAAGCGACGGCGCTCGGGGACGCTCGGGTCGGCCATGACGACCGAAGCAGGGTCGGCCGAGGCCATGGGAGCGATCTCGATGACGCCGGCCCCGACCCTGCTGCGGCGCGAGCTGCTCCGGCCGGTGTGGCCGGTGCTGCGGCTCGTGAGGCTCGACACGTCGATCCGGCCCGACGTGCGCCCGGTGCTGCCCGGCCGGGCGCCCGTCGACGCGACGGTGCCGGCGCCGTTGACGCCGCCCCCATCCGAGCCGTTCGCCTCAGGGGCGGCCCCGGGGGCGGGTGCCATGCCGCAGGTGTCGCAGTATCCGTCGGCGATCGTGCCGGAGCAGCCGGCGCGGCCGCACGCGATGGCGGTCATGGTGTTCGATCCTCTTTCGGCCGGTTGGTGAGCACGTGGGACAGCCGGGCGAGGGCGGCCTCGCCGGCATCGAGGTCGCACGGCGCGTGCCACAGGATGTCGCGCGCCGCGCTCAGCGCGTCGGTGACGTCGGGTTGCTCGTCGAGCCGGCGGGCGCCGGCCTTCGCGCGCAGGGCGGTCCAGAGTCCCTGGGCTTCCTCGCGGCGCAGCAGGCCGGCGCGGGCGGCACCGAGCGCAGCGTCCAGCTCGTCCTGGCGGACGCGGGTGGCGGCGCTCCACGCGGCGAGGTCGGTGGCGGCGCGGGCCTTGTCGGTGGCCGCCAGGGTGGAGATGCGGTCGAGCCAGGCAGCGACCGCGTCGAGATCGGCGACGGGCACCCGGGCCGGCACGCCCACGACCCGGCTGGCGGCGTGGCTGAGCTCGGCCGCCGCCCGCTGCACGCCGGCTTCGAGCTCAGCGAGCGCCGTGCGCGCCGCCGCCAGGTCGACGTCGAAGCGGGCGAGGGCGGTCTGCGCGGCCGAATGGCGGCTGCCGCTGGCCGCGGCGCGTTCCTCGATGGCCGCGACGTCGGTCTCCCGGACCGCGAAGGGATCGGTGGCGACGAGCTCGGCCAGTGCCGCGGCGGCGCGCTCGGTGGTGGGGTCGCCCGCGGTGGCGGCCGTGCTGCGCGCGGTGCCGACGCGCGGGGCGAGCACGTCCCACGCGGTGGCGAGCCGATCCGCCACGGCGACCGCCTCGTCGACCGCGTGGCTGGCGGCGGAGAGGGCGGTCGACGGGTCGGCCGGGGCGCCGCCCGAACCCGGGACCTGGGCGGTCGTCAGCAGGGTCGCCGCCAGCGCGGGGTCGGCCTCGACCCGCTGGAGCACGTCGTCGAGCACCCGGTAGGTCTCCCAGGCGTGAGCCAACCCGGCGTCGGCGTCGGCCCAGGTGGCGGCCGTGCCGCCCGTCAACATGCCGGTGCGGGCCAGCGCCACGTTGGCGTGGGATTCGAGGTCGACCAGCCGGCTGCCCAGCGTCGCGTGGGCGTTGCGCCAGGCCTGGACGTTGGGGTCGGTCATCGGGATCACGATCGGGGTTGCGCCGTCAGTCCTCGTACAGGGCTACCGGCGGGTCGGCGTCCTCGTCGAGCAGATCGAACAGCCATTCGTCGTAGAGCTCGTTCCACCGGCCCGACGACCGCACCTGCTCGAGGACGGCATTGACGTAGCGCACGAACTCGGGCCGATCGGGCGGCAGGCCAACACCGTAGGGCTCCTGGCTGAACCCGTCGCCCACGATCTGGAGGTTGCGGTCCTGCGCGACCATGCCCGCCAGGATCGTGTCGTCGGTGCTGATCGCGTCGACACGGCCCTGCTGGAGCAGGACGAGGCAGTCGGCCTGGTCGAGCACCGGAACCGCCTCGGGGCGTGGCTCGGGCAGGGCTGTCAGGTTGCCGATGCTGGTGGAGTTGGCCGTGGCGCAGACGCGGTGCTCGGCGGTCATGTCCTCGATGCTGCGCGCCTCGGAGTCGGTGCGCACCAGGAGCTTCTGCGTCGAGGTGAAGTACTCGGTGGAGAAGTCGATCTCGGCGTCACGGGCGCAGTTGATCGTGAAGGTGTTGACCACGAGGTCCACGAGCGGCTCGGGATGGGCGGCCAGCACCCCGACCCGTTCGCTGTAGGGGATGGCGACGAACTCGATGGCGTCAGGTCGGCCGAACAGGGCGATGGCGATCTCGCGGGCGATCTCGACGTCGAAGCCCTCGAACTCGCCGGTGAAGGGGTTGACGCTCGAGAACTGGAGGGTCGCCGTGTCCACCCCCACCCGCAGCCGCTCGCGGGCCTGGATCTCGGCCATGTAGCTGTCCGGGGCGACCTCGCCGCCCGCGGCCGCGGCGAGCGCCGCCGCGTCCGGGCGCAGGCTGTGCGTGACGGTGTCGGGGTCGCACCCGGTCGTGTCGACATCGGGGGCCGCGGCGGGCGGAGGGACGACAGTTGGTTCCGGACCGGCCATCGACTCGGGAACGTCCACCTGCACGCACGCGCTCGCCGCCACGCCGACTGCCGTCACCGCGGCCAGCACCGCGAGGCGCCGGGCCCGGGCAACGCGCTGCCGGGGACCCCTCGTCGACGGCCTCCGTCCGGGGCCGTCCTCGGCCATCACCGGTACTTCCGCCCGCGAGCGAGGATGCCCGACGCGGCGAGGATGGCGGCGAGGACCCCGAGTGCGATCGGCAGCAAGGGCTGGACGTCGGCGGCCGCCACGTCGTCGAAGCGCGCCTCGAGGTCGTCCCCCGCGGCCAGCGCGTTGCCCGCCGCGCTGCCGACGGTCGGCCTGTCGGGTCGGCCGTCGCCGTCCTCGTCCACCTCGGGACCGACCGCCGCCAGGTCGTACGCGTCACCGGACCCCTCGGGCTCCAACGACAGCGCGAGCCTGGCGGCCCGGCGGTTGTTCCCTCCGAGGTCGGCCTCCGCCACCCCGGCCACCGCGGCCACGTAGCCCTCGATGCGCCCGCGCAGCTCGGCGATCGCCGCGCTGTCACCCTCCGCCTCGTCCAGCTCGGCGAGGAGTTCGGCGGCCTGCTCCTCGAACGTCGTGTAGAGCGGCGCGCCGCTGCCCCGGGCGGCGACTGCGGAGATCTCCGTGACACGCAGCCCGGACAGCTCGCTCGAGGCCCGGTTGGCGTCGCTGTACCCCTGGATGTCGCTCGACGCGGCCTCGCGCAACTCCCGGCTCTGGGTCACGATGCCGTTGGCCACGAGCGCGAGGGCCGCGATCGCCGCCACCGTCGCGGCCAGGAGCGCGGGGTGGGCGACGCGGCGAGTGCGCCCGGCGATGAGCAACGAGCACCCGATCAGCACGACCAGCGCGGCGAGCAGGAGCACGATGGCGAGGATGCTGACGACGCCCCCGACGCTGTTGGCCGCCCTGGCCACTCGCTGCTCGCCCGTACGGCCCAACCGGTCGGCCCGGGGGATGAGGTCGTCGTTGGCCAGGTCACGGGCCTGGTCGAGGTAGGCGGAACCGACCGGAAAGCCGAGACGAGTGTTGGCGCGGGACGTCTCGACCAGGCCGGCGTACTCGACGAGACCGGACGCCATCGCGCTGACGTCCTCGCGGTCGTCGTCGGTCGCGACCAGCCCGGCCTCGGTGAGCGCCCGGGAGGCCTCGAGCAGTGCGGCATCGTAGGCAGCCCGGCTGTCGGTGCTCTCCAGACCACCGGCGATGAGCGTGGCCGCGGCGAGCGCATCGGCTTCCGCCAGGTTGGTGCGGAAGTCGCTCGTCGCGGTCGCCAGCTCGAGCCCCTGCTCGCGGGCGTCGGCGATCGTGTCGGCATTGCGGGAGGCCACCCACCCCGCCGCCAGCCCGCTCGCCGCGAGGGCGCCCGCCGCGACGAGAGCGAGCGTGACGAAGAGTTTGCGCGTGGGCAGCGGGACCCGCCAGGCCGTCTGCTCGACGCGATCGAGCAGACTCCCAGCCGGTGCTGCCGCCTTGGTGGCGGTCGACACGGCGGCTGACGGTAGTTGCTCCGCGGCGTGCCACGCGCGCGGAGGCTCCGAGAGCGCCCCCGGTAGGACTCGAACCCACGACCCGCTGCTTAGAAGGCAGCCGCTCT
>CAYUXB010000075.1:0-14724 GCA_964448525.1 uncultured Acidimicrobiaceae bacterium
GCCACTGGATGCACCAGGCGATGGTGCGGATGGACGGCGAGAAGATGTCGAAGTCGCTCGGCAACCTGGTGTTCGTGTCGGAGCTGCGCGAGACGTGGGACCCGCGGGCGATCCGCCTCGCCGTGCTCGCCCACCACTACCGCCACGCCTGGGACTGGGACGACAAGGTCATGCCCGCGGCGGCCGAGCGCCTCGCCCGCTGGCAGGCCGGAAGCGGGGGAGCGCCAAGCGATGCGGCGCCCGGCGACGCCGCGCCCGGCGAGGCGGCGCTCGCCGCCGTGCGGGATGCGCTCGACGACGATCTCGACACGCCCGCGGCGGTGGCGGCCATCGACGACGCCGCGGACGCCGGTGGAAACGTGTCGGCGGCGGCTGCGCTCATGGGAATCGACCTCGCAACGGCGGGCTGAACGCCGCCCGGCGATCCGCGCCGAGACCGCACCGGATGCGCCCGCGGCCTCTGGGCTCCCGAGACCGTCTCCAGCCGAGCCCGCTGGTCGGTGGAGATCCAACCACGGACCACAACGACGACACCGCGCACGGCGTTGACACCACGCGCGTCTCGCGGCTCGTGCCGCGGGCGTAGGCTCCGTGCCATGGCCGCCTCGGAGGACGCCGAGCGCACGTACGGCAAGCTCTATCCGGTCGCTCGCGCCGTGCTCACACCCCTCTTCCACGCGGCGTGGCGCATCCACGTGAAGGGACTGGAGCACCTGCCGACCGACGGTCCGGCCATCCTCTGCCCCAACCACACGTCGGTGATCGACTCCTTCCTGCTGCCCTCCACGCTGCCCCGGCGCATCACCTTCGTCGGCAAGGCGGAGTACCTCGACGACTGGAAGACCAAGCACCTCTTCCCGGCGCTCGGCATGATCCCGATCGACCGCTCGGGTGGCGACGCCAGCACGCGGGCGCTCGACGCCGCCGCCGGTGTGCTCGAGCGCGGCGAGCTGTTCGGCATCTACCCCGAGGGCACCCGGAGCCGCGACGGTCGCCTGCACCGGGGCCACACCGGCCCGGCCCGGCTCGGGCTGCGCACCGGAGCGCCGCTCGTGCCCGTCGGCCTCATCGGCACCCGCGCCATCCAACCGCCGGGCGCCCGAGCCCCCCGGCCGTTCCGCCCGTGCGAGATCCGCATCGGCCGGCCGATCGACACCCGGCGGTACGGCGACCGAGCGAACGACCGCCTGGTCCTCCGACAGCTCACCGACGAGCTGATGTTCGAGATCCGCGAGCTGACGGGTCAGCAGTACGTCGACGAGTACGCCACCCGCCGACCCGAGTCGCTGCCGTCCCAGCCGACAGCCGTGGTGTCGATCGCCGACAGCCACGGCGGCAACGGCCACGAGCGTGCGGAGGAGCCCGCGACCACGGGCGTGACGGCCGGGTCATCGTCCACCGGCTCCGCCTGAGCCCACGCCGGGCGCGCCAGCCGGGTCACGAGGTCCTATCGGGTACAGGGGCACCCGTCGCGGTCGGTAACCTCGGCGTCCTATGGCCGACATCGAGATCACCCTGCCCGACGGTTCCACTCGTACGGTGGACCAGGGCACCACTGCGCTCGGCCTCGCACAGAGCATCGGCTCCCGCCTGGCCAAGGCCGCGGTGATCGCGGAGATCAACGGAGAGCAGCGCGACCTCGGCACCGAGCTCGCCTCCGGCGACCGGGTCGCCATCATCACGGCCGACAGCGACGCCGGCCTGTACACGATCCGGCACTCCACCGCCCACGTGCTGGCCCAAGCCGTGCTGGACCTGTTCCCCGACGCGACGTTCGGCATCGGCCCGCCGGTGGAGGACGGCTTCTACTACGACTTCGCGCTGCCGGACGGCGCCACGTTCGACCCGGACGACCTCGAGCGCATCGAGGCTCGCATGCGCGAGATCATCGACGAGCGCCAGGCGTTCGTGCGCGACGAGATCCCCGCCGACGACGCCCGCGCCATCTTCGCCTCGCACCCCTACAAGCTCGAGATCATCGACAACGCCTCCACCGACCCCATGTCGGGCACCGGCGACCGGGGCGAGGTCCGCACCTACGAGAACCCGCCGGCCAAGCCGAAGGACCACCCTCCGTTCGCCGGGCGAGACGGGTTCATCGACCTGTGCCGCGGCCCGCACGTCGCCGACACCGGCACGCACCTCGGCCACTTCAAGCTGATGCGGGTGGCCGGCGCCTACTGGCGGGGTGACGAGCACAACGCCCAGCTCCAGCGCATCTACGGCACGGCCTGGGACAGCAAGAAGGCGCTGGCCCAGCACCTCCACCAACTGGAGGAGGCCGCCAAGCGCGACCACCGCAAGCTCGGCGCGGAGCTCGACCTGTTCCACTTCCCGCCCGAGGTCGGCAGCGGGCTGCCGCTCTACCACCCCAAGGGCGGTCTGGTCCGCAAGCTCATGGAGGACTACAGCCGGTCCGAGCACGAGCGCGCCGGCTACGAGTTCGTCTACACCCCCCACATCGCCAAGGGCGACCTGTTCGCCATCAGCGGCCACCTCCAGTGGTACTCGGAGGGGATGTACCCCCCGATGGAGCTCGACGAGGGGCACAAGTACTACCCGAAGCCGATGAACTGCCCGATGCACATGCTCATCTACGGGTCGCGCCAGCGCTCCTACCGTGAGCTGCCGCTGCGGCTGTTCGAGTTCGGCACGGTGTACCGCTACGAGAAGTCGGGCGTGGTGCACGGCCTGCTGCGGGCCCGGGGCTTCACCCAGGACGACTCGCACATCTTCTGCACGGCCGAGCAGATGGGCGCCGAGCTGGAGAGCCTGCTCGGGTTCGTGCTGAAGCTGCTGCGGGACTACGGCTTCGAGGACTTCGAGGCCGAGCTGGCCACCCGCCCCGAGAAGTTCGTGGGCGACCCGGACGACTGGGACGACGCCGAGGAGCAGCTCCGCCAGGCGGTCGAGGCGTCGGGCATCCCGTACGTCGTCGCCGAGGGCGAGGGCGCGTTCTACGCCCCGAAGATCGACGTTCACGTGCGCGACGCCATCGGTCGCCGCTGGCAGCTCTCGACCCTGCAGGTCGACTTCCAGTTCGCGGACCGGTTCGACCTCGAGTACGTGGGCACCGACAACCAGCGGCACCGCCCCCGCATCATCCACCGCGCCCTGTTCGGCTCGTTCGACCGGTTCTTCGGCGTGCTGCTGGAGCACACGGCCGGCGCCTTGCCGGCCTGGCTGGCGCCGGTGCAGGTGCAGGTGGTGCCCGTACGCTCCGATCACGAGGACCACGCCCGGGGCCTGGCCGGGCGCCTGCGGGCCGAGGGGTTCCGCGCCGAGGTCGCCGATGCGGACGAGCCGCTCGGCGCCCGCATCCGCAAGGCGAAGCTCGACAAGATCCCCCACGTGGTGGTCGTCGGCGACGACGACGTGGCCGACGACACGGTCGGCGACAACCCGCGCGGCGGCAAGGTCGAGCGCGGGGTCCCCGTCGCCACCTTCATCGAGCGCCTCCGCACCGCGGTCGACTCCCACGCCTGATGGCTGACGAGATGCGCCCGTCCGAGGGCGAGGCGACCCCCGCGCGCGCCATGGACCGCATGTGGGCGGGATGGCGGTCGAGCTACGTCGCCGCCGCAGGCAACGGCGCCCTGGCGGGAGAGGGCTCGGTGTTCCGCCGCATCCTCGACTCCGGCCTGCCGGACGACGAGACCCACGTGGTGTGGCGGGGCGACCTCGTGTTCGCCATCCTCAACGCCTTCCCCTATACGAGCGGTCACCTGCTCGTGATGCCCTACCGCGAGGTCGGCGAGCTCGAGAGCCTGACCCCCGAGGAGGAGCGCGAGCTGTGGGCGTCGGTGCGCGCCGCTGTGCTGGCGGTCAAGGCCGCCTACTCGCCCCAAGGCGTCAACGTCGGTCTCAACCTGGGAGAAGCGGCGGGTGCCGGCATCCCCTCGCACCTGCACGTGCACGTGCTGCCCCGGTGGAACGCGGACTCGAACTTCATGACGTCGGTGGCCGAGGTCCGGGTGCTGCCGGAGTCGCTCGGCGATTCGTGGGCGAAGCTTCGCGCCGCGTGGCCGGCCCCCCATTCGTGACCGGCCCGGTTTCCACGGGGCGAACACCGGTCGCTACGGTCGCAGGCGCCATGGCGGACGAGCCCCCCACAGACGACCAGACGAACGACGGAGCCGACGTCCCGAGCGACGCGGCGCCGGCGGGTGACGATCACGTCGACGAACTGCCCGAGGACCTGGACGCCGCCGGCTTCGTCGGGCCGTACGTGTTCCCGAACAACAATCGGCGCCGGGTGCCCGGCTACCTGTACCTGGCCACCGCGGCTGCGTGCGTCGCGGTGTGGGCGCTGATCGACGACTCGCCCTACGTCAACGACGGCTTCCTGTTCGCCGCGGTCCTGCTCGGTGTGATCGGCGTCTACCAGCTGGTCAGCGGGTGGAACCTCGACGTCGACGAACAGGACGCCCTGGTCGCCGCCAGCCGCACGGTCGGCTTCCCGATCGGGCACGCCTCCGCGCAGATGGGGTGGCGGGGCCTGCTCAGCCGCCCCACGTGGCGCATCCTGCTCTACTCAGCCGAGAACCCGCCGACCCGTCGGGGCCTCGTCCTGGTGGACGGCGTCGACGGCGAGGTGATCCAGCACTTCGTCGAGGACAACCCGGAGGACTGGTCGGACCTCGACACCGGCGACTCGGATCACACCGACCGGGCCGCCGACGCCGACGCCGACGACACCGCTCCGGCCGCCGACACCGACGACACCGCTCCGGCCGCCGACACCGGCGGCACGAACGACACCGCTCCGACCGCCGACACCGACGGCACAGACGACGCCGGCTCCGACGCCGACTCCGGTCACGACCCGACCTGAGGTCGTGGCGATAGCGTCGGCGGCCGTGACCTGGAGCCGCCGACCGGCGCGGCTGGGGGCGCTCGCCGTCGCGGCCGCCACCGTCGCCGCCGCGTGCGGCGGCGGGTCGGACGACGCCGACGAGGCCGAACGCCTCCCCACCACGTCGACCTCGGCCGCCCCGACCACGTCCCCGACGACCACCGCCCCCTCCACCACGACGACCGCTCCTGTCGACGTCCACGCGCTGCGCCCGCCACCGGCGCCGACCGACCCGGCCGCCCTCGCCGCCCTGATCACCGAGGCCGAGGCCGTGCTGCGACGCACCGACGCCAGCCCCGGCGAGGTGGCGACCGCAGCGCTCGCCCAGCAGGTCGCCTACCGGCAGTTCGGCGACCATCCCGAGTGGGACCCCGCGGTGTTCACCGCCCTGCCCGCCGAGCTGCACCCGGCGGCCGAGCGCCACATCGCCGCCCGCCGCGACCTGCGGGCGCTCACGGGCGAGCCGTCCGACACCATGCCCGCCTGGCGCATCGTCGCGCCGGAGGCCCAGGCCGATCTCGTGACCTGGTACCAGGAGGCCGAGGCCACCTTCGGGGTTCCCTGGCAGTACCTGGCCGCCATCAACCTCGTGGAGACAGCGACGGGACGGATCCGGGGCACCTCTGTTGCCGGGGCGCAGGGCCCGATGCAGTTCATGCCGGCGACGTGGGAGGCCTACGGCGAGGGCGACGTGAACGACCCTCGTCAGGCGATCCTCGGCGCAGGCCGCTACCTGGCCGCCAACGGGGCGCCCGGCGACATGGCCTCGGCGCTGTGGAACTACAACCACAGCGACCGCTACGTCCGGGCCGTGCAGGCCTACGCCGAGCTCATCGTCGAGCACCCGGGCGCCTACGCCGGATTCCACGGCTGGGGTGTGTGGTACTGGAGCACCGCCGGCGACATCTACCTGCCCGTCGGGTGGGAGGCGATGGAGCCGGTGCCGGTCGACCAGTACGTGGCCGCCAACCCGCAGTGAGCGGTGGCGGAGCGGCGGCGGAGCCGAACCGGTCCCCGCCACGCCGAGCACCCCGGCAGCACTCGTTGGTTCAGCTGGGCTCGCGCGGCGTGCGGCGCACCGCGTCGAGCACCTCCTCGGCGGCCCGGAGGTGGGAGACCCCGGCATCGACAGCGAGCCGGGCGAGGTCGAGCGCGGTCACGGTGCGGTCGGCACCGGCGACGACGCCGGTGCGGCCCCAGTCGCCGGCCGGAACGGCCTCGATCCGATCGGCCGCCGCGTTGGCCTCGAGCCCCAGCTCGGACAGCCTCTCGTGCACGTAGCCGGTCACCGCGCCGGGCTTGGGGCGGGCCGCGGGATCGACGTCTGCGGCGTCGAGGACAGGGGCGTCGTCGGTCAGCACGGCCGCAAGGGCACGGTCCGCGGCGGCGATGCCCCACGCGCCCCCGACGACGTGCTCGATCGGCGACCAGCCGCCCGCGGCCCGGTGGGCCACGTCGTCGGGCGACTCGTCCTCGCCGAGCCCGGCGAACAGGCCGCGATAGCGCCGCTCCAGCCCGCGCAGCGCGACCACGACATCGGACGGTGCAAGCTTGGAGAGGTCCATCCACGTGGTTCTAGCGCGCCGGCGACCACGAAGGGTCGGATCGCGCCACCGGGACCGAATCGTGCGAGGGCCGGTGCGCCTCGGCACACGCGCCGAGGGACGAACGACGCCGGTAGCTTGCCCGCATGTCCATCTACGACGTGTCGATCAACCAGCTCGACGGCACCCCCGCCGATCTGCACGACTACGACGGCAAGGCCGTCCTGGTCGTGAACGTGGCCTCCCAGTGCGGGCTCACGCCCCAGTACACCGGTCTCGAGGAGCTCCAGGAGAAGTACGCGGAGCGGGGCTTCAGCGTGCTCGGCGTGCCGTGCAACCAGTTCGGTGGCCAGGAGCCCGGGTCGGCCGAGGAGATCGCGACCTTCTGCTCCACCAACTACGGCGTCACCTTCCCCGTCACCGAGAAGGTCGAGGTGAACGGCGACGGGCGCCATCCCCTCTACCAGCAGCTCGTGGACGTGCCCGACGGTGAGGGCCACACCGGCGACATCCGCTGGAACTTCGAGAAGTTCCTCGTCGCCCCGGGTGGCGAGGTCGTCGCGCGGTTCAACCCGATGACGGAGCCCACCTCCGACGAGGTCGTGCAGGCCGTCGAGCAGGCGCTCCCGTCCTGATGCCGGTGTGACGGCGCGGGGCCGTCAGCGGCCCCGCGCCGCACGCAGCACGCGGCCGACGTCGAGCAGATGGTGGCTGCCTTCGTGCACGGCGATGGCGGCGAGGTCGCCGACCGTCACCCGATCGCCCCGGCCGTTGTAGCCGGGCAGACCCCATTCGCTGTCGTCGACCTCGGCGAGGGTCACCGCCAGGGCCTCGGCCGCAGACGCGAGATCGGCGGCCACCCGCTCGCGGTCGAGGGTCGGCGTCGCCGCGGCGACCTTGCCCTCCCAGTCGACCACGAGCTCGTCGGGCTCACGACCGTCGAGCGCGGCGCGCACGCGATCGTCGAACACCAGGAAGATGTCGACGACGTGGCGGCTGTAGGTGAGGGCGGACCACACACCGGGGCCGGGAGAGCGCCGCACCACCTCGTCGAGATCCTCGCCCGGAAGACCGCGGGTGAGGGGCGCGCCGTAGCGGCGGCCGAACGCACGCACCGCGAGGGGCGTGTCCCCACGGCGCAGATCGGCGGGGTCGAACCCGCACTCGGCGCAGCGGTCTCTCACGGCGGTCAGGCCTCGTCGCCGACCTCGCGCCGCACCGCGTCGACGAGGTGGGCGGGCAACACGTCGTAGTGGTCGTGGGTGGCGCGGAAGCGGCCGCGTCCCCCCGTCAGCGAGCGAAGCTCGACCGCGTAGCGCGGGATCTCCGAGGTCGGGACGAGCGCGAAGACCGTCTGCCGCCCGTCCGGCGCGGTGTCGGTGCCCTGGACCCGACCGCGCCGGGCGTTGAGGTCGCCCATGACGTCGCCCTGCAGCTCGGGCGGGACCGTGACGTCGATGCGGCTGATCGGCTCGAGGATCACCGGCCCCGCCTGCGCCAGCGCGGCCCGGAAGGCCAGGCGGCCGGCGACCTTGAACGCCATCTCGGAGCTGTCGACCGAGTGCTCCTTGCCGTCGGTGACGGTGACCCGCACGTCGACGACGGGGTACCCGTACACGCCGCCGCTGGACATCGTCTCCTCGACGCCCTTCTGCACCGCCCCGATGAAGCTCCGGCTGATGGCGCCGCCGACCACCTTGCTGGCGAACTCGAACCCCTCGCCGCGGGGGAGGGGGTCGAGGTCGATGACGCACACGCCGAACTGCCCGTGGCCGCCTGTCTGCTTCTTGTGGCGCCCCTCGACCCCGGCAGCCGACGCGGTGACCGTCTCGCGGTAGGCGACGCGCACCGGCTCGGTCTCGACCTGCGCGCCGAACTTGCGGGTGAGCTTCTCCAGGGTGATCTGAATGTGGGTCTCGCCCGTGCCGTGGAGCAGGGTCTGGTGGGTCTCGTCGATGCGCTCGACGCGCAGTGCCGGGTCCTCGTCGACGAGGCGATGGAGGGCGGGCGCCAGGCGGTCCTCGTCGGCCTGCGTGCGCGGGACGACCGCCACGGCGAGGGTCGGTTCGGGCTGCTCGATCGGCGCCACCAGCACCGGTTTCCCCTTCGGCGCCAGCGTGTCGCCGGTGAGCGTGCCCGTCAGCTTGGACACGGCGCCGATGTCGCCCGCCACCAGCTCGCCGACCGACTCCTGGTCCTTGCCGCGGACGGTCAGCAGACCGTGCAGCCGCTCGTCGTCGCCCGTGCGCGTGTTGACCAGGTGGTCGTCGGGCCTGACCGTGCCCGATACGACCCGGAACAGGCTGACCTGGCCGACGTAGGGATCGGCGATCGTCTTGAACACGAACGCCAGCGGGTCGCCCGCCGCGTCGGCGGTCACGTCGATCTCTTCGGGGTGCTCACCGTTGCCGGCCGTGATGGGCACCGGCCGGTCGAGCGGGGAGGGGCCGACCTCGACGAGCAGGTCGGCGAGGCGGTCGATGCCGATCTCCTGGGTCGCGGAGCCCACCACCACCGGGAAGACCGTCGCATCGGCGATGCCGTCGTGGAGGGTGTGCTCGAGCTCGTCGAGACTCGGCAGGTCGCCGTCGAGATAGCGCTCGAGCATGGCGTCGTCGGCGACGACGATGCCCTCGACCAGGTTGTCGTGCACCCGGTGCTCGAGCTCCTCCATCTCGTCGGGGATCGGCTCGGTGCGGGGAACGCCGCCCTCGTAGATGTGGGCCGTGTCGGTGAGCAGGTCGGCGATGCCGCGAAATCCGCCTTCCTCGCCGATCGGCAGCTCGAGCGGGGCGATGCCCGACCCCAGGCGCTCCCGCAGCTGGGCGAGGGTGACGTCGAAGTCGGCGCGCTCGCGGTCGAGCTTGTTGACGAAGATCATGCGGGGGATGGCGATGCGCCCGGCGAGGTCCCACGCTTCTTCGGTCTGCACCTCGACGCCGTCGACCGCGCTCACGACGAACACCGCGAGGTCCGCGGTGCGAAGCGCGGCGGCGACCTCGCCGAGGAAGTCCGCGTAGCCAGGGGTGTCGATCAGGTTGATCTTGTGGCCGCGCCACTCGAACGGGGCCACGGCAAGCGACAGCGAGATGCCGCGGCGTTGCTCCTCGGGATCGAAGTCGCAGGCCGTCGTGCCGTCCTCGACCCGTCCCATGCGGCTGATGGCGCCCGCTCGGTGGAGCAGGGCCTCGGCCAGGCTCGTCTTGCCTGCTCCGCTGTGCCCGACCAGGGCGACGTTGCGGATCTGACCGGTCGCATACCGCTTCACCAGGCTCCCCCTCGGTGTCCAGTCGGCGATGACGGCGAGGGTAGCGGGGCGGCCACCCGCTGCGCGGCGCCGATCCACGCACGGTCGGTCCGTCGGCGCGCGGATCGCGGGGTGGTCGTGTCAGGCCGGTGCGCGTTGTTACGCTTGACGACGTCCTCGACGGCGCGCTCCGCACGGAAGGGTCGGACCCGCCGGCCGTCGCGCCAGCCGACCGACATCTGGAGACCTCATGTTCGACGGACGGTGGCGCAGCACCTTCGAGAAGGGCCTGCGACCCATCGGTGGCCAGATCCGGCGCACCGGCATCACGGCCAACCACCTCACCACGACCGGGCTCGTCATGGCGGTCGCCGCTGCGGTCGCCATCGCCAACGGTTCGCTGCGCGCCGGGCTGCTGCTGCTCGTGCTCACCGCGGTGCCCGACGTGCTCGACGGCGCGGTCGCCAAGGCCTCGGGCACGGCGTCACCCCGCGGGGCCTTCTTCGACTCCGTGATCGACCGGATCAGCGACGCGCTGCTGCTCGGCGGCGTGGCCTGGTACCTCGACTCCACCCAGCCCGGACGCATCGCGGTGCTGCCCATGGCGGTGATGGCGGCGTCGATGCTCATCAGCTACGAGCGGGCCAAGGCCGAGGCGCTCGGCTTCGACGCGCGCGGCGGGCTGATGGAGCGGGCGGAGCGCCTGGCTCTCCTCGCCTTCGGCTTGCTGTTCGAGTCGCTGCTCGTCCCGGTGCTCTGGGTCATGCTGGCGCTCACGCTGCTCACCGCCGTGCAGCGGTTCGTCAAGGTGTGGCGCCAGGCCTCGGCCCCCCAGGTCCAGCCGCTGGGCGCCCGGTGGCGCTCGCGCCGGGTCGGCCGAGCCAACCAGCGGCCCCGGCGCCGCAAGCCGATGTCGCCGGGCCGTCGCCGCTGATCGACCCACGACGGATCGCCAGGGCTCGCGCCACGCATGGACCTCGTCACGCCCGCCTACCGCGGCGCCTCCGCCGTGGCGCGCCTGCTGCCCGGCAGGGTGGTCGACGTCGGCGCCCCCGGCATCGCCGCCCTCATGGCCCGCCGGTCGAACGACCGGCGCGCCATGGTCGAACGCCACCAGCTCCGCGTCGACCCCTCGCTGTCCGGCTCCGCTCTCGAGGAGCGGGTGCGGGAGGTGTACCGGTCCTACGGGCGCTACTACGGCGAGTCGTTCCGGCTGCCGACGATCAGTCCCGCCGAGCTCGACGCCCGCATGTCCTACGAGGGCTACGACCACATCCTCCGGGCCCGCGAGGACGGCTTCGGCCCGCTGGTGGTGATGCCTCACCTCGGGAGCTGGGAGTGGAGCGCCTACTGGCTGACGCGGGTCGAGCAGACGCCGGTCACCGCGGTCGTGGAGCGCATCGAGCCACCGGCGTTGTTCGAGTGGTTCGTCGACTACCGCGAGAGCATCGGCATGGAGATCGTTCCGCTCGGCCCGGACGCCGGCCGGTCGGTCGTCCACGCGGTGAAGCAACGGAACGCCATCGCGCTGCTGTGCGACCGCGACATCAGCCGCGGCGGCGTCGAGGTCACGTTCTTCGGCGAGACGACCACCCTTCCGTCCGGGCCGGCGGTGCTCGCCCTGCGCACCGGGGCACCGCTTCTGCCGACCGCCATCTACGACCGTGGGCGGACGCACCACGGCGTCGTGCGACCACCCATCCCCGTCGCGCGCGAGGGCAGCTTCCGGGCCGACGTGGCCCGCATCACCCAGGCGGTCGCGGACGAGCTCGAGGTCCTCATCCGCGCCGCGCCCGAGCAGTGGCACCTGATGCAGCCCAACTGGCCGAGCGACTGGGCGGCGCAGCGGGCGGCCGTGCGCCTCTGACGCTCGGCCCAGGGCGCACCGGCGTACGGACCCCGGCGACAGCACTACGCTTGTGCCGTGCGCATCGGGCTGGTCTGCCCCTACAGCCTCACGATCCCCGGCGGCGTCCAGGCGCAGGTGCTGGGCCTGGCCCGCACGCTGCGCGTGCTGGGCACCGACGTGCGGGTGCTCGGGCCCTCCGACGGTCCGCCGCCCGACCCGGGCGTGATCCCCCTCGGCGCGAGCGTGCCCACCGCGTCGAACGGCTCGGTGGCGCCGCTCGCGCCCGACCCCGCGGCCCAGCTCCGCACGCTCCGGGCATTGCGGGACGAAGCCTTCGACGTGCTCCACCTGCACGAGCCGTTGGCGCCGGGCCCCACCATGACGACGTTGCTGTTCCGCAACGCGCCGATGGTCGGCACGTTCCACCGCTCCGGCGACAGCGCGGCCTACGCGGTCACCCGGCCTGGCGTCCGCTGGCTGGCCCGCCGGCTCGACCTGCGCTGCGCCGTGTCGAAGGACGCGCTGGCCACGGCCCGCAAGGCGCTCGGCGGCACCTACGACATGTTGTTCAACGGCATCGAGATCGAGCGGTTCGCCAAGGCGACGCCCACGCCGACGACCGGCCCGACCATCTTCTTCATCGGCCGGCACGAGGAGCGCAAGGGCCTGGCCGTGCTCCTCGACGCCTTGCGCTTCCTGGCGCCGGAGGTGACCGTGTGGGTCGGCGGCACCGGCCCGCAGAGCGAGGAGCTCCGGGCGCGCCACGGCGGCGATCCGCGCATCGAGTGGCTCGGCCGCCTGACCGACGACCAGGTAGCGGCCCGCATGCGCGGCGCGGACGTGTTCTGCGCCCCGTCGCTGCACGGCGAGTCCTTCGGCATCGTGCTGGTGGAGGCGATGGCGGCCGGTGCGGTGGTCGTGGCGTCCGCGCTCGACGGCTACGCCAACGTGGCCACCGACGAGGTCGACTCGCTGCTCACGCCACCCGGCGACAGCGAGGCCCTCGCCGGCGCGCTCCAACGCGCGCTCGGCGACGGCGCGACCCGGTCCCGCCTGGTGCTGGCGGCCGAGCGGCGCGCCCAGCAGTTCTCGATGGTGCGGCTGGCCGAGGAGTACATCACCCGCTACGAGCGCCTCGCCGCGGGGACGAGGGCGAGCAACTAGGGCGTTCGTCCGAGCTCACGCGGGGGATCTGGTGGGACGGCCATCGCGCCGCTGCCGCCCCGGCATGGCGACACGACGAGGGGAGTCCGCCCGGGCTGCGTAGGATGAACGGCCGTGACCGTCGTGCTCATCATCCTCGTCGTCGTGCTGGTGCTCCTCGCGTTGTACGTGATCGCCAGCTACAACGGCCTCGTCTCCCTGCGCAACCGCATCGAGAACGCCTGGGCGCAGATCGACGTGCAGCTCAAGAGGCGCTACGACCTCATCCCCAACCTCGTCGAGACCGTGAAGGGCTACGCCTCCCACGAGCGCGAGACGCTCGACGCCGTCATCCAAGCCCGCAACGTCGGCATGAGCGCGCAGGGCCCGCACGACCAGGCGGAGGCCGAGAACATGCTGTCCGGTGCGCTCAAGTCGCTGTTCGCGCTGTCCGAGGCGTACCCCGACCTGAAGGCGAACCAGAACTTCGCCCAGCTCCAGGAGGAGCTCACGGGCACGGAAGGCCGCATCGCCTACGCGCGGCAGTTCTACAACGACACCGTGTACCGCTACAACACCAAGGTGCAGAGCTTCCCGGCCAACATCCTGGCCAACATGTTCCGCTTCTCCGAGCGCGAGTACTTCCAGGCCGACGACGAGTCGCGCGGCCCCACCCAGGTCAGCTTCTGACCTGTGGCGCTCGCAGGCATCTCCTCGGCATCCATGTACGACCAGGTCACCGCCAACAAGCGCCGCAGCTGGCTCCTCGTGGCCGGCTTCGTGATCTTCGTCGCTCTCGTCTGCGCGGCGTTCGCTTACCTGATCGGCGGCGGGCCCGTCGGCATCGTGATCGCCATCGTGGTCGCGGGGGGCAGCAGCGTGCTCGCCTACTGGAAGTCCGACGCGATCGCCCTGCGCGCCAGTCGCGCCAAGCCGGCGTCGGTCGAGGAGTACGCCCGCTACCACAACATCGTCGAGGGGCTCTGCATCGCGTCGGGCCTGCCGAAGCCGCGGCTGTACGTGGTCGACGACCCGGCGCCCAACGCCTTCGCCACGGGCCGCAACCCCCGCAACGCAGCGGTGGCCGTCACGACCGGCCTCCTCGAGAAGATGAACCGCATCGAGCTCGAAGCCGTGCTGGCGCACGAGCTGTCGCATGTGAAGAACTACGACATCCTCGTCTCCACCCTCGCCGTCACGATGGTGGGCGTCGTCGCGCTGCTGGCCGACATCGGCATCCGCATGACGTGGTGGGGCATGGGCCGCAACTCGCACCGCGACTTCGACTCACGCCAGGGCGGCGGCGGGGGACCGCAGGCGATCCTGGCCATCGCCGGTTTCGCCCTTCTGGCGCTCGCCCCGGTGGTCGCCCAGGTGATGCAGCGCACGGTCAGCCGCCGCCGCGAGACCCTGGCCGACATGTCGGGGGTCGAGATGACCCGCTACCCACCCGGCCTCATCTCCGCGCTGGAGAAGCTGCGCGACGACTCGACGGTCGTCGCGTCGACCAGCCATGCGACGGCCCATCTGTGGATCGAGCAACCAGCGGCGCAGACCGAGCCCGAGGGGCGGCTGTCGCGGTTCAACCGCATGTTCGACACCCACCCACCGCTCGAGGAGCGCATCGCGCTGCTGCGCGAGCTCTGAACCGGTCCAATCCCGGGGGAACTGGCTGGGGGAGCGCAGGCCGTGGGCTCGTAGAATGCCTGCATGAGCGAGTCGGCCACCTCTCCCACCCCTGCGCCCACCCATGACACCGGCACCCAGCGCGTCAAGCGTGGCCTCGCCGAGATGCTCGAGGGCGGCGTCATCATGGACGTGGTCGACGCCGCGCAGGCGAAGATCGCCGAGGACGCCGGTGCGGTGGCGGTCATGGCGCTCGAGCGGGTGCCGTCCGACATCCGCCGCGACGGCGGTGTGGCCCGCATGAGCGATCCCGAGCTGATCGAGGGGATCATCGCCGAGGTCACGATCCCGGTCATGGCCAAGGCCCGCATCGGCCACTTCGTCGAGGCGCAGATCCTCCAGTCCCTCGGCGTCGACTACGTCGACGAGTCCGAGGTGCTCACCCCGGCCGACGAGGCCC
>CAYUXB010000076.1:0-14371 GCA_964448525.1 uncultured Acidimicrobiaceae bacterium
TCTCGACGAGGAGCTGGTTGAGGGTCTGCTCGCGCTCGTCGTGGCCGCCGCCCATGCCGGCGCCGCGGTGGCGGCCGACGGCGTCGATCTCGTCGACGAACACGATGGCCGGCGCCGCCTGCTTGGCCTTCTCGAACAGATCGCGCACGCGGCTGGCACCGACGCCGACGAACATCTCGACGAAGTCGGAGCCGGAGATCGGGAAGAAGGGGACCCCGGCCTCGCCGGCCACGGCCCGGGCGAGCAGCGTCTTGCCCGTGCCCGGCGGCCCGTAGAGCAGCACGCCTTTGGGGATGCGGGCGCCGATGGCCTGGAAGCGGCCCGGGTCCTGGAGGAACTCCTTGATCTCCTGGAGCTCCTCGACCGCCTCGTCGCACCCCGCCACGTCGGCGAAGGTGACCGACGGGTCGTCCTTGGACACCTGCTTGGCCCGGGACTTGCCGAACTGCATGACACCCTTGCCGCCGCCCTGCATCATGTTCATGACCAGGAGGAACGCACCGACGAGCAGCAGGATCGGCAGCAGGCTGAACAGCAGGCTGGTCCACAGCGAGTCGGACTGCTGGTCGGTCGAGACCTCGATGGCGGGCTCGGCCTCGTGGAGCTCGTCGACGAGCTCGTCCGCGAACTCGGCCGGGAACGCGACGCGGTACTCCGTGTCGTCGCTCAGCTTGCCGACGACCGCGTTGTCGCGATCTTTGATCTCCGCGGTGGCGACCTCGCCGGCGTCGATCGACCGCCGGAACTCGGAGAGATCGATGTCTTCGCGCTCCGGAGCCCGACTCGAGAACCGGAGGCCCACGAAGAGCACGGCGGCACCGATGACGAGATAGAGCAGTGCAGCTCTCGGGAATCGTTTCACGGTGCCGGTCAGGCTATCGGCGGATCACCCAGCGCGTCAGACCGCGGTACGCGCCGCGACGGTCATCCGTCACCGCGGTACACGCACACGTACGGCAGGTTGCGGAAGCGCTCGCCCACGTCGAGCCCGTAGCCGAGGATGAACGCCGGGGGGATCTCGAAGCCCACGTAGCGCAGGTCCTCCTGCGTCTTCTGGTTGCCCTGACGGACGAAGAGCGCGCACACCTCCAGGCTGGCCGGCTGCCTGGCCAGGAGGTTGCGCCGCAGGTAGGTGAGGGTGAGGCCCGAGTCGACGATGTCCTCGACGAGGATGACCCGCCGGCCGGCGAGATCGATGTCGAGGTCCTTGACGATGCGGACCACGCCCGAGCTGCGGGTCGACGCGCCGTAGGACGACACCGCCATGAAGTCGATCTCGATGGGCAGGTGGATCGCCCTGGCCAGGTCGGCGAGGAAGACGAACGCGCCCTTGAGCACGCACACGAGCAGCGGCGGTTCGTCGCTGTAGTCCGCGGTGATCTGGGCGCCCAGCTCCGCGATGCGCTCGCGGATCTGCTGCTCGGTCACCACGACGTCCCCGAGCGCGGGCTCGTCGACGTGATGGACGAACCCGTTGGTCAGGCCGGAGGTGACGGGAACGACGCGCGCGGCGCGGGGCCGGCCCGCCTCGGGCGCGGCGTCGCCTGACGACGGGGGATCGATCGGCATGCGGGTGAGAACCTACCGGTCCGGCGGCTCGAGGCGTAGCCGGCCCGCGCGCCGGGCGACCCGCCAGCCGCCGGCCAGCTCGCACGCGACCGCGTCACCGCGGGCAACCGCGAGCACGCGTTCGGTGGCCGCGGCGTCCGGTGCGTAGCACTCCGGCCCGCCCGGACCGGCGTGCCGCAGCCAGCGGCGGACCGCCCGTCGGGCCAACGCCACCGGGGCGACGGCCAGATCGTCGGCGTCCGCAGGCTCGATCTCGGCCGCCAGCTCGTCGAGGACGGCGACGTCGTCGCGCACCAGGTCGGCCTGGCGGGCGAGCACCGGCACGACCTCGCGCGCCGCGATGCCGTCCAAGAGCGGGATCAACTCGTGGCGCACCCGGTTGCGCCGGAAAGCCGGGTCGTCGTTGGACGGGTCGGCGACGGGCCGGAGGCCCAGGTCGGCGCAGACGGCGACGGTCTCGCGGCGCCGCAACCGGCGCAGCGGGCGCCGGGCGGCCGCCATGCCCGCCAGCCCGTCGAGCCCGGCGCCGCGCATCAGGTTCAACAGCACGGTCTCGGCCTGGTCGTCGGCCGTGTGCCCGGTGAGCACGTCGGGGGGCAGCACGCCGTAGCGCGCCGCCCGGGCGCGCGCCTCGAGGTTGGGCCCGGGACCGACGGCGACCGACTCGGCCCGGAAGTCGGCGCCGAACCGCTCGGCCGCAGCCGACACGACCTCGGCCTCGGCCTCGGAGCCGGGCCGCAGCCGGTGGTCGACGTGGACGGCCGTCACCCGGCACCCCGCGCGGCTCGCGAGCGCCAGCAGCGCCAGCGAATCGGCACCACCCGACACGGCACAGGTCACGTCGGTGCCGGCCGGGGGAAAGTCACATCGGCCCACCAGGTCGTCCACGCTGCTCGGCCACCGACCGGAGTCGTCCACACCTGGACTGTACGTGCGCCACCGATCGACGACCGTGGCCCGGAGGGTCAGCCCACCAGTTCCTCGGAGAGGCGCACCCGATCGAGCCACTCCTGCGGCGCGCGGATCTCCGCCAGGTTCGGCAGCCACTGCGGCCCGCGCCAGGCCGCGTCGAGCGCGTTGGGCCCGCCGTGGCGCTCGACGTAGGCGATGAACGACTCGCCCTGCGCGTACTGCTTCATCTTGGCGTCGATGCCCATGATCTTCTGCAGCACCTTGGCGGCGCTGCCGCCCTGGCGCCGGCGCTCGCGCAGCGCCCGGGAGAACCGGTCGGCCGAGGGGACGTGGCCCTCGCCGGCGCGGTCCATCGTGACGTCGCCGTGGCCTTCGAGCAGGCTCATCATCCCGCCGATGCGGCCGAACAGGTCGCGCTGATCGGGGCTGGCGAGCAGCGTGGCGATGCCGCCCTCGTCGAGGGGGTTGTTGCCCGCCCGCACGTCTGCGACGACGCGCGAGAACGCGTCGAGGAAGCGCTTCGGGTCGGGGTCGACCGCGTCGAGCGTGCTGTTCACAAGCGACAGGAAGTGCGGCCGCAGCCAGGGCACGCCGGTGAACTGGGCGCGGTGGGTGACCTCGTGGAGCGCCAGCCACAGCCGGAACTCGCGGGGCGGGAACCCGAACCGCTTCTCGAGCGCCAGCACGTTGGGCCCGACGTAGTAGACGATGTCCTGGTCCTCGGGGTCTTCGTCCTCGATGATCAGCAGGTCGTACTGGCCGAGGACCCGGGTGGCCATCCACCCGAGCAGCCCGCCGATCTCGACACCGGCCGCGCGGCGCGACACGCCGCCGAACAGCGAGGCTGCCCCGCGCCGGTCGTCCATCTTCTCGGCCATCCGGTCGGTCAGCGGGCGCAGCAGCCGGCCGAAGCTGGCCAGGTTGGCGCGGACCCAGTCGCCACGGTCGACAACCCGGGCACGGGCGGCGCCGCTGGTCGAGCGCAGCCCGGTCGCGCGCTCGACGAGCTCCTCGGCCTGGGCCGTGAGCTCGTCGAAGTCGGCGGCGAGACGCTCGTAGTGGTACGACGCCGCGAGCGGCTCTCGACCGGCGACCCGGACCGCGACTCGCTCGGCGAGGCCCCAGTCGACCGGGCCGACCACCGCCTCTACCGACCCTTCGGGTAGCGGGTCGACTCGACGTTCTTCAGGTACCCGGCTGCGAGCATCCCCAGCGTGCCGACCACGCCGAGGACGAGAGCGACGGCGATCCAGTAGTGCCACACCACGGCGAACATGAGGGCATCGTAGGCACCCGCAGGCGGTTTCCACGAACCATCGCCGTCGGCCCACCTCGGCGTCCCGGTCACGCTGGGCGCGCTCCCCGCGGCGTGGACTGGCCCGCTGCTAACGTCCGGCGCAACAGCGGGGCCCGTACCTGGGGGACGATGAGCTTTGCGGCAGCTGGGGGAGCACGAGATCGAGCGGCCACGTGTCGTCGCCGCCGCGCCCGCGCTGTCGAACGCTGAAGCCCTCACACCGCCGCCCGCCCGCCCTGCCACCTCGCACCTGAAGCGCACCCTCGACATCGTGATCGTGGTGGTCACGGCCCCGCTGGTCGTTCCGCTGGGCCTCGCCACCGCGCTCGCGGTGCTGCTCACGTCCCGTGGTCCGGTGGTGTTCGCCCAGGAGCGGGTCGGGCTGGGGGGCCGACCGTTCCGCATGTACAAGTTCCGGACGATGCATCGCGAAGCCGAAGACCTGCTCCAGCAGGACCCGTGCCTGTTGCAGGAGTACGTCGACAACGGCTTCAAGCTCCCGGCGGAGATCGACCGGCGCATCACCCCGATCGGTCGCTTCCTGCGGCGGTCCAGCCTCGACGAGCTGCCCCAGTGGCTCAACGTCGCCTTCGGCACGATGAGCGTGGTCGGCCCCCGCCCGGTCGTGCCGGCGGAGGTCGACAACTACGGCGACAAGCGCGACGCCTACCTGTCGGTGAGGCCGGGGATCACGGGCGCCTGGCAGGTGAACGGACGCTCCAGCATCGACTACCCGGAGCGGGTGGACATGGACGCGGACTACGTCCAGAACTGGAGCCTCTGGCGCGACCTCGTCATCCTGGCCAAGACCCCCGTCGCGGTGCTGACCGCGCGCGGCGCGCACTGACGCGGGACACGGCGCACCGCTGTCGGCGGGCCGTACGGGGTGGGGATCAGACGCCTTCGGCGGGATGCGCGGCCTCGTTGGCCAGCGCCGCCCGGACCTTGTTCATCAGGCTGTCGGGCACCTTCTCCTGGCACTTGCGCCGCACGACCTCGCGCAGCTCGGCCTCGAAGTCGTAGGGCTCGGCGCAGGGCTGGCAGCCGTCGAGGTGGCGGTGGATGGCCGCCCGGCTCTCGTCGGTGAGCTCGCCGTCGAGATAGCCGTACAGCTGGTGCAGTGCGTCTTGGCACTCGGAGGTGGGTTCGGTCATCAGGCTCAGACCTGTGCGTCGTCGGGGACGGGTGCAGTGAGGTTGCGCTCCACTGCGAACTCGTACAACTGCTTCTGGAGCGCCTTTCTTCCCCTGTGCAGCCGACTCATGACGGTACCAATCGGGATGTCGAGGATGTCGGCGATCTCCTTGTAGGCGAATCCCTCGACATCCGCGAGCAGGACCGCCATCCGGAAGTTCTCCGGCAGGGCCTCGAGCGCCTGCTTGACCTCGTGGTCGGTGAACCGGTCGAGCAGCTCGTCCTCGGCGCTGCGTCCCGCCATCGCCGCCTCGAGCCCACCGATGCGCCGGTAGAGGTACAGGTCCTCCACGTCGTCGAGGTCGGTCTCGTCCGGACGGCGCTTCTTGGCCCGGTAGGTGTTGATGTAGGTGTTGGTGAGGATGCGGTAGAGCCAGGCCTTGAGGTTGGTGCCCTGCTCGAAGCCCCCGAAGCCGCGGTAGGCCCGCAGGTAGGTCTCCTGCACGAGGTCCTCGGCGTCGGCCGGGTTGCGGGTCATGCGCATGGCGGCCGCGTACAGCGACGGCATGAGCTCCATCGTCTGGTCCGCGAAGGTCGCCTGATCGGCCATGGGCACGGACCCTACCGTCCCCTCCGGCGCCCGAGCCACGGGCGGCCCCGCGCCTGTTCAGGAGACCGGGTCGAGGGCTCCCGCCGGGTACTGGACCCGCGGGCTCCACAGCAGGAAGCGGTCGACGCCCAGGCTGTGCAGCGCACCGATCATCGCCCGCACCTCGCTGTCGCCGTACGCCCCGCTCTGGAGCTCGAAGGCCTGGAGCCAGGGGGCCATCACGACGCCGGTCCCGGCCGTGACCTCCTGGTAGCGGGCCAGCAGGGCGACCGTGAACTCGGCCGGCATGTGGGGCGGGTCCGGCACGCCGTAGCGGCCCGCCGCCCAGTACCCCGGGTAGATCTGTGGGCTCAGGTAGTCGGCGTTGCGGGCCATGCGGGCGACGTCCTGGCCGATCGGGTCGCCGGTGTCGGCCGCCATCCCCACGGTGGTGACGCCCTGGTAGGCGCCGCGGCGCCGCAACTCGCTGTGCGACTCGGCGAGGAAGCCGGTGACGACGTCGGAGGGCGATGCCGTCAGCCCCGGAACGACGATCGTGTCGGGTTCCCCCGTCGGCAGCCGGACGTCGTCCCACAGGATGTCGTCGACGCCGCGGCTCACGGCGTCGATGGCGATGTCGAGGTTGTAGCGGCGCACCGCCGCGCTGGCCGGGTTGGTGAACTTGCCGAGCGTCTCGTAGGGCCCGCCGCGCACCGACTGGATGACCTGGTCGGCCTGGCCGGCGCCCCACGCGGCGTCGACGAGCTTGGGGTCGCGGAAGGCGGCGATCCGGCCGATGACCCGCACGCCGCGCTCGTCGAGCAGCGCGACCGCCTCGTCGAGGTCGTAGTGAGGCGTGACCGCGCCGATCTCGTGCGCCCGGGGCACCTCCGAGTCGTACCCGACGGTGCCGGTGTCGTCCTTGAGATCGATCTGGACGGCGTCGATGCGGCCCTCGTCGGCGAGGCGGAGGACGCCGTCGCGGAGGGGTCCGTTGCTCCAGGCCGCCGCGGTGACGTGGACCCCTCGGAGACCGGGGTAGGTGATGGGGATCACGACCTGGGTGGTGGTGGTGTTGCCGGCCCGGTCGGCGGCCTCGAGGGTGATCGGGCCGGGCGGCGGGCGATCGAAGTGCAGGGAGAACGCGCCCTCGTCGTCGACCTCGACCTCGTCCCCGTCCGCGGTCACGACGGCCCCGGCTTCGACGGTGCCCGCGACCTCGGCGGACTCGTCGATGGCTACCGGGTCGAGGGCGGTGGGGACCTCGAGCGTGGGCGGCGTGCCGTCGACCGTGAACTCCCACCGGTGGATCGAATCGCCGAACACGGCCCGGGGCACGGCGACCTCGATGCTGTGCTCGCCCTCGGCGAGCGGGGCCGGCGGGCGCCAGACCATGAAGGTGCCGAGCACCCCGGGTTCCTCGATGAGCTCCCCGTCGACCGTGAGCGTCGCCTCCGCCGCCTCCTCCTCGTTGGAGAACTCGAACCGCACCTCGAACGCGGCGGCGGCGAACGTGGTGATGGCGGCGCCGTCCTCGACGCCGGTCTGTTCGACGTGGACGCGCGTCGCCCGGTAGACGAGCACCGCGACGAGGCCGATCGTCGCCAGCGCCACGAGCGCCGCGACCACCGTGCCGAACTCGATGTACCGCTTCCTCTCGCGGAACATCACCGGCCCGTCCGGCTGGCTGTCGTGCATCGTGAGCGGGCCGGGCCCGAGGTCGAGCCGCCCGCTCGCGAACGGCCCGGTGCGCTCGCGCCGGCGAGTCCACCGCCGGCGGCGCCGGTGGACGTCGGGCGGGTTCCCGCGGGCGTCGCTGAGCGGAGTGGTCACCACGGGAGAGTTTCCCTCACCGGCGCCCGCGGCGTGCGCGTCGGCGCCGGTCCGTCATCGCACCGTCATGGACCGGTGATCGGAACCTCGCCGGTCACCGGCGAGGGGAACACCGTGCGCTCGTCGCCGACCGCGGGCAGCACGCCCTCCAGGTAGTCGGCCACGGCGGCCGCGGTGCCGACGTCGGTGCCGGCGGTCTCGGACAGGAACCAGCGGTGTTCCAGCACCTGGTGGAAGATCTCCGCGTCCTCCAGCTTCCCCCGCAGCTCGGACGGCATGGCCGCCATGGTGGGCTCGAAGACCTCGACCATCCAGCGGAGCGCCCCGATCTGCTCCGGCACCGGCTGGCCGTGGCTCCGCTCGAGGGCCGCCCGGAACGCGAGGATGTCGTTGAGCAGCCGTCTGGCCTGGTTCTCCTGCACGTCGAGGCCGGTGAGCTGCAACAGCCGCCGCCGGTGGTGGCCCTGCTCCACCACCTGGGTGGTCAGGCGCAGGCGGTGGCTGTCGGGGTCGCTCGGATCGTCGACCAGCTCCAGCTCGTCGACGTCGAAGCCCAGCTCGTTGAGCCGACCCACCCGCTCGGCCACGCGCCACTCCTCCCCCGCCCCGAACACCTCGACCGTGGTCAGTTCGCGCCACAGGCCCTCGTAGCGGCGACGCAGGTCGTCCGCCACCGCCGCGGGCTCGAGGCGCGGGTCGTCGTCTCCGTCCAGGTCATCCGGCGGCTGCCCGGCCGCCTCGCGCTCGGCGGCCACGATGTCGAGCAGCTCGCCCGCGACGTTCATCTCGGCGATCTCGAGGTCGTGGCGGCGCTGGCCGTCGGAGAGGCGGTGGTGCAGCTCGCCCGTCTCGGCATCGACCAGGTAGGCGGCCAGCGCGCCGGCATCCCGGCGGAACAGCGTGTTGGACAGCGAGCAGTCACCCCAGAAGAAGCCCGCCAGGTGCGCCTGGGCCAGCAGCTGGGCGAGCGCGTCGAGCAGCGAGTCCCACAGGTCGATCAGCGTGGCCCGGCTGAACAGGGCCCGGTACGGCAGCGAGTACTGGAGGTGGTGGGTGATGAGGACGTCGTCGAGGGGCTCGCCCGCTGCCGTCGCGCGACCTGTGGCGGTGCCGACGGCCTCGACGACCGGCATCGACCGGTCGGCGAGGGCCCGCAGCAGCTGGTATTCGCGCGCGGCCAGGTGCCCGGGCAGCTCCTTGAGCGCATAGACGTCGGGGCCGTAGGCGACGAACCGCACGACGTGACGGGAGATGCCGCGGACCGGCGAGACCAGCCGGTCGGACTCCCACTCGGTCAGGGGCCGGTCCCAGGGCAGGTCGACGAAGGTCGGGTGCCCGGCGCGGGTCGTGAAGCGGAAGGCCACCGCCCGATGGTCACGTGCTCGACGACGCCTGTCGAGCGTCGTTCCGCACCGTCGGGGGCCGGTACCGACTGGGGTGCAGCAGCTTCACCGCCCGGTGCGGCTCCAGCCACCAGAACACGAACCGCCCCGTCGCCTCGGACAGGGCGACCGCGACGAGCTGCACCCCGATCCACAGCACCACCACGGGAAAGCCGCGGTTGGCGAGCGCGGCGTGCTCGTCGGCGAACAGCGCGAGCACCGCCAGCACGAGCATGGTCGTGCTCAACGCCAGCACCACCAGGGCATCGATGGCCGCGATGACGATGTCCGCCCGCCACACGGCCGTGCGCTCCTCGTAGCGCAGGCGACGGCCGGCGATGATCGCGTGCGGGGTGGCGATGACGAGGCTGGCGAAGATCAGATCGAGTCCCTTGCTGTCGCCGAGACCACCCCGGTCGGCCGCCAGCTTCACCGCCAGGCTGGGCGCCATGATCACCAGCCAGTCGACGACCGCGTAGGCGACGATCGCCACGCGCAGGAGGGTCTGGCGGCTCACGCGCGCTCCCGGGCCCGCAGCTCGAACCAGTCGGCGACCTGGCCCTGGGGCTGGATGCAGGTGCCGACCAGGTGGTCGCCGTCGATCTCGACGTGGAGGAACTCGAGGATGCGCTTCGACACCGCGGTGAAGTCGCTGTGGCCCACCTTCGTGGTCTTGCAGCCACCGCCGCTCACGACATAGGTGATGCCGTCGAGCGGTACGGTGCGCTCGTAGTGGTGGTCGTGACCGGCGAGCACGAGATCGACCTTGTGGCGCTGGAGGATCGGCACCAGCAGCTCCTCCGCCCGCGGCGTCGAGCCGTGCCGCCCGGACGAGTAGGGCGGGTGGTGCATCGCCACGATGCGCCACTGGCTCGTGGCGCTGGCCAGGGTGTCGTCGAGCCATTCGAGCTGCTCGGACGACCGCGGCCCGAAGAGGCCGGGGATGCTCGAGTCGAGCACGAAGACGTCGGCCGGTCCGTAGGTCTGCGCGTAGTAGCGACCGGGGGTGTCGATCAAGCTGACCTCGGCCTCGATCTCCTCGTAGGCCGTGTCTGTGTGGCGCAGGGCGTCGTCGTGGTTGCCGATGGCCAGGTCGAAGTCCACGCCCGCGTCGAGCAGCGGACCCATCGGCCGTACGAAGACATCCTGGTAGCGGTCGGCGAACTTGCCGTAGTAGCAGATGTCCCCGAGCAGGACGACGTTGCCGTAGGGGCGGTCGCGGTACGTCTTCGCCATCTGCTCGGCGACGGCCATCGCCTGGCGGCCACCGCTGCCGTTGTCGCCGAGGGCCACGAACGACACGTGGTCGGCGGTCGTCGTCCACGCCGCCGGGTCGAGCGTGATGTCGGGGGCCTGCCCGGGGATCAGGTCCTCGCGGGCGAGCAGGGGCAGCACGTGGGCGCCGAGGCCCACGCCTGTGGCCAGCGTCCCGGCTGCGCCGAGCCCGGCAGCGAGGAACTGTCTACGGGAGAGGGTCATCGACCGCATCGGTCGGGCACCGTGCCCGAGCGGTCCTCAAGGGTACGAGGTGTGGCGACGATTCCCGAAGGTCGACTCTCGCCGCAGCCCGGAAGCGACGGAACGAGACGCGTGCCGGCGTTGTATCCGCGGGTGAGCTCCGGGCTCTGTTGCGTGGCGGACGGCGCTTCGGCCGGCCCCGGTGACGAAGGGAATCGACATGGCAGACGCGAAGACGCAGCGGCTCACCCTGCGGGAGTTCCAGCAGGAGGACGTGCTGAAGCAGGTCACCGACCTGGTCGGCTCGATCAACGGCGGCACGTTCATGGGATGCCACAAGGCCATCTTCGAGGCGACCGGCATCTGGATCGACGAGCTGGTGCCCGTGTTCCAGAAGCTCGACGCGGCGCTGTCGACCGCGGGCAGGATCGTCTGGCGGCTGTCGTCCGGGCGCTGCTCGACCACCGTCCCGACGGCTCGGGTGGCGGCGCACTCGACCGGGCGTCGCTGCTGGTACCGGACCACTTCACCCTCTTGACCGGCAGCTCCCCGACCTTCGGGCCGGCCGACGTGCCGGCCCGGGTGGCGGCGCGGCAACCGGTGGCCGGCACGGACGCCACCCTGGTGGCGGCGCATCCGACACACGGATGGCCGCACCTCGGCCCGGACGCCGGATCGGTCGACTGGGCCGCCACAGCGGACAGCGCGGCCGGCCTCCTGCCCGGCCTGGAGCGGGCGTTCGCGGTGCTCCAGGAGGTGCAACCGCACGTCGCCGACCTGCTCCGACGGGTGGTCCGGGTCGTCGTGACCTTCGCCGGGGAGGAGCCGAACTCGTTCGCGGCGCTGCCCGCGCACGGTGCGGTCTTCCTGAACCGGCGGCCCGGCGACGACCTGGCGTTCGCCGTCGAGGAGCTCGCCCACCAGGGCGGCCACGTCCTGCTGACGACGATGCTGTTCGGGGCCGAGCAGGAGTGCTTCGTCGTGCGGCCCGAGGCGACGCTCGTGGTCGACGGCACGCCCGATCCGGAGGGTCGCACCGTCCTGGTGACGCTGCACGCCGTCTACACCGAGGCCCTGATGACCGGCTGCCTCTGGGGTGCCCTCCACGCCCCCGCGATCACCAGCGGCGAACAACACGAGCTGCGGGGACGGCTCGGCTACATCCTGTGCCGCTTCCGGCACGACCTCGTCGGCCTGCTGTCCGCCGCGGTGCTGAGCGAGCGCGGGCTCCTCCTGGTGGACGGCTGCCGCGAGGTGTTCGACGCCGCCGTCGAGCTGTGGGCTGCGGCGGCACCGCGCCTCGACCTGGCCGGCCAGCCCTACGCCTTCGACCGCCGGGCCTTCCGGCGCGCCAACCCCCTGCCGGCGGCCCGGGTCGCCGACGGCGGCCCCGCCCCCGTCCTGCACTGACCGTGACCGCGCCCGCGCAGGCGCCGGCAGACGGGTCTCCCATGATCGGGAAGCGAGCGGGACGTATCGTTGGCGGATGATCAACGGCGTCCACACGATCCTCTACTCCGACGATGCGCCGGTCACCCGCACGTTCCTGCAGGACGTGCTCGGCTGGTCGTCGATCGACGGCGGCGACGGCTGGCTCATCTTCGAGACACCACCCACGGAGATGGGCGTCCACCCGACCAAAGGCGACGGCGGCGAGGTGTGGGCGACGACACCCCACCACGACATCTCGTTCCTGTGCGACGACATCGAGGCCACGATGGCGGAGCTGCGCGCCAAAGGTGTGGAGTTCACCTCCGAGGTCCAGGACATGGGCTACGGCCTGGTGACCACGTTCGTCGTGCCGGCAGCCGGCCCGATGCAGCTCTACCAGCCCCGCTACCAGCCACCGTTCGCCCGCTGAGGCGCGGCAAGAACGCGAGCAACGGTGACCCGCCGGTCAGGTGGCACGCACCGCCGCGAGGAGCAGCTCGAACGCGCCGGACGGATCATGGAGCGGCAGACAACCGGCGCGCACGACACTCGCGGTGCCTGAGTCCAACGGATCCGTGCTGGCCCAGGTCGGAGCCACGAACCCGAATTCGATCTCGAACCCGGACGGCAACGCGACCCGGCGCTCGGTCACCGGACCCCACTCCTGGATTCGCACGAGCTCAGCCCGCTGGCCGACAGCAGCCACCATCCACCGGTCATCGGTCGCGTACGGCTTCTTGTCGGCAGTGAGGACGACGAGATCGAGGTCGGAGTCCATGCGCGGTTCACCGCGGGCCCAGGAGCCGACGACGGCGAGACCGATGATGTCGTGGGCCCCGTCAGCCCACGCGGTCACCGAGCACACGACCCGGTGATACTCAGCAGCCCGCTCGGGCGTGATCATCGACGACATGATGGCGCGCAGTCCCGGGCGTTCAACTCGGCCTCGTCGTGGGTGTCAGGCTCCGAACCACCGGGCCTCGTACAGGTGCAGCCGCTCCAAGCGCCCCCCTCGTAGAAGCGACGCGCGTCGTCGAGGTCATGCGCCGGTAGGGACAAGTGCAGGATCGGATCGGCCACGCCGGACGGCCGCACCGACGACGATGTGGATCCGGAGTGGCGGACTATCGGCCGTACCGATCTTCGAGGCGGACGACGTCGTCGAGCTCGGTCGTGCTGGCTTCGAGAACGACGGTGTCGACGACCGCGGTCATCCGGTGCCTCGTGCCGGGCAGCAGGTGCACGGACTCTCCAGGGAGCACCTCGAAGGACTCGAGGTCGCAGTTCGGCGCACCGACTTCGAAGAGGAGCCGACCGGACTGGACGGAGACCGTCTCCTCCTTCTGTTCGTGGAACTGCAACGAGAGCGCGTGGCCTTCGGAGATGTGCAGCGCCTTGCCGCAGTACTTGCCGTCGACGAGCGCGAAGTGAACTTCGTGGCCCCACGGCTTCTCGACTCGACGCGCCGTCTGAACCCAGTCAGCCTTCCCCACCTGCCCGACCCTAGTCCTGGCCCCAGCCAGCAGCGGTCCCTCATCCCTGACGCAGGCGAACACCAGTAGCTTCGGCGGCCGCCGCTCGGCCCGATGGCACCTCGAACCCGGCGACACGACCTCGGCCCGGCTGCCCGGCACACCGACGAACCAGCGGCGCGGCGCCGCCACTCGCGCGAGCAGGCCAGACGGAACCGGGCGGGAACACCGGATGGCATGCTCAGCGGATGCCAGTCGCTCGGGCGGATACTTGGCGGGAGCAGAATCGGAGCGGATCCATCGTCGCGTTCTGGCTTGCCGCGCTGCTCGGGCCCGTCGGTGCGGCGCTCGTGCTGCGACTGTTCAGCGACTCGCTCTCACCGCTGATCAGCAGTCTGGTTCTCGTTTTGGCCATGCCTGCACCGCTCGTCGCGGCGATGGTGGTCGGTGGGCGGCGCCCCCGGGACCTCCTCCGATCCGCGCAGACCGGATTCGCACAGCCGGTCATGACCTTGCTCCTGCCCGTCGGTGGCGCTCTCGCGTGGGTCCTGGCCGCGCTCGCCCTCACCGGCGTGCTCGGGAACGTGGCCGGCGTCGAGGGTGTCGGGCGCATCCCCGGGGACACCGAAGCGGTGCGAGCGAACCTCGCGGAGCTGTTGGACGCCGACATGGCGGCTTCGGCTGAGATCCCACCCGTTCCCGTGCTCGTGCTGCTCGCGATCGGTGGAGGAGTTGTCGCGGGCTTCACGATCAACGGCCTCTTCGCCTTCGGGGAGGAGTACGGGTGGCGCGGCCATCTCTGGGAGCGGCTCGAGAGTCGCGGGCGGCCGGCGACCATCGGCGTGATCGGAGCGCTGTGGGGCCTGTGGCACGCGCCGCTCATCCTCGTCGTCGGATTCAACTACCCCGATGACCGACTTGCCGGAGTGGTGGCGATGACCGCCTTCACCGTCGCAGCGAGCTGGCCGCTCGATGAGCTGCGTCGCGCCACGGGATCACCGGTGGCGCCGGCGATCCTCCATGGCGCGATCAACGGCACCGCCGGCGTGTTGCTGCTGCTCGCAGGGGGAGATCGACTCTGGGCAGCACCCGTGGGCCTGGTCGGCGCCATTGCGTTCGTCCCAGCCGGCGTCACCGTCCGCTGGCTCATCCGGCGCCACATCTCCCGCGACGCGCTCGGTCCCCGTCGGACTCACTAGAACGTGCATCGATCACCACCCGGTCCCGGCGCCGTCCGAGTCGCGCGCTGCGTTAGCCCCGATCGTTCACGCGGCATGAGATGACGTGAGGTAGT
>CAYUXB010000077.1:0-14321 GCA_964448525.1 uncultured Acidimicrobiaceae bacterium
GCCCAGCCCGAAAACGCGAGGACCAACGAGCGGATTCTTCAACAGCGTCCTAGCGGGCGACGCCGTGGATCAGTTGCCGTTCGTGGACCAGTGCCAGGACTCGCTCGGCAGGTTGTAGAGGCCGTAGCTGTTGGCGTTGGCCGACAACCAGTTCCAGCACGAGCTGCCGCGGCTGACGGTCCCGCCGCCGTTGCAGGTGAAGTCGATGGCGAGGCCCTGCTCGTGCATCGAGCTGCCGGGCCGGGCGGTCGGCGGGCTGCACTGCGAGGACGGCATCTCGTAGATGGCGTAGTTGGACGTGCCGCAGTGCGACTTGCGCAACTCGATCTGCTGCTGCGGATCGCGGAAGCCGCCGCCGCACAGCGACACCCCGGAGGCGGCCGACGCGTCGAGGAGCGCCTGGACGTTCGAGGAGATCGAGCCGGCGACGGTGATCGAACCGCCGGCCGGGCAGGTGACGGTGGCCAGACCGCCGGGAGCGGGGGAGATGGTGGATGCCGACCCCGACGGCTGCCCCTCGGCGGCCTGGAGCGAGGCGGCCACGGCCGCCTGTTCGGCGAGGATCTGCTCGGAGAGCGCGGCGTCAGACGCCGCCAGGGCCTGGGCCTCGGCGAGCTTGGCATTGAGGCGGCTCTCGACCTCGGTGGCGAAGGCGGTCTGCTGGGCGAGCGCCGTCTCGAGCTCGGCCATGGCCGCGTCGGCCTCGGCCTTCGTCTCGTTGGCGGTCGCCGCCAGCTCCTCCTTGGCCGCCTTCTCGACCTCGAGAGCGCTCTGGGCCGCGTCGAGCTCCTCGATGGCGTCGGTGTCGGCCTGGGTCTGGATCTCGACGATCGCCGTCTTGACCGTGGCATCCGCCAGGGTCTCCGACTTGAAGATCTCGAGCGCGTGGTCGAGCGGTGGGTCGATGTAGGCGTCGATGAGCACCTGGTCGGCGGCCTCGTCGAGCTCGACGATCTCCGCCTCGAGCTCGTCGATGGCGGCAACGGACGCGGCGAGGTCGGCCTCGGCGACCGCCGCGGCGTCGTTGGCGGCGTTCACGACGACCTGCTGCCCGGCGACGTTCGTCTGGATGGTGGCGAGAGCGGCCTGGATCTCGGCGTCCTCGGCCTCGATCACGTCCAGCTCCGTGGCCACCGCGGCGGCCTGCGATCTGACGTCGTCGAGCTGGTCCTCTGCGGAGGGCTCCTGGGCCCATCCCGGCGCCGGCGACAGGGTGGCAGCGACCACCGCGGCGACGATCGCAGCCCTGGTCAGCGCAGTTCGACGGTGGAACGGTCCCAACGAAGCTCCCCAGCTCGCAGTGTCGGACGGCGCCCTGACCGGATGCCGTGTCCCGCCCCGGTGAGCGAGAACGCGTTCCGACGAATGTAACGAGCCAGCGCAGGCCTGTCACGAAAGCGCAACACGAACTCGGGCAATCCGCTGGTCAGCGGCGGCGCGCCGGGGTGGAAGCAGCCGAGCGTTGTGGCAGGCTCATTGTCATGAGCGATGACACGGGGAGCCCCATCCCCCAGACCCTGGTCGGCATCTCGTTCGCCGACAGCTTCCGGGCGCAGGAGTTCCTGACCGCGGTCACCCGGCTGGCGTCCACCGACCGTCTCAAGCTCATCGACGCGGTGTTCGTCACGAAGGACGACGAGGGCAAGACGGTCGTGCGCGAGACGATCGACCCGGAGCCCGCTCGCAGCGCGCTGTCGGCGGGGCTGTGGACGGGTCTGTTCGGCCTCATCCTCGGCGGACCCGTCGGCTGGGTGGTCGGTGCCGGCGTGGGTGCGGGGACGGGTGCCGTCGCCGCCAAGCTCATCGACCACGGCGTGTCGGACGAGTGGGTCGACTGGTTCCGCCAGGCGGTCGCCGAGGGGACCACCACCCTCGCGCTGCTGGTGGAGGAGCTCGACCGCAACGCGCTCGTCGCCGAGCTCGAGCGGTTCGCGGGCGCCCGGCTCGTGTACGCCAACCTCGAGCCGCACTGGCTCGATCGCATGCACACGGCGCTCGGCGACGCCTCGCCGAGCCCGGCCCCGACGGCCCCCGCCGACGCGGGGAGCGCGGGCGACACCGCCGCGCCGAACGAGGCCTGACCCGGCACGGGCCGAGTCGCCGATCCGTGAGGGTCGGCTCAGTGATCGAGTCCCAGATCGGCCAGCACCGCCCGGGTGTGTTCGCCGAGCCGCGGGCCGGAGCCCCGGGCAGCTGCCGCACGCGGCGGCACCGCCCGCGGCGGGGGATCTTCCAGCGGCGAGGTGGGCCCCGCGAGGTGGGCCGCGACCCCGGACATCGCCACGTCGAGCACCCACCGGCCCCCGGTCGCGAGGGCGTCGAGCGTGGCGGCGGCGGCCACCATGCCGCTCGTCGGGTCGGCGACGGCGTCGGCGCAGAACATCGGCTGGTCGCCCTGCCGGCACACGAGACCTCCGGCCACGGCCGCGTCGTCGCCGAAGCCGACCCGGTCCCGGCCGGGCCCCGATCGGCCGTGGGCGGTGATCGACACCCACACCCGGGGACCGCCGGCGGCCATCAGGTCGACCGCGTCGATGCCGAGCTGTTCGAGGGCGCGAGGCCGGGAGGCTTCGATGACGACGTCCGCTCGGCGCAGCAACCGTTGCAGCACCCGCACGCCGCCCGGATCGGCGAGGTCGAAGGCGACGCTGCGCTTTCCCCCGTTGAGCAGATCGAAGAACGGCGGCGGGCCGCGGCGGGCGCCGTCGGGTCGCCGCGTCGACTCGACCTTGACGACGGTCGCGCCCGCTGCCGCGAGCAGGGCACCTGCGAGCGGCCCGGCCCACAGCGAGCTGAGGTCGACCACGACGAGCCCGGCGAGCGACCGGAGAGGTCGATCGTCGTGGCTCCCCCCGTCGGTCGCCGCCGGTTCGGGGAGCGGTGCCGTAGGCGGGGGGTCCCGCCGGGTGACCGCGGTGGCGCGCAGGGGCAGCGGCGCCAGCGGGAGAGCGGGCGCGATCGGCGCCGGCGGGGTCGGGGGCAGGGCGGCCACGGGGAGCCCGAGCAGGAGCGCCCGCTCCAGGGTGGGCCTGACGGGACGGGCGGCGACCAGCGCCTCGACGGTGGCCCACGCCTCCTCGTCGGCGAGGGGGCCGAGGGCACCGTCGATCTCGAACCAGGCGGGCACCAGCTCCACGTCGGACGGTCGGGCCAGCGACACCGCCAGCCACCCGTCGCGAGCGCGCAGCAACCGGGTGGCGCCGCCGCAGCTCGTCGTTCCCTGGCGGCGCAGGCCGGACACCGCGGCGCGGTGCCCGAGGACGGCCAGCGGGTCGATCTCGAGCCGTCCGCCGAGCACGGCTGCCCGGGCCGCCAGGAGGGTGCCGATCGCGGCGAGCTTCGGCACCAGACCAGCGGGCGGACCGAGCGGCGCCCCGTCGGCCGGGCCGGTGAGCCACATGGCGCCGCTCGCCGCCCACGCGGCCAGCTCGGCGGCGGGATCGAGCGGCGGTCCGGAGGGCATCGGCTCGCACGGGGCGGTCACCGCGACCATGATCGCCGCTGAGATGCCGGTCGTCGAAGTCCCCCTCGCTGCCCTGATCGGTGCCGTTGCCGGCACCGGTGGGCACCGGCCGTGGTCGAGCGACGGCGCGCCGGATGTGCTCGTCGTCGATCTCGACGCCGAGCCCCCGGCGGGAGCGCGGTCCGGGCCGGGGGCGGACGCCTCCCCTCCGGCGCTGCCCGCGCTGCACGGCGGGGTGCGGGCCGTGGTGGTGGGGCTCACCGCCGTCGAGCCTGCCGAGTCCCATCCGGCGGCCGGGCTCTGCGACGTCCTGCTCCCGCCCCGCGGCGAGCCTGCCCGTGGTGGTGACCCGGGCGTGCCGCGCGTGCCGGGAGTCGACGCGGTGGTCGCCGCCGTGGAGGCGGCACCGCTGGCGGCCACCGCGCTGGCGGTGCTGCTGCGGGGCGCGCCGCATCGCTCGGTGGATGCGGGCCTGGCCACAGAATCGGCCGTGTACTCCACCCTGCAGGCGGGCCCCGACTTCGCGGCGTGGCGGGCGAGTCGTCCACCACGGCGGCGGAGGGAGGGGGAGGGCGATCCGGTGCGGGTCGAGCGGCGCGGGGACGTCGTCACGATCACGCTCGACCGGCCGCACGTCCGCAATGCGCTGAACACCGAGATGCGCGACCGGTTGGTCGAGGCGTTCGGCCTCCCCGCCATCGATCCCGCGATCGTCGAGGTCCAGCTGCGCGGTGCCGGCCCCGACTTCTGCGCGGGCGGCGACCTCGACGAGTTCGGGACCTTCCCCGATCCCGCCACCGCGCATCTGGTCCGCCTGCAACAGAGCGTCGGGCGGTCGATCGCCGCGGTCGCCGGGCGGGTGACCGCCCACCTCCATGGCGCGTGCGTCGGATCGGGCATCGAGCTCCCCGCGTTCGCCGGCACGGTCGTGGCGGCGCCGAACGTGCGGATCGCGCTGCCGGAGGTCGCCCTCGGCCTCGTGCCCGGCGCCGGTGGAACCGTGAGCATCCCCCGTCGCATCGGCCGGCACCGCACCGCCCGTCTGGCGCTCACCGGCGAGGTCCTCGATGCCGCGACCGCGCACGCCTGGGGCCTGGTCGACGCGGTGTCCGATGGCTGAGGGCGACCGCGCACTGCTGGTGCGCGACGTCGAGGTCGAGGACCGCCGGGTCGACGTGCGCGTGGCCGACGGCCTCGTCGCGGAGATCGGATCGCGGCTGGAGGCGGACCCGGCAGGCGACGTGATCACCGGCGGGGGAGGGGCGCTGCTGGTCGGCCTGCACGACCACCACCTGCACCTCCTGGCGACGGCTGCAGCCCGCCGTTCGGTGGCGGCCGGGCCGCCGGACGTGCGTGACCGAGCGGGGCTCGCCGCCGCGCTGCGCGCCGCCGACGCGCGACGACCGGCAGGGACGTGGATCCGGGCGGTCGGGTATCACGAGTCTGTCGCCGGCGACATCGATCGTCGTGCACTCGACGATCTGGTGCCGGATCGACCCGTCCGCGTCCAGCATCGCAGCGGGGCACGCTGGCTGCTCAACAGCGCGGCGATCGCCGCCCTCGGGCTCGATGGGCAGTCGAGCGACCTCGGGGGACCGGGTCACAGCGCCGATCATTCCGGGGTCGAGCGCGACGAGCATGGGCGCGCCACGGGTCGGTTGCACCGGGCCGACGACTGGCTGCGCACGCTCCTGCCCGACGAGGGGCCGCCGGACCTGGCTGCTCTCGGCCGCCAGCTGGCGAGTCGGGGTGTCACCGGTGTCACCGACACGACCCCCTACGGCACCCTGGCGGAGCTGGCGCCACTGGCCGAGGCCGTGCGCTCGGGCGACCTGCCCCAGCACGTGGTGGCGACGGGCGGGCCGGCGCTGGCGGGAGCGGTGGCCCCGCCGGGCCTGACGTGGGGACCGGTCAAGCTGGTGATCGACGACGGGGCCTACCCGGCGCTCGATGCGCTGGCCGCCGACATCGGGGCCGCGCACCGCCACAGCCGTGCTGTCGCCATCCACTGCGTCACCCGCGTGGCCCTGGTGCTCGCGCTCGCCGCATGGGACGAGGCCGGGTCACGGCCGGGTGACCGGGTCGAGCACGGGGCGGTCGTCCCGCCCGCGCTGATCCCACACCTGCGCCGCCACGGCCTGACGGTGGTCACCCAGCCGGGGTTCGTCGCCGAGCGGGGCGACGACTACCGGCGCGACGTCGACGTCGACGACCAGCCGTGGCTCTACCCGTGTCGCAGCCTCATCGACGCGGGGGTCCCGGTCGGGGGCAGCACCGACGCCCCGTACACGGACCCCGACCCGTGGCGGGCGATCGCGGCCGCGGCGACCCGCCGGACCCCGTCCGGGGAGGTGCTCGGCGCGGGCGAGGTGGTGACCGCGCGCCGGGCGCTCGACCTGTTCCTGTCCGACCCGCAGGTGCCGGGCGGATCACCGCGCCGGGTGGCGCCCGGTGCCCCCGCCGACCTCTGCCTGCTCGCCACTCCGCTGGCGGTGGCGTTGGCCGATCCGGCCTCGGTGCGGGTCGCCGCGACGATCCTCGGTGGCGAGGTCGTGGCGGCGTCCTGAGGAGGTCGTGCCGGCTCGTCAGGCCGTCAGGTGGGTGCGCTGGCCGTGGGCGCCGAAGAGGGCGATGAGCGCGACCGGACCGTCGATGGCGCCGAACCAGTGCGGGGTCCAGGTCGAGAACTCGACCGCCTCGCCCGGCTCGATGATGAGGTCGTCGTCGGCGAGCATCAGGCGGAGCCGACCGTGGAGCACGTACATCCAGTCGTGGCCCTCGTGCGAGGGGAGCGGGTCCGGCGGCCGGTTCCGGGCGGCGTCGACCTCGATCTTGTAGGCGTGCACACCACCGGTGGTGGCCCGCGTGGTCAGCGGCCACATCGTCAGACCGTCGCCGCGCACGGGGTCGCTGTGCACCCGGGGGTCGTGGCTGCGGTCCCCGCCGATGAGGTCGTCGACGGTCACCCCGAGGGCGGCGGCCAGTCCGGGCAGGTGGTCGAGCGCCAGTCGGCGCTTGCCCGCCTCGAGCCGGCTCAGCGTGGAGATGTCGATGTTGGCGCGCTCCGCCACCTGCTGGAGCGTGAGGTCCTGTTGCGACCGCAGCTCGCGGAGGCGGCGTCGGACCCGGGCGTCGACGGTCTCGTCGGACGGCTTTGCCTGCATGGCAAACGATGTTGGCACACGACGACGGGTCGGGCATCGTTCGGGTCATGGACACGACATGGGACTGCATCGTGGTCGGCGCGGGAGCCGCCGGCCTGAGCGCGGCGCTGGTGCTCGGCCGCGCCCGCCGCCGCACCTTGGTGATCGACAGCGGGCACCCGAGCAACGCTGTCGCCGAGGGCATCGGCGGGCTGCTCGGTCACGACGGACGCCCGCCCGCCGAGCTCTACGCGGCCGGCCGGGCGGAGCTGGTCGCTTACCCCACGGTCGAGGTACGCACCGGGACGGTGATCGACGGCGGGCGGGACGGCCAGGCGTTCGTCCTCGCGCTCGGCGACGGCACCACCGAGAGGACGCGCCGGGTGCTGCTCGCCACCGGCATGGACTACCGCCGCCCGGACCTGCCCGGGGTGGCGGAGCGGTGGGGCCGGTCGGTGTTCCACTGCCCGTTCTGCCACGGGTGGGAGGTGCGGGAGCAGGCCCTCGGCGTCCTCGACCGGGGCGCCACGGGCACCCACCGCGCCCTGCTGCTGTCGATGTGGAGCGACGACATCACCCTCTACGCCGACGGCCCGGCAGACCTGGAGCCGGAGGACGTTACCCGGTTGACCGCCGCAGGTGTCACGGTCGAGGAACGCCGCGTGACCGGGCTCCGCGGGCCGGGTTCGGCCCTCGAGGCCGTGGTCCTCGCCGGGGGTGACGAGCGTTCTTGCGGCGGCCTGCTCGTGCCCGTCACGCTCCGCCAGCGGAGCCCGCTGCCCACGAGACTGGGCGTCGCGCTGGCGCCGGAGGGGCCTCTGGCGGCGGACGCCATCGAGGTGTCGGGCATGGGGGCGACCAGCGTGCCCGGCGTCTTCGTCGCGGGGGACGCGGGCCAGATCATGCCGTCGGTGGCCAACGCCGTCGCCGCGGGGTCGAGCGCGGCCGCAGGGATCGTGCAGAGCCTGATGGCCGAGGCGCACGCCCTGGCCTCGGCCGGAGCCAGGGGCCGCTGATGCTCGGCGACCCTGAACCTGGGCAGCCGGGCGGGACCGATGGACGGCCGTACCGCGTGCGGGCTCGGGCGAGCTGACGCCATACGCGCCGACGCGCCTGTGGCCGGCGGGCCCCGGGGGAGCGGGGACCACCGGCCACGGCAGGGCGGCAGATCGGGATCAGGCGGGCATCAGCACGCCGTCGAGCACGTGGATGACGCCGTTGCTGGTCTGGATGTCGGTCTCGACCACGTTCACCTCGTTGCCGGCCGCGTCGGTGAGCGACACCGACCCGTCGTCGGCCACGTTGACCGTCGCGGTCGCGCCGTTGACGGTGGTCACCTCCTGGCCGTCCATCTCGACGACGTCGGCGGCCATCACCTCGCCCTCGACCACGTGGTAGGTGAGGATGTCGGCGAGGTCGCCGGTCGGGTCCTGCAGCAGGGTGTCGACCGTGCCCTCGGGCAGGGCGGCGAAGGCGTCGTCCGTCGGCGCGAAGACCGTGAACGGCCCCTCGCTGCGGAGGGTCTCCTCGAGGCCGGCGGCCTGCACGGCGGTGACCAGGGTCTCGAAGCTGCCGGCCTCGATCGCCGTGTCGACGATGTCGGCGGAGGCGGCTGCCTCATCGGTGGTCTCGGTCTCGGTGGTGGTCGTGTCCATGGGAGCGTCGGCGGACTGCTCGGTCGTCTCGGAGGCGTTCGCGTCGTCGTCGTCGTCGGAGCCGCAGGCCCCCAGGACGAGAGAGGCGACGACTGCGGCGGCAGCGAGGGTGCGGGTCGGGGATGTCATGGCGGGTTCTCCTCGGGGGATCGGGCTGATCGACCCCTCTCCGGTCGGGACCGCCGCCGCGGATGCGCGATCCGCGGAACTTTTCGAGGTGCCACTGCCCGTGGCAGTGGTCACCGACTGCATCCGAGGCCGTCCCCGCGAGCGAAGGAGGGGCAGGAGCACCGCTGACCGATGACCACCACACTCACCGCCTCCCTCCCACCCCGGCGCGCGACTACGCGACGCGCTGCGTGGATACGGTTCGGAGGTGACGCCCGGCGAGGACCAGGACGTGCCGGACGAGCCGGACCGCACGGACGAGCGCCTCGCCGCGGCGTGGGTCACCGGCGACGACTCGGCGGTGCGCCAGGCGTGGGAGCGCTACGGGACGCTGGTGTTCACCTACTGCGCCCGGTCGCTGGCCGATCGGGGTGCTGCGGCCGACGCGGTGCAGGAGACCTTCGTGAGCGCCTGGCGGTCGCGTCACCGCTTCGACCCCGCCCGCGGCACGCTGCCTGCCTGGCTGCTGGGCATCGCCCGCTACCGGGTGCTCGACGCCTATCGGAGCGCGTCGCGGGCACCGACCACCGGGGCGGCGGACGACATGGTCGATCAGCCGGATCCCGAGAGCCCGGCTCCCGACGCGCTCGCCGACCGCCTCCTCGTCGCCCGCGCGCTCGACACGCTCGGTCCACGGCCGCGTCAGGTCGTGGCGCTCGCCTTCTACTCCGACCTGACCCAGACCGAGATCGCGGCCAAGCTCGACCTGCCGCTCGGTACCGTCAAGAGCGACATGCGACGTGCCCTGCGGCGATTGCGCACCCACCTGGAGGGAGGTGACCACGATGGTTGACGACACCGCACCTCCGCCACCGGACGAGGCCGAGCTCGACGCGCTGCGCGCCCTCGTCGGCGACCGCCCGGCCGAGCCGGTCACCTGGGAGCAGCCGCCGGAGGGCCTCTGGCAGCGCATCGCCGCCGAGCTCGACCTCGACGCGGGCTCCCCGGGCGCGGCGGACGACTCGGCAGCACCCGCCGAGACCGCCGTCCCGCCCCTGTCCCCTGTTCCCCGCTCGACCGAGCCCCCCGCGTCCGATGCGCCTGCGCCCGTTCCGTTGCGGCCCCGCCGGCGCGCCGTCCCGTGGCTCGTGGGCGCGGCCGCGGCCGCGGTGCTGCTGGTCGTGGGCGTGGCCGTGCTCGGTGACGACTCCTCGTCACCGGACGTCGTCGCGTCGGTCGAGCTCGACCGGCTGGGCGATGCCGGGTCGGGCGCCGCCGAGCTCGTCGAAGAGGACGGCCGCTACCGGCTGCAGGTCGACACCGCCGACCTCGACCCGGGCGACGGGTTCCTCGAGGTCTGGGTCATCGACAGCGATGTCTCCAAGCTCGTGTCGCTCGGCCCCGTCCGGTCCGACGGCATCTACGACCTGCCGCCGGACCTCGACCCCCGGCAGTTCCCGGTGGTCGACGTGTCGGTCGAGCCGCTCGACGGCGACCCGGCCCACTCCGGCGACAGCGTCCTGCGGGGTCAGCTCACGTTCTGATCGCCGTCCGCCCGGAGCGACCGGTGCGGCCACGCTGCGCCATGAGGACAGCGAGGTGCTCTCCCCATCGCACGGCACGGTCGCGCTCGCCGTCGGGGAGGGGCCCCGGCCGGGGGCGCCGCCCCCCACCAGGGCCGAAGGTCACGGCGCGTCCGATCCGCCTGCCGGCTGGCGCCTCCCCTCCCGCACGGTCATGCTGCGGCGACCGGGCTGAGGATCAGCTCGTCGCGTCGGCGACTCGGTCGGTGGAGGCGATGTCGACGGCGGTGCCTCCGGCGACGCCACCGTCGGCGGCGGCCCGCACCGCGGCGAGGATCCCCTGGTAGCCGGTGCAGCGGCACAGGTTGCCCGACAGACCCTCCCGGATCTGCTCGTCGGTCGGGTCGGGGGTGTCGCGGAGCAGGGCGGTGGCGCTCACGACGAAGCCCGGGGTGCAGAAGCCGCACTGCAACCCGTGGTGGTCGCGAAACGCGGCCTGCAGCGGGGAGAGGCCGCCGTCGGGCCCCCCGAGGCCCTCGATCGTGGTGACCTCACGCCCGTCGGCCTGCACGGCGAACATCAGGCAGGCCCGGACGGCCTCGCCGTCGAGCAGCACGCTGCACGCGCCGCACACGCCGTGCTCGCACCCGAGGTGGGTGCCGGTCAGCCCGCAGCGCTCCCGCAGGTAGTCCGCGAGCGTCAGGCGAGGGGGAACCGTGGCACGGTTCGTCTCGCCGTTGACCTGGAGCTCGATCTCGATGTCACCCACGACGGGCCTCCTCGCTGGCTGCTCGCCATGCATCGCTCACCATCGCTGCGCCCACCCGGCGTCGGTAGTCCGCGGACCCGTGCAGGTCGGACGGCACGGCGTCGAGCGTCGACGTGGCCAGCCGGCCGATGTCCTCGGCATCGACGTCATCGACACCCTGGCCGACGAGGGCTTCCTCGGCTGCGCCGGCCCGCTCGGGGGTCGAGCCGAGGCCGAGCAGCCCGATGGCGCAGCGGCGGACCCGATCGTCCTGGTCCAGCTCGACGGCCACGGCCGCGCCGGCGATGGCGAAGTCGCCGTGGCGGCGGGCGAACTCGCGCACGGCGAACCCGCACCGGCCGGTCCACACCGGGAACGTCACGGCGCTCAGCAGCTCGTCGTCGCCGACGGCGGTCGACCACAGGCCGTCGAAGAACGCCGCGGCGGGCACGGTCCGGCGGCCGCCAGCCGACGACAGGATCTCGAACTCGGCGTCGAGGGCGAGGGCGACGGCGGGGTACTCGGCGGCAGGGTCCGCGTGGGCCAGCGACCCGCCGACGGTGCCGCGGTTGCGGATCTGGAAGTGGCCGATCAGCGGTGTGGCCCGGGCCAGCAGGGGGACCGCGGCGGCGACGTCCGTCGAGCGCTCGACGGTCGCCTGGGTGGTCGCCGCCCCGATGCGCACCGCGCCGTCGACGTGGTCGACGCCGAGCAGGTCCTCGACCCGGCCGAGGTCGACGAGGTGCTCGAACACGGCGAGGCGCAGCGCCAGCATCGGCACGAGGCTTTGCCCGCCGGCGATCAGCTTGGCCGTGTCGCCGAGCTCGGCGAGCAGGCCCACCGCCTCGGTGGCGGTGGTGGGGGCGTGGTACTCGAACGGAGCCGGCTTCATCGGGCGCTCTCGATCAGGTCGACGATGGCGGCGGGCGTCAGCGGCAGCCGGGTGATCTCGACGCCGAGGGGCGCCAGCGCGTCGGCGACGGCGTTGACGACCGCGGGTGGGGCGCCGATGGCGCCGCCTTCGCCGACGCCCTTGAACCCGCCCGGACCGGGGGCATCGGTCTCGATGTGGCCGTACTCGATCGTCGGGACGTCGGTGGAGGTGGGCAGCAGGTAGTCCATGAACGTCGTGGCCAGGGGGTTGCCGTCGTCGTCGTAGACGAGGTGCTCGAACAGCGCCCCGCCGATGCCCTGCACGGACCCTCCGGCGATCTGCCCCTCGACCACGTTCGGGTTGATCATGGGCCCGCAGTCCTCGCTGACGATGTAGCGGCCGAGGGTGACGGCCCCGGTCGTGACGTCGACCTCGCAGGTGCAGACGTGGGTGGCGTTGGCCCAGATCGTCGGGCTCTCGGCCCGGTAGCGCGCGCTGGCTTCGAGCCCGACGTCGATGCCCGGGGGCAGCTTGTGCGGCTTGAAGTAGGCGATGTCGGCGATCTTGCCCAGGGGCACCGACGCGGTAGGAGTGCCCCGGACGTGCGCGTGGCTCTCGGCCAGCTCGATGTCGTCCGGCGCCGCTTCCAGCTGGTGGGCGGCGATGGCGACGAGCTTCGCCCGCAGCATCGACGCCGTCTCGCGCACCGCGCCGGCCAGCATCGACCCGCTGCGGCTGCCGCCGGTGCCCGCGCCGAAGGGGGTGACCGCGGTGTCGCCCTGGATGGTCCGCACGTCCGCGATGTCGGCGCCGAGCGCGTCGGCCGTGAGCTGGACGACTGCGGTCTCCAGGCTGTTGCCGGTCGAGCCGCCGGCCACGTACACGTTGATCTTGCCGGAGGGTTCGATGCGGATCGTGGCGCCCTCGGTGCCGTAGTACGACATCCCGGTGGTGGTCGGCTCGACGTAGGTGCACGTGCCGACGCCGAGGTAGCGGCCGGCAGCGCGGGCCTCCGCCTGCTCGCGGCGGAACGCCTCGTAGTCGAGAATGCCGAGCGCCTGGTCCAGCGTCTCGGCCGGCGTGATGTCGCTGTAGGGCATGCCGTTGGCGTTGGCGTAGGGCAGCTCGTCGCGTTGCAGCAGGTTGCGGCGCCGCAGCTCGATCGGGTCCATGCCGATGCGGCGGGCCGCGATGTCGAGCAGCACCTCGCGGGCCAGCGACTCGAACTGCCACGGGCCCCGGTAGGCGATGCGGGCCGACGTGTTGGAGAACACCGACGTCGTGCGGAAGCCGGCCAGCGGCACCCGGTAGGGGCCGGGGAAGAGCATGCCGACGGCCGCGGCGGTGCCGACCGGCCACGGCGCCGGATAGGCGCCGATGTCCTGGGTGTGGTCGATGTAGGCGCCGACGATGCGGCCCTCGTCGTCGAAGCCCATGCGCAGGTCGCCGTGCTCGTGGCGGGACATGCCGGCGGCGAGCAGGTTCTCGCGGCGGTCCTCGATCCACTTGACGGGCGCGGGCAGCTGCGTCGCCGCCAGGGCGACGCACATGTCCTCGCGCATCGGGATGACCTTCTCGCCGAAACCGCCCCCGGTGTCGCGCATGATGACGCGCACCTGGTGCTCGCCGATGCCGAGGACCCGGGCGAGGAACATCCGCACCTCGTGCGGCGCCTGCGTGGCCGTCCACACGGTCAGCTCGTCGCCGGACCACTCGGCGATCATCCCCCGGGTCTCCAGCGGCACCGGGGCGTACGCCTGCTGGTGGATCGTGAGGCGGACGTCGTGGGCGGCACCGTCGAACGCGGCGGCCAGCTCGTCGGACGGCGGGCCGCCGAGCGAGCCGGCCACGTTGCCGGCGTAGGCGTCGTGCACCAGCGGGTCGGTGCCCTGGGCGGCCTCGTAGTCGACGACCGGGGGCAGCGGGTCGTAGTCGACGTCGACGAGCTCGGCCGCGTCCTCGGCGATGTACCGGTCGGTGGCGACGACGAGGGCCACCGGGTCACCGACGAAGCGGGCCTCGCCCTCGGCCATCGCGGGTCGGGGCGTGTCGGGCACGTTGCGGCCCATCGACGTGTACCACTGCTCGTGGACACCCGGGTTGATGTCGGCCGCGGTGAACACCGCCCGCACGCCGGGCAGGGCCAGGGCTCCGGCGGCGTCGATCGCGCCGATCCGGGCCCGGGCGAAGGGGCTGCGGACGAAGCAGGCGTGGAGCATCCCCGGGCGGGTGACGTCGTCGACGAAGGTGCCACGCCCGGTCAGCAGGCGCGCGTCCTCGACGCGGTTGACGCGGGCGCCCGTGTAGCGCGCCGCGCCGGTCTGGATGGTGGTCATCGTGTGCCCGGTTCCCCTGCTGGCGACATCGTGTGCTGAACGGCTGTTCTAACTTGCCTCGCCGACGTGCGCAACGCCGTGCCCCGCCCCGGATCAGATCCGGTAGAGGGCGGCCGCGTTGTCGCCGAGCACCTTGCGGCGGGTCTCCGGGCGCAGGGAGGCCATCTGGGGCTCGACGGCCTCGAGCGGCTTCGGGTACAGGCAGGTCGGGTGCGGGAAGTCGGTCTCGAACAGGCAGTTGTCCTCACCCACCTGGTCGATGAGCCCCTGCAGGTCGGGGTGGTCGGCCTCGAACCAGAACGTCGCGTACCAGTTGTCGGCGAAGTACTCCGACGGCTTGCGCGACATCTTGGCCATCTGCTCGGGCGCGTTCTCGATGCCCTGGTAGTCCGCGGCCTGCAGGATGAACGGCACCCAACCGATGCCGCTCTCCACCGACACCATCTTGAGGTCGGGGAAGCGGTCGAAGAT
>CAYUXB010000078.1:0-5705 GCA_964448525.1 uncultured Acidimicrobiaceae bacterium
ACCGTCCGGAGCCTGGTGAGCATGACCGGGCAGTTCGCGTCGGTCGACGAGGACCTCACCGGGCTCGAGAACCTGATGCTCCTGTCGCGGCTGTGGGGCTTCCCGCGGGTGCGGGCCCGGTCCCGCGCGGAGGAGCTCCTCGAGGCGTTCGGGCTCACCGACGCCTCGGGCCTCCTGGTCAAGAAGTACTCGGGTGGCATGCGCCGACGCATCGACATCGCCGCGAGCATCGTCGTCACCCCGGAGCTGATCTTCCTCGACGAGCCGACCACCGGGCTCGACCCGCGCAGCCGCAACCAGGTGTGGGAGATCGTGCGGGTGCTCGTGGCCGCGGGCACCACCGTGCTGCTGACCACGCAGTACCTCGACGAGGCCGACCAGCTCGCCGACCGCATCGCCATCATCGACCACGGCCGCATCATCGCCGAGGGCACCCCGAGCCAGCTGAAGGCGTCGGTCGGCTCCGGAGCGTTCTGCGTGCGCCTGCACGATCCCGATCGCCGAGCCGACGCCGAGCGCATGCTCGCCGAGGTGCTGGCGGTGCCGATCGGGCTCGACGCCGATCCCGCGGCGCTCACCGCCCACGGCGCCGACACCGAGCGCATCGCCGTCGCCCTCGGTGAGCTGACGCGGGCCGGCATCGCGGTCAGCGAGATGTCGATGGGCCAGCCGAGCCTCGACGAGGTGTTCCTGGCCCTGACCGGCCGCCCGGCCGAAGAGTCGACGAACGACGAGGAGGACGTGGCGTGAGCGACAGCACCGATCCGAACGAGATCCCCGCCGGCCGCGCCGCCCGCGGCACCACCGACCGCGCCGCCGCCGATCCGGCCAACGTCATGGCGGCGGCACCTCCCAACGGGTCGGACACGGCCGGTGGCGCGACCACGGCCACGTCCGAGCCCACCGAGCGAGCCGACGTCGCCGTCCGCACCGCCACGAGGGACGCCGACGTCCCCGGCACGGCCACCGCCGGAACCGCTGCCACCACCGACACGTCGAGCGCCGAGCCCGTCATCTCCGAGTCGACCCTGCGCGCTGCGCTGTCGACCCGCACCCGCCCGCCCCGGCCCTCGGGGCTGACGGCGTCGCTCATCTTCGGGTGGCGGGCCATGCTCAAGATCCGGCACGTCCCGATGCAGCTGTTCGACGTGACCGTGTTCCCGATCATGTTCGTGCTGATGTTCACGTACCTGTTCGGCGGCGCCCTCGCCGACTCCCCCCGGGAGTACCTGCAGTTCCTCCTGCCGGGCATCCTCGTGCAGACCGTGGCGTGGATCACGATCTACACCGGCATGGGGCTCAACAGCGACATCCACAAGGGCGTGTTCGACCGGTTCCGGTCGTTGCCGGTGTGGCGCCCGGCGCTGCTGGTCGGCATGCTGCTCGCCGACGTCGCCCGCTACCTGATGGCCACCGTCATCATGCTGGCGCTCGGCCTGGTGCTCGGCTTCCGCCCGGACGGCGGGCCGGTGGGCGTGGTGGCCGCGGTGGCGTTGCTGCTGCTGTTCTCGTTCGCCCTGTCGTGGCTGTGGACTGTGCTCGGCATGAAGATGCAGACGCCCGAGGCCGTCATGCAGACCAGCATGACGGTGATGTTCCCGCTGACGTTCGCGAGCAACGTGTTCGTCGACCCCGACACGATGCCGGGCTGGGTGCAGGCGTTCGTCAACCACAACCCCGTCACCCACCTCACGAGCGCCATCCGCGACCTGATGCACGGCAACGCCGCCGGCGTCGAGGTCGCCTGGGTGCTCGGGTGGAGCGCCGGCCTGGTGCTGGTGTTCGCCCCGCTCGCCATGCGCCTCTACAACGCCGAGCGCTGACGACCCGCGGCGGTAGGCCCCGGGCCCCGGGCCGCGAGCTGAGCAGGCTCGTCGGCCCGGGGCGCCGCGCCGTCGCGATCCCGCAGGTCCTGCGCAGCGCGAGCCAGGCACGGTCCGCGACGCCCGGCGGCTCAACTCGCTCTGATCACCTCGATCAGGCTGGTCCAGCTGTCGCGGCCGCGGCCGGCGGCGATCGCTCGGTCGTAGTGCGACTTCACGGCCCCGGGCAGAGCGGTGTCGATGCCGACAGCCTCGCTCGACTCCAGGATGTGCCCCGCCGTGGCGCCCATCATCGTGGCGGTCGCGGAGTCGCCGGGGTACGTGCCGGAGTCGAGCTCACGGGCCACCTCCTCGACGGCGCCGATCATGGCCGGCGTGTCGAGCACGGTCCTGACCGCCTCCGGCAGGAACTCGGCCGCCGTCACCCCCGCGGATCCGACCAGGGCGGTGGCGTGCAGCAGCCCGGACAACGTCGTGAGGAACACGTCGAGCTGCGCCTGGTAGTAGAGCTGCGCCAGGCCCGGGTCGGCGCCGACGTAGCGGGCGTCCCCCAGCAGGCGCAGCAACGGCTCGTGCGCCCGGAACAGGTCCGGGGGGCCGCTGAAGTAGGTGTAGGCGCCCTCGCCGCCCAGCATCTCGGCCGGCACCATCACCCCGCCGGTCAGCAGGCGGGCACCGCGCTCGGCGGCCCACGTCGCGGCGGCACGGGTGCGGTCCGGAGTGTCCGAGCTGAGGTTGGCCAGCACCTTGCCGGCCAGCCGGTCCCCGCCGGCGTCGGCCGCCACCGGGCCGAGGATGTCGTCCATCGCCTGGTAGTCGGTCAGGCTCAGGATCACGAGGTCGGCCGCGGCGACGGCGTCGGCAGGCGTGGCCGCCCGGGTCGCGCCGGCGTCGACCACCGCGTCCGCCCGGGCAGCGGTGCGGTTCCACACCGTGACCGGGTGGCCGCCCTTCATCAGCAGGCGGGTCATCGCCTGCCCCATCGGTCCGAGCCCGATGACGGACACGGGGATCTCGTCGGTGGTGGTCATGGCGGGGATCGTCCGGCAACACGATCGTCCTGGCAAGTACCCACTAGTTTGTTCGCTACCTACCTCCCGGTAAGTGACGAGGTCAGACACGATGCCGAACGACGACGACGATGCGGGCGAAGGGCGCGACGTGCGCTCGACGACCGGCGAGCCGACCACCCCGACGCCGGAGCCGGCCAAGCGCTGCGGGCCCTACATCTGCGGCATCGATGCCGCCATGGACGTGGTCACCGGCAAGTGGAAGTCGCTGATCCTGTGGGAGCTCGACCATCACGGCACCCGCCGCTTCGGCGAGCTGCGGCGCGGCCTGCCGGGGGTCAGCGAGAAGATGCTCACCCAGCACCTGCGCGAGATGGAAGAGGACGGCCTCGTGCATCGCGAGGTGTACCGCGAGGTGCCGCCCAAGGTCGAGTACTCGCTCACCGAGCACGGCGTCTCGCTCAACGCCGCGCTCGAGTCGCTCGGCACGTGGGGCGAGCAGCGCATCGAGCGCATCGGAGCCGACATGGTCGTGTTCTGATCTGGTGCTGACCTGGTTGCAGACCTGGTGCAGACCTGGTGCACGCCGTCGTCGTGACCGGATGCGTCGACGAACGGGCGCTGGCACGGCGATGCCGCCGCGACCCCCGATAGGGTGCTCGCCCGTGCGTGACGAGGGGGTCCACCAGGTTGCGGCTCGCCATCCGGCGCGCCTCGGACTCGCCGCGGCGGTGCTGGTCGCCGTCGTGGCCGGGCTCGGGGCCTGCGCCGACGACGACCCCGACGGATCGGGCCTGTCGGGGTCCGGCTCGGCGGGTGCCGGCAACGGCGAGGTCGCTGGCGACGACAGCGACGACCCTGCGAACCCGGACGCAAGCGATCCCGCCGCCTGGGTGCGGTTCGGCCACGACCTGGGCAACGCGCGCGCCGTCACCGACGAGACGGCGCTCGACCCCGCGACCGTCGCCGACCTGGCGCCGGTGTGGGAGGTCGACGGCATCCTCGGCGTGAGCGGCACCCCCGCGGTGGCCGACGGCGTCGTCTACGTCGGCGACTGGACGGGTCACCTGCGTGCGCTCGACGCCGAGAGCGGCGACGAGGTGTGGGACCACGACCTCGGCGGTGGCTACGTCGGCGGGTCCCCCGCGGTCGACGACGCACAGGTCGTCGTGGGCACCTTCGACGCCCGCATCGTCTCCCTCGACCGCGCGAGCGGCGAGCCACGGTGGGAGGCGTCGGTCGACGACCACCCCAAGGCGGTCGTCTTCGGCTCGCCGATCATCGTCGACGGACTCGTCGTGGTGGGCGTGGGCAGCTTCGAGGTCTTCGCCCCGGGCGACCCGCCGACCTTCCGCGGCAGCGTGGTCGCCCTCGACGCGACGACCGGCGACGAGCGGTGGCGGTTCTGGGTCACGAAGGGCGACGCCACCGAAGGTCCCGGCGTGTCGATCTGGTCGTCACCCGCCGTCGACCCCGAGCGCGGGGTGCTCTACATCGGCACCGGCCAGGCCTACGCCCTGCCGGCGCCACCCCGCAGCGACGCGCTGCTCGCCCTCGACCTGCACACGGGCGAGGAGGTCTGGACCACGCAGTTCACCGCCGGCGACGCCTGGACGATCACCGATCCGAGCGGTCTCGACGCCGACGTGGGGGCCGCCCCCAACCTGTTCGAGACCGGCGACGTCGACGCCGTGGGTGTGGGCGACAAGGCCGGCTCGTACCGGGCGCTCGACCGCGACACCGGCGAGGTCCTGTGGGAGCGGACGCTCACCGAGGGCGGTCCGCAGGGCGGCATCATGGCGTCGGCCGCGGTGGCCGACGACACGGTGTACGTCACCTCCAACGACGCGGGCCGCGATGCCGTGCTCGCCGCCCTCGACACCGGCACCGGCGCCGAGTTGTGGCGCAGCGACGTCGGCGCCCACGTCACCGGGCCGGTGACCTGGGCGAACGACGTGCTCTACGCATCCGACGACTCGGGCCGCATCGCCGCCTACGACACGGAGGATGGCGCACGGCTCTGGGCCCACGACGTGCCGTTCCCCGCGGCGGGCGGCATCGTGGTGGTCGACGGCACCGTGTTCGCCGGCTGGGGCTGGTGGCTGGCCGGGACGCCCGATGACGCGGACGGCGGCATCATCGCCTTCCGCGCCGACGCGGGCGGGGCCGAGGAGGACGCCGACGACGACGCCGTCGACGACGCGAGCGGCACCGACGGCGACGCGAGCGGCGAGCTCGTGTACCGCCAGTCGTGCGCCTCCTGCCACGGGGGTTCCGGCGAGGGGGGCACCGGGCCGTCGCTCGTCGGCGTCGACGAGCGCCTCACCCGCGACGAGCAGATCCGCATCGTGCGGGAGGGCCGTGGTCGCATGCCGGCGTGGGAGGACGAGCTGACCCCCGAGGAGATCGAGGCGGTCGTCGACCACCAACGCACGGTCCTGGCCACCGACCCGGACGACGACGGCAGCACCGGCGACTGACGCCCACGGCTTCCCGAGGCCCTGGGTTCCACCATCGAGAGCCCGAGGCCCTGGGTTCCACCATCGAGAGCCCGAGGCCCTGGGTTCCGGATCCGGAACCCATGACCTCGGGCCCGGTTCTCCGGAACCCATTGCCTCGTGGATGTCGGCCGACTCCGCAAGATGTCCGCCGATGCCTCGTGGATGGCCTCCGACTCCGAGGGATGTCCGCCGACCTCCGCGGGATGGCCGCCGACTCGCGGCATCGAGGGCTCGACCCGCTCAGCCGGCGGCGGCGGCCTCCGCGAGGGCCGGGGCCACCGACTCGATGATGTAGGGCACCGACAGGATGGTGGGCTCGCCGCTCACCTCGAGGACGGTGACGTCGGCGGCACCTTCGGCCGCGTCGGTCC
>CAYUXB010000078.1:5805-14277 GCA_964448525.1 uncultured Acidimicrobiaceae bacterium
GAGCGCCTCGGCCTGACCGAGTTCACGGTCGCCCAGCTCGCCGCCGACCTGGACGTGAGCGAGGGCGCGCTCTACCGGCACGTGCGCGGCACCGGCGAGATCGTGCACCGGGCCTGCTCGCGCCTCCTCGGTCGGGTGGACACACGGCTTGACGGGGTCGACACCTGGGACGCCTACCTCGAGCAGGTCTGCGCACAGGTGCGCGAGCTCGCCCTCCGCCACCCCGGCTTCGGGCCGTGGGCGGTCGCCGGCGACTACGACGCGGACGCGCTCGCCGTCTTCGACCGCATCCTCGACGGCCTCCTGCGCCGCGAACCGGCGTTCACGCCGGACACCGCCTACCTGGTCGGCTCGCAAGCCGTCGCCTGCACGGTCGGCCTCGTGGCGAGCGGTTACGTCGGTTCCGTGCCCGGCGAGCCCACGGACCACGACCTCGACGACCAGTTCCGCTGGATGATCCGCTCGCTGCTGCGCGGCATGGCCGCCAACCTGGCCGACGGGGTGCCGCCGCCGCGCAGCCGCGCTCTGCGCGACCGGGACAGGGACTGAACCGGCGCCCCGGGTGGCGGGAGGGACCTCGGGCTTGCAAGGATCGGCCCCCGTGAAGGTGGACAAGCTGACCAGCACCGACGGATTCGTCGTCACCGACCTCGACGACGCGACGACCTCGGTCGGCGTGGTCCGCCTGGCGCCCAAGGTGCTGCGAGACGGCGCCCAGCTGCTCGCCCGGTCGACCACCTACGCATTCGCGTCCTTCGGCATCTCGGGCCACGGGGGCGCCTCGGCCGGCATCAACGCCAAGCCCGATGCCCGCGACGACGCGCTCGCCGCCTTCCTCGACGAGGTGCGACCCCGGGCCGAGGCGGGCGCGCTCGCGCTCGCGCCAGGCACCGGGCTGTCGTCCGGCGACCTGGCCCCGGTCGGCTGGGCCGAGGTCGACGCCACGCTCACTGCTGCCGGCGCGCTCGCGGCCGGTCGGGTCGCCGGCCCCCACGACTGGCGTACGGCCGCGGTCGTGGGCGCGGGGCCGGTGGTCGACGCCGCGGTCGCTCAGCTCACCGAGGCCGGCGCCACGCTCGTCGACCCCCGCTTCGACTCGGCGTGCGACGTGCTGTTCGTGGCGGGCAAGGCCGGCGTGCTCGACCACGCGACCGCCGCGGTGGTGCAGGCCCGCACGATCGTGCCGCTCACCCCGGTGCCCGTCACGGCCCGCGCCCTCGCGGTGCTCGGCCGGGCGGACCAGGTGGTCATCCCCGACTTCCTCGCCACCGCGGCGCCCCTTCTGGCCACCTACGACGCCGACGGCGGCGATCCGGTGCAGCGGGTGCACACGGCCGTCACCGACCTGGCCGAGGCGGGCACGGGGCTGTGGCTCGCCGCGGCTGAGCGAGCCGAGCAACACCTGGCCGCCTGGACGGCCGAGAAGCCGTTCGGTCGCCCCCTCGCCTGATCGCGGCCACGCCGTGCGACGCTCCACAGCCTTGGGCGCAGGAGGCGACGACCGTCTACCTTGTCAGACCACGCCGCACGGGGACCCGTTCCAACGGGGGGGATGTTGACCGACGCCACAGAGACCGAGGAACCGACGCGTCTGATCGGCGACCGCCCTCGCCTGATCCTGTTGAGCTTCCTGATGTTGTTCGTCGAGCTGGCGGTCATCCGCTGGTCGGGCGCCAACGTCGTCTACCTCGCCTACTTCTCGAACCTGGTGCTGCTCGGCAGCTTCCTCGGCATCGGCCTGGGCTTCCTCTGGGCCGGGCGCGGGGGGCGGCCCCTGTTCCCGTTCGCCCCCGTCGTGCTGGCAGCGTTCGTGGCGTTCATCCGCCTGGCGCCGATCGACATCAGCGTGTCGGGCAGCGAGCTCATCTTCTTCAACGAACCCACCATCAGCGGCCCGCCCCGCGAGGTCATCCTGCCGGTCATCTTCGTGACCGTGGCGATCCTGCTGATGTTCATCACCGACGGCGTCGCGCGCACGTTCAAGAAGCTCGAACCGCTCGAGGCGTACAAGTACGACCTCATCGGGAGCGCGCTCGGCATCGTCGGCGTGTCGGTGCTGTCGTTCCTCGGCCTTCCCCCGGTCGCCTGGGGCATCGTCGCCGGCATCGTGTTGATCGTCGCCTCGCTCCCCCGGGTGCAGGTGGTGACCGTCGCCGCGGTCCTTGCCGTCGTGGTGATGCTCGGCATCGAGTCGGCGTCGAGCAACACCACCTGGTCCGCCTACTACAAGATCGAGCAGACCGCCGACCCCAACGGCGGGTACACGGTCAAGGTCAACGAGGTGCCCCACCAGGCGACCCTGCCGGTCGTCGACAACGTCCTCTACGGGTCGAACTACGCCCAGGCCACGGGCGCGACGCCGAAGGAGGTCCTCATCATCGGGGCCGGTGGCGGCAACGACGTCGCCGCCGCGCTGCAGAACGGCGCCGAGCACGTCGACGCCGTCGAGATCGACCGCAAGCTCTACGAGCTCGGCCGCGACGGCCACCCGGACCGCCCCTACGACGACGAGCGCGTCGACGTCCACATCGACGACGGCCGCGCCTACCTGGAGCGCAGCGACAAGGAGTGGGACCGCATCCTGCTCGCGCTGCCCGACTCCCTGACTCTCGTCACCGGCCAGGCGTCGGTGCGGCTGGAGAGCTACCTGTTCACCGAGGAGGCCATCGAGTCGGCCCGCGACCACCTCACCGAGGGCGGCGTCTTCTCGATGTACAACTACTACCGGGAGGGCTGGCTGGTCGATCGGTACGCCGGCACCCTCGAAGAGGTCTTCGGCACGAGTCCGTGCATCGAGACGTTCACCTCGGGCGACGAGAGCGACGAGTCGCACCTCGCCGTGCTGACCGTGTCGGAGGACGGCGACGCCATCCCCTGCACCGGCGAACGCCAAGCCCTCTGGGAGCGGCCTGCCGACACGCCCGTCCCGTCGACCGACGACCACCCGTTCCCGTACCTGATCGAACGGTCGCTGCCGGGGTTCTACGTCGTCACCATCGGGTTGATCCTGCTCGTGTCGCTGCTCGCCATCCGCGGCGTCGGCGGCCCGGTGAAGCCGATGCTGCGCTACACCGACCTGTTCTGCATGGGCGCGGCGTTCATGCTGCTCGAGACGAAGAGCGTGGTGCAGTTCGCCCTGCTGTTCGGCACCACCTGGTTCGTGAACGCGCTCGTGTTCCTCGGCGTGATGCTCAGCGTGCTGGCCGCCGTGCTGCTGTCGCAACGGGTCACGTTCAAGAAACCGGCACGGCTCTACGTCGTGCTGCTCGCCGGCTTGGTGCTGGCCTGGGCGGTGCCGCCCGGGTCGCTGCTCGGCCTGCCGTTCGTGCCCCGGTTCCTCGCCGCGGTCACGATCGCCTTCCTCCCGATCTTCACGGCCAACCTGGTGTTCGCCCAGCGCTTCAAGTCGACGAGTGCGTCGGCCACCGCCTTCGGCGCCAACCTGCTGGGGGCGATGTTCGGCGGCATCCTTGAATACACGTCGCTGGTCATCGGCTACCGGGCGCTGCTGTTCCTCGTGGCCCTGCTCTACGGCATCGCGTTCATCACCGGCCGCAAGGACCTGGCCGTCGTCGAGGGCGTCGACGGGGGCGACGCCGACTCCGGCACCGACGGCGAGGGGGGCTCCGTGCCCGCCTCGGCCACCGGCGCCCCCGTCGTCGTCACCGCAGACTGACGCCTGACGCCTGACGCCTCCTGAGGATTTTCTACGCGGTTCTGGTCGCTGGAGCGACCAGAACCGTGGGGGAAATCGCGGGGGTCGACGACGCGGTCACCCCCGGTCCGCCGATCGGGCGAGGACGGACCAGCCGGGCGGAGCGGCCCGGATCACTCCCACTCGATGGTGCCGGGGGGCTTCGACGTGATGTCGTACGCCACCCGGTTGATGCCCGCCACCTCGTTGATGATGCGGCTCGACATCGTCTCCATGACGTCGTAGGGCAGGCGCGCCCAGTCCGCCGTCATGGCGTCCTCGCTGGTGACCGCCCGGATGATGATCGGGTGGGCGTAGGTGCGCTCGTCGCCCATCACCCCGACCGACCGGATGTCGGGCAGCACGGCGAACGACTGCCAGATCTCGCGCTCGAGGCCGGCCCGCTTCAGCTCCTCCCGCACGATGTGGTCGGCGTGCTGGAGCATCGCCACCTTGTCGGGCGTGACCTCACCGATGATGCGCACGGCCAGGCCGGGCCCGGGGAAGGGCTGGCGCCACACGATCTCCTCCGGCAGGCCGAGCTCCTCGCCGACGCGGCGCACCTCGTCCTTGAACAGCGCCCGCAGCGGCTCGACGAGATCGAACGCCATGTCCTCGGGCAGCCCGCCCACGTTGTGGTGGCTCTTGATCGTGGACGCGCCGTCGCCGCCGCCCGACTCGATGACGTCGGGGTAGAGCGTGCCCTGCACGAGGTACGCGGCGTCCTCGAGCCCGCCCGCCGTCTCCTCGAAGATGCGGATGAACAGCTCGCCGACGATCTTGCGCTTGTCCTCCGGGTCGGTGACCCCGGCCAGACGCTCGAAGTAGCGGTCGGCGGCCCGCACGTGGATCAGCTCGATGTGCTGGTGACGGCGGAACGTCTCGACCACCTGGTCGCCCTCGCCCTGGCGCAGGAGCCCCGTGTCGACGAACACGCACGTGAGCTGGGGGCCGATCGCCTTGTGCACCAGCGCGGCGGCCACGGCGGAGTCGACCCCGCCGGACAGCGCGCAGATGACCCGGGCGTCGCCCACCTGGGCCCGCACCGCCGCCACCTGCTGCTCGATGATCGACGTCATCGTCCAGGTGGGCGGGATGCCCGCCAGGTGGTGCAGGAAGTGGCGCAGCACCTGCTGGCCGAACGGGGTGTGCGAGACCTCCGGGTGGTACTGGATGCCCCAGATCCGGCGCTCGGGCGCCTCGTAGGCGGCCACGGGCGCGCCCGCGCTCGTCGCGACCGCGGTGAACCCGGCGGGCAGCTGCGCGATGCCGTCGAAGTGGCTCATCCACACGGTCTGCTCGTCGGGCTGGTCGACCAGCAGCGTGTTCTGGCCGGACGCCGTGACCGTGAGCTCGGTGCGGCCGTACTCGCCCTTGCCCCCGCGGGTGACCTCGCCCCCGAGCTGCTGCGGGATGAGCTGCGCGCCGTAGCAGATGCCGAGGATCGGGATGCCGAGGTCGTAGATCTCCGGATCGAGCCGGGGAGCGCCCTCGACGTGCACGGACTTGGGGCCGCCCGAGAGGATCAGCGCGGACGGCCGCCGCGCCCGTACCTCGACCGCCGAGATCGAGTGGGGCACGATCTCGGAGTAGACGTGCGCCTCGCGCACCCGTCGGGCGATGAGCTGGGCGTACTGGGCGCCGAAGTCGACGACGAGGCAGGTCGGGAAACCCGCCCCGCCGGTACCGGCATCAGCGGGGGGGTCGCCGGCGATGGCGTCGGGGCCGGGCGCGTCGTCGACGGCCGGGCCGGTGGTCTCGGGCATCAGTGGTCTCCCACGGTGACGAGATCGGCGAGCTGCAGCTCTTTCAGCGTCTCGAACCCGCACAGCGCCATGGCCCGCCGCAGCGCGCCGGTGAGGTTGACCCCGCCTGTCGCGTCGTGGGCCGGACCGTGGAGGATCTGCTCCAGCGTGCCCCGGGGCTCGACCCGGGTGCGCTCGCCACGGGGCAACGTGGCGTGCACGGCGGGCATGCTCCAGTGCCAGCCCCGGCCGGGGGCCTCGCTGGCGGCCGCGAACGGGGTGCCGGTGAGCACGGCGTCGGCCCCGCACGCCACGGCGCGGGCGATGTCGCCGCCGGTGGTGACCCCGCCGTCGGCGATGACGTGGCAGTAGACGCCGGTCTCGTCGAGGTGGCGCATGCGGGCCGCCCGCGCGTCGGCGAGCGCGGTGGCGAGGGGCACGCCCACACCGAGCACCTCGCGGGTGACGCCGGCGGCGCCGGTGCCCGCACCGACGAGCACGCCCGCAGCGCCGGTGCGCATCAGGTGGAGGGCCGCCTGGTACGAGGTGCACCCGCCGACGAGGACCGGGATCTCGTAGTGGCGGATGAACGCCTTGAGGTTGAGCGGCTCGACGGTGCGGGCCACGTGCTCGGCGGAGACGATGGCGCCCTGGATGACGAGCAGGTCGGGCTCGGCGCGCAGCACCGCGTCGGCGAGGTCGAGCGTGCGGCGGGGTGTGACGGCGACGGCGCACGTGACCCCGGCGTCCTTGATCTGGGTGATGCGCTCCCCGATCAGATCGGGGTTGATCGGCTCGTCGTAGATCTCCTGCAGCCGGCGGGTGGCCTTGCCGGCGGTGAGCCCGGCGATCTCCTCGAACACGGGCTCGGGGTCGGCGTAGCGCGTCCACAGCCCCTCGAGGTGCAGCACACCCGCGGCGCCGAGGCGGCCGAGCTCGATGGCGGTGGCCGGCGACGTGACGCTGTCGGTGGGCGCCGCCAGCACGGGCACCTCGAGGCGGTAGGCGTCGATCTCGCACGAGACGTCGACGTCTTCGGGGTCGCGGGTGCGGCGGCTGGGCACGATCGCCACGTCGGCCAGGCGGTAGGCCCGCCTTGCCGTCTTGCCGATCCCGATCTCGACTTCGGCCATCGCGGCCACCACCTTGAGGCTCGCCGGGGCTCTCCCGGGGAAAGGCCGAAGTCTACCGACGCCCCTGGCCACGCCTCGCCATCGCCGCCGGTGGCCGGGTCGACGATTTCGCCGCCAGCGGCGTTCAGGCCAGGTCGTCGATGAGGGACCAGAGGGCGTCGACGTGGCGTTGCTCGGTGGTCGCCGCGCCGATGCTCGCCCGCAGGGCGTAGTGCTCGCCGAGGCGCGTGTGGGTGAGGTACACCCGGCCGGTGGCGTTGAGGGCCTCGTGGAGGCGCTGCGTCGCGGCGTCGCCGTCGACGTGGCGGAAGCACACGAGGTTGAGGTGCGGCGGTGCGGCGAGCGCCAGCCTCGGGTCGGCCTCGACCCGCTCGGCCAGCTCGCCGGCCAGGCGGACGTGCTCGCGCACGTGGTGGCGCAGCCCCTCGGCCCCGTACCAGCGCAGCACGAACCACAGCTTCAGCGCCCGGAACCGGCGTCCGAGCGGCACCTGCCAGTCGCGGTAGTCGACGACCGCGCCCGACTCGGTGGCCGCGTTGCGCAGGTACTCGGGCAGGATCGACAGCGCCTCGATCAGCGGCGCCCGGTCGGCCACGAAGAAGCACGAGCAGTCGAAGGTGGTGAACAGCCACTTGTGCGGGTTGAAAACGTAGCTGTCGGCGTGGTCGAGCCCCCGTTGCTGGTCGCGGAGCTCGGGGCAGACGGCCGCCGAACCGGCCATCGCCCCGTCCACGTGCAGCCACATGCCGGCGGCCCGCGCGATCGGGGCGATCAGCGCCACCGGGTCGATGGCCAGCGAGCTGGTCGTGCCGATCGTCGCCATCACGAGGCACGGGACCCGGCCGGCGAGCTGATCGCCGGCGACCGCCACGGCCAGGGCCTCCGGCTGCAGCGCGAACCGGCTGTCGACGTCGACCAGGCGCACCTGGTCGGGACGGAGCCCGGCGACCCGGGCGCCCTTCTCCAACGACGAGTGGGCGTGGGACGACGCGTAGACGACGAGCTGATCGAGCCGGGCCCCCGCGGCGAGCGCCCGCTCGCGGGCGGCGATCACGGCGCAGAGCGTGGCCGAGGACGCCGAGTCCTGGATGACGCCGCCCCCGGCCCCGGTCGACCGGAACCGCTCGGGCAGGCCAAGCAGGTCGACCACCCAGTCGAGGACGTGGGTCTCCACCTCGGTCAGCGCCGGGCCGGTCTGCCAGAGCATGCCCTGGGTGCCGAGGCCGCTCGACACGATGTCGGCGAGCACGCCCGGCCCCGACGTGTTGGCGGGGAAGAACGCGTGGAAGCCCGGGTGCTGCCAGTGGGTCGTGCCGGGGACGATCACCCGGTCGAGGTCCGCGATCACGTCGGCGAACGGCTCGGGCGACTCGGGCGGGGCGGGCGGCAACCACGAGCGGACCTCGCCGGGCGCCACGTCGGGGACGACCGGGTGCTGCTCGATCGTCGCCCAGTAGTCCGCCACCCAGTCGACCACCTCGTGCCCCCAGCGGCGCAGCTCGTCGGGAGTCATGTGGAACGTCGGCGGACCATCGGCCATGGCAGAGGACGGTACCTCCGTGCGAGGTCGGCCCTCGGACCGGCACCGGGGTCGCCGCAGGGGTGTCGCGGGATCTACCGACCCGGCCCGACTGGGTCGAGCGCCGACCCATCCCTCGTCATCCCTGGCCGGCCGGCATCCGGCGGAGTGGCGGTGACCCGCCACTAGACTCCCGTCATGGCAGCCTCAGACGGTCCCCTCGGCGGTCCCGACGACGTGGCTCACGCCGTGGGCGAGCATCCCCCGAAGTTCGCCAAGCAGGGCCTCACGTTCGACGACGTGCTCCTGGTCCCGGCCGAGTCCTCGGTGCTGCCCGCCGCGGTGTCGACGGCCACGACGCTCACGCCGCGCATCGAGCTG
>CAYUXB010000079.1:0-14271 GCA_964448525.1 uncultured Acidimicrobiaceae bacterium
CAGAAGTGGGTGCCGAAGCCGAACGCGATGTGGTTGTTCGGCGAGCGGGTGACGTCGTAGCGCTCCGGGTCGGCGAAGTGGGCCGTGTCGCGGTTGGCGGAGCTGTACATGAGGACCAGCTGCTGGCCGGCCTCGATCGGCTGGCCACCGACCTCGGCGTCGACCGCGGCGACCCGGCACATGTTGTGCACCGGCGTGACCCAGCGGATGAACTCCTCGACCGCGACCGCGATGTCGGCGCCCTCCTTGAGCTTGCGCCACTCCTCGGGATGGGCGATCAGGTCGAGGATCGTGCGGGCGATGACCGTGCGGGTGGTTTCGGCGCCGCCGTCGAGCAGCAGCAGGCAGTCGGAGATCACGGTGTCGACCGAGAGGGGCTCGCCGTCGACGGTCGCCTCGGTCCAGATCGACATGATGTCGTCGGCGGGGCAGCCCTGCTTCTCGGCGTGGAGGTCGCTCGTCGCCTGGGCGAACTCCATGGCGGCGATCATGCCGTCCTCGTTGAAGTAGCGGGGGCCGCCGCCCATCTCGATCGTGCGCTCCGACCACACCTTGAGCTCGGGCCAGCGCTCCTCCGGGAAGCCGAGCAGCCAGGCGATGGTCATCGCGGGCAGGGGTGCGGCGAGCTCGTCGATGATCTCGGCGGTGCCGCCCTTGGCCTCCACGGCGTCGACCAGGGAGGCGACGGTGGCGCGCACGTGGTCCTCCCGGGCCGTCACGGCTCGCGGCGTGAACCGGCGCGACACCAGGTTGCGGCGCTTCTGGTGCAGCGGGTCGTCGAGGCCGATGATCGCCGGGTCGGCCGGGATGTTGGGCCGGTACCCGCCCTTGCGCCGATCCGAGCTGATGAACACGTCCTTGCGCTTCTCGACGTCGACGATGTCGTCGTAGCGCGACACGCCCCACAGCTCGTTGGTGGCGTCCCAGTAGACCGGGGCGTTCTCCCGCATCCAGCGATACGTCGTGTAGGGGTCGTCGACGTAGAAGTCGCCGTCGAGTAGGTCGATCACCTTGACGTCCATGGTCCCTCCCAGCCGGTGGCCCGTTGCTCCTGCTTGAGACTAGAACGTGGTTCCAACTTCCTGCGACCATCGGGCGTACGGTAGGAACGGCCTGGCCGGCGGTCCGGCCGGCAGCGCGAGCACGAGGGGGCAGCGATGACCGACGCGGCGGCGACCGTGGACACAGATGACGGGAACCGACGACCGGAACCGGCGATCGTCGACGACCCGGCCCAGCTCACGCCGGCTTGGTTCGACGCGGTGCTCGGCACCGGTCCGGCCGGCCCGACCGTGCGCGGCGTGGTCACCGAGCCGGTCGGTACCGGGCAGATGGCCTCCACGCTGCGCGCCCGCCTCGACCTCGACGACGGCAGCACCCGGACCGTGGTGGTCAAGTACGCCCGCCCCGACGTCGAGTCGGCCATGGCGGGCATGGCCTACGCCAAGGAGGTGGCCTTCTACGTCGAGCTCGGCGACCGGGTGGCGGTGCGCACGCCGCGCTGTCACTACGCCGCGATCGAGGACGGTCGGCCCCGCTTCGTGCTCGTGCTCGAAGACATGGCCGACACGGAGCAGGGCGACCAGATCGGTGGCTGCACGGTCGACCATGCCGAGGCCGCCCTCGTGAACCTGGCCGGCCTCCACGGCACCACCTGGTGCGACGCGGAGCTGGCCGCCGCCGACTGGCTCGGGGGCAACGCCGCCTTCACCGCAGAGGTGATGGTGCCGGTGCTCGACATGGCGGCCGACGCCTTCGCCGAGCGGTTCGCTGCCGAGCTCGACCCGGCCGAGGCGGCCGTGCTCGACGCGTCCCGCGAGCTGCTCGCGTACTGGATGCTCGACCGCGGCGACCGCTACTCGGTCGTGCACGGCGACTACCGCCTCGACAACCTGCTGTTCCCCGCCGGCGACCCGACAGGCGTGGCCGCCGTCGACTGGCAGACCGCGTCGGTCGGCCCCCCGGCGCGCGACGTGGCGTTCTTCCTGTCGACCTGCCTCGAGGTGGAGGACCGCCGCCGCCACGAGCACGACCTGGTGGCCGCCTACCACCGCACGCTCGGCCGCCACGGCGTCACCGGCTACAGCCTCGACGAGTGCCTCGCCGACTACCGGCTCGGCATGCTGCACGGTCCGCTCATCATCCTCCTCGGCCGGCTCACCGCGGGGGTGACCGAGCGCGGCGACGAGATGTTCCGGGCCATGTGGCGCCGCAGCACGGCCGCCATCGACGACCTCGGCACCGTGGCGGCGGCCCGGGCGCGGATCGCCGCGATCGCCTGAGCCCGGAGGCGGGCGTCAGGCCGGACGGAGCTCGGCGGCTGGCGCGGGGCCACCGCGGGTAATCCGGTGGGCGACCGGGCAAGGATGGGAACGATGTCCACCAACACACAGCCGCAGACCGACGACACCGCTGTCGAGGGCGACGTCCGCACGGTGGTGCAGACCGCCGTCGACACCGTCACCAGGGCGGGCACCGTGTCCGCGGCGGGCGTCTCCGACGCCGTCGAGAGCGCGGGGCGGTCGCTGGCCCGTCGTGTCGTCACCGGCGCGGCGATGGAGCGGCGCGAGCTCGTCGACGACAGCCGCCTGGCCCAGGCGCTGGCGGACAAGCCCACGGTCACCGCTCTCGGCAGCGCCACCACCGCGGCGATGGCGATCCGCTTCGCCAGTCGCTTCAAGAGGCTGGGCTTCCTGGCCAAGCGCACGCCGGCGCTGATGGTCGCCGCCGCCGTGCCCGCGCTCCTGGCCTCGGTCACCCGCGGGGCCGACGAGCTGGGCATGGTCTCCGCCCACCTCGTGCACCGGGCCCGTGCCGAGGGTGTCGAGCCCGACCTCGAGCGTGTGCGCCGCGCCGCGATCCAGGTGATCCGGCGCCAGCCCGTCGACCCGGAGGTCGAGCCGAGCCATGGGGCTCTCGTCGTCTACTGGCTGCGCAGGGCGTTCCGCGCGGCGCTGCCCTTCACGGCCGGTGTGGCCACCGCCGATCCGGAGGGCCTGGCCTCGGCAGCGGCGGCGGTCGAGGTCAGTGGTCTCGGCGCCGCCTGAACCCCCTCCCGGTCGTCGTCCGGCCCGCCGGACGCGGTTGCCGGGACGTGCCGCGCCACGACGAGCGCGACATCGTCGAAGGCTGCCTCCCTGGCCGGGCCGCTGTCGAGGAGCGCGTCGGCCAAGCCCTCGATCGACCGGCTGTCGGAGTCGCGCACCGAGTCGGCGAGGGCGGCGATCGAGGTGTCGATGCTCGTGGCACGGTTCTCGATGAGCCCGTCGGTGTAGAGGATCAGCGTCGCCCCTACGGGGAACGAGATGTAGCCCGGCGGTCGCTCGGTCAGGTCGATGCCCAGCACCGAGTGCCGGCCCCCGGTCAACGTGTCGACGATCCCGCCGGGGCGTCGCACCAGCGCCGGGGGGTGCCCGGCGGTGACGTAGGTGAACGAGGCGTCGGCCGGATCGATCACCCCGATGAGCACGGTCGCGTAGCCGAGCCCGTCGCGCTGCATCGCCGCCGAGGTGCGGGCCAGGATCTCGGGCAGCGCCATGCCGCCCGCGGCCAGCGTGTGGACCACCGTCCGCACCTGGGTCATCTCGGCCACGGCGCCGGCGCCGTGGCCGGTGATGTCACCGACGACGAGGCACAGCCGCCCGCCGTCGAGAGCGATCGCGTCGTACCAGTCGCCGCCGAGGCCCACCGACTGGGCGGCGGGAACGTAGCGGGTGGCGACCTCGACTCCTGGCACCGTGGGGATGCGGGCCAGGACGGTGTGCTGCAGGTCGCGCCGCACCCGGTGGTCGTCGTCGAACAACCGGGCCCGCTCGGCGGACTGCGAGCACAGATCGGCGACGGTCGCGATCCGGGTGCGAAGGGCGTCGTCGAACACGGGCGGACGGGCCCACAGCACCATGAACACGCCGGTCGCCTCGCCGTCCGCGCTCAACAGCGGGGCGCTCGCTCCGGCGTGGAGCCCGGCCTCCGCCAGCGCGGCGGGGGCCTCGACGCCGGGCACCTCGTCGACCGCGGAGAACGTGACGACGTCGCGGCGGCGCATGGCGATGAGCGCCGGGAACTCGTCGTCGATGTCGATGTCCTTGTAGCGGGCGAGCGACGCGAGCGCGGGGGTGTCGGGCACCAGGAGGTGGAAGTGGCCGTCCTCGACCACCCCGACGAGCGTGAGCTGAGCGCCGAGCGCCGTGGGGGCGTGCTCGGCGATCGTGGTGCCCACCTCGTCGAAGGTCGTGGCCGCGGCGAGGTGGCTGGCCAGCGTCGCCAGAGCGACGGTCTGGCCGTGCGCGCGGTCGGTCGCGCGGGCCCGGTCGAGGCTGGAGCTGCACAGATCGGCGACCGAGTGCAGCGTGCGGACCAGGTCCTCGTCGAACTGTTGCCGGGTCGGCCACGTGAACGCGAGCACGCCGAACGCCCGGCCGTCCTCGGTGGTCAGCGGCAGGCACGCGAGTGCCCCCATCCCCTCGGCGCGCATCCGATCCACGACCGCCGGGTAGCGCTGGGCGACCTCGTCGAGGTCGCCCAGAAGCAACGTGTCGCGCCGACGGAAGGCGTCGGTGAGCGGCCACGAATCGTCGAGCGGCCGGACGTCTATCTCGTCGTGGCGCTCGTCGAGGCCACGGTGGACGACGACGAGCGAACGCCCGTCGTCGGACAGCACGCCGATGTGCGACGTGCGGACGCCGGGGATCTCGACCGTGCCCATGACCAGCGTGCGCGCCACCTGTTCGGTCGTTCCCGCGGTCGCAGCGGCTTCGGCCAGGCCGGCGAGCAGGCGGCTGCCGATCGCGTCGCGGCGGATGCGATCGGCGAGGCGCTCGATCGTGTCGACGTGTCGGTCGACCTCGCGCTGGTGGCGCATCGCCCGCCATGCGAGCAGGGCGATCAGCAGCGCCAGGGCGGCGGTCGCCCCGAGGATCCACCAGGGGGCCGCGGTGGTGGTGGGCTGGAGGTCGTCGACGGTGACCTGCCAGTCCCGACCGCCGGCCGTGACCTGGGTGACGGTGCCGCCCCGGGGGCCCTGCTCGGTCTCGGCCAGCACCAGGGTGGTCCCGTCGCTGGTGACGTCCTCGATGCGGACGGCCGGGGGGTCGGGAAGGGTCCCCGTGACCGCCCCGAGGAACGCCTCGCCCACGATGCCGGTGGTCAGGTAGCCGGCCACGGCCGCGGGGCGCTCCTCCTGCGAGACGTCGGTGGGCACACCCGGCCGGAAGAGCGGCTGGACGAGGAAGACGGCGGGTTCGCCGGACGGACGGGCCGCCACCGTCTGCGTGATGACGAGCGTGCCCTCGTCGCGGGCGCGGCGGACGGCGGCCGCACGCACGGGATCGACCAGCAGGTCGAAGCCTCGGAGGCGGATCGCCAGCTGCGACTCGGGCGACACCTGCTGCACGGGCAGGTAGGCGGGCCTGGTCCCGGCGGTCGCACCGTCGGGCCGGTCGATGATCGGCGATCCGAGCGCGGCCTCGAACGCCGCCCGATCGGCGTCGGGCACCTCGACGGCGAGCGCGAGGCTCTGGAACGGCGACGTCTCGACCGCGCCCGCGGCATACGCCTCGAAGGCGTCGACGTCGATGTCGCCGTTGGGCTCGACCAGGCTCTGGGCACCCCCGAGCGCGGCCTCCAACTGGTGCACGGTCGCGGCCAGCACGCTCGCGGTCTGGTCGGCGACGAGCCCCTCGCGCCGCTCGGCGTCGCGCCGCACCTCGGTGGCGTTCACCATGGCGACCGAGCACCCGGCCGCGATCACCGCGCCGACAGCCGCGACACGGGGCCAGACGCGGCGGGCCGCTGGCGCGGCGAGCGCCCCGCCGGCGCGGTCGGCGCGGCCGGACGGGGCGTCGGCGGTCACTCCCGTTGGAGCCATCCGTCCACGTCGGTGAGGTCGAGCACGCGGGCGACGGGGCGCGGCACGTTGCGCAGAGCCATGTGGACACCGGCCTCGCCGGCCGCCCGCCGGATGTCCAGCAGGCCACCGAGCCCGCTCGAGTCGCAGAACGTGACGTTCTCCAGGTCGATCGTCACGCCGGCGAGGTCGTCGGTGACGCGGGCGACGACGCGCTCGGTGAGCTCCGGTCGCGCGACCAGATCGAGGTCGCCGGAGAGTCGGACGACGAGTCGACCGTCCTCGGTCGTGTCCTCGATCTGGAAAGAGTGGGGCATGGGTGATCTCCTGGTGCCTGTCGGTGCGCCCATCCAGGTCGTCGCGTCGCGATTGTGCCCCACCGGTACCGGCTCGGCCATAGACGCCGGGAACAACCGTAGGTCGGACCGTCACCGTCGCACCCGACCCGTACACTCGTTCGCATCCCGCGGGCATCCGCCCGTGGGTGGGGGACGCGAGAGAGGATCACCACATGCGACAGCGCGCACGCACCCGGCCGTCCCGGTCCGCGGGCTCGGTCGAGGCAACGGTCGAGGCGGCGATCGCCGCGGCCGTGATGGGCGACGAGTTGCCGGCCCGGCCATTGGTCGAGACGCTCGCCCGCTGGCCGCCGGACGACCCGTCGGGGAACGCCGGCGACGACGGCACCGGAGACCCGGTGGCCCGTGCGCTCGCCGGCGCCCTGGTCGCGGCCATGGGTGGCGCGTGGCGGGACGGTTGGCAACCGGCCGACGTGCACCGCGTCGTCGAGCGGCAGCTCGGGCGGGCCCATGCCCGGCTCGCCGCGCGGGCGATCGGACGGGAGGCGCGACAGCACGGGGAGAACGGGCTGCCGGCGCGCTGGCGCTTGCAGCTCGACGCCATCGGGGCTGCGGACGCCCTGGTCCAGGTCGAGGGCGACGACGGCTGGGCCGTGCCGTGGCCGCCTGGGCTCGGTCGCGACGGCACCCCCGGTGTGGCGCGGGTGCAGGCGATCGCGGTGGCGGTCTCGACGGCGGGGCTCGTGCGGTCGCTGCCGCGGCTGGCCGTGCTCGGGCCCCTTCCCGGCGCGGCCGATCCGGCGCCCGGCCCGCGCTCGCGGCCCGGTCGCCGGTCGCGGGCCGGCCGGGGGGCCGACCCACGGGTGCTGCACAAGGTCACGTCGCTGCTGGCCAAGGCCGAGTCGACCAACTTCCCCTCCGAAGCCGAGGCGCTCACGGCCAAGGCCCAGGAGCTCATGACGCGCCACGCGATCGACCGGGCCCACGTCGAGGCTCGCCACGGCGAGACGCCGCAGGTGTGCGGTCGTCGCGTCGGCATCGACGACCCGTACGCGGGCGCCCGCTACCTGCTGCTGTCCGCCGTGGCCGACGCCAACCGCTGCCGGGCGGTGTGGACGCGGCAGTGGTGGTTCTCGACGGTGTTCGGCGACGAGGGCGATCTCGACGCGGTCGAGCTGCTGTACACGTCGCTGCTGGTGCAGGCGACGCGCTCGATGGTCGCGGAGCCGCGCCCGGCGGCGGGCCGGTCTGCGGCCGGCAGCACCCGCTCGTTCCGGCAGTCGTTCCTCGTCGCGTTCGCCCGGCGGATCGGCGAGCGGCTGGCCGAGGCCGCCGAGGCGGTCACCGCCGAGGAGGCGACGCGCAGCACCGCGCTCGTCCCGCTGTTCGCGGCACGCCGCGAGGCGGCCGAGGCGGCCCTGGCCGCGGCGTTCCCCGATCTGCGCACGACCCGCATGTCGGCCCGCAACGCCGCGGGGTGGCACGCCGGCGTGCGGGCCGCGGACCGGGCCCAGCTCGACGTCCAGCAGGCCGTGCCGCGCCCCGCCAGGGGGGCGCTCTCATGACCTCATGACGTCTCGTTCGTCGCCACCTTCTTGGCCCACGGGTAGTCGGCCTTGCCGCTCGGCGAGCGCTGCATCACGTCGACCAGGTGCAGCTCGCGGGGCACCTTGTAGCCGGCGATCTTGGTGCGGCAGTGCTCCTGCACCGACGCGAGGTCGGGGGTCGTGCCCTCGCGGGCCTGCACCACGGCGCTCACGCGCTGGCCCCACCGCTCGTCGGGCACGCCCACCACCACGGCGTCGTACACGGCGGGATGCGACTTCACCGCGGCCTCGACCTCCTCGGGGAAGATCTTCTCGCCTCCCGAGTTGATCGACTGCGAGCCGCGCCCGAGCAGGGTGATCGATCCGTCGTCCTCGACCACGGCCATGTCCCCGGGCACGACGTAGCGGGTGCCGTCCACCTCGACGAAGGTGGCCGCGGTCTTGACCGGGTCGTTGTAGTAGCCGACCGGGATGTCGCCGCTGCGGGCCACCCGACCCACGACGCCGGAGCCCGGCTCGACGGGGCGCAGGTCGTCGTCGAGCACGACGGTGCCCGCCACGGGGCTGACGGTGGGGCCGCCCCGCATGGCGGTCTTCCCCTTCTCGAGGATCACGACGCCGTTGCCGCCGCCCTCCGAGGATCCGATGGCGTCGATGAGCACGATGCCCGGGAACCGCTCGAGGTACTGGTCCTTGAGGGAGGGGGAGAACACGGCGGCGGTCGACGACAGCGACAGGAGCGACGAGAGGTCGCAGGTCTTGCTCGGCTCCTCGTCCAAGGCCTCGATCAGCGGGCGGGCCATGGCGTCGCCGGTCATCATCAGCGAGTTGACCTTCTCCGCCTCGACCAGTCGCCACACCTCGTGGGCGTCGAACTGCGACATCAGCACGACCCGGTTCCCCATGAAGCTCTGGCCCATCACCGCCCACTGGGTGGCGCCGTGCATGAGGGGGGCGATCGGCAGGAAGGTGATGGCGAAGCCCATCTTCCTGCCGCGCTCGGCGAGGTCCTCGGGCTTCGTCGCACGCTCGCCGGTCAGGATGTCGATGCCGCCGCCGAGAGCGAACAGCACGTCCTCGTGGCGCCACACCACCCCCTTGGGCAGGCCGGTCGTGCCCCCGGTGTAGAGGATGTAGCGGTCGTCGCCGGACCGGGGGGCGAAGTCGCGCTTCGGCGAGCCCTCGGCCATCGCCGCCTCGAAGGCGCCGTCCGCTGACCGATCGCCGCCGATGACGAGACGGTGGCGCAGATCGGGCATCTGTGCGGCGACACCGGCCACGCGGTCCGAGAAGGCGTCGTCGTGGATCAGCGCCTTCAGGTCGGCGTTGGCGAACAGGTAGGCCAGCTCGTCGGCGACGTAGCGGTAGTTGATGTTGATCCACACCGCGCGGAGCTTGAAGATCGCCCACAGGCTCTCGATCCACTCGACCGAGTTCACGCCGTAGATGCCGACGTGGTCGCCGGGACCGATGCCCTGGTCGGCCAGGTGGTGGGCGAGGCGGTTGGCACGCTCCTCCATGTGGGCGTAGGTGCGGCGCTCGCCGCCGGCGACGAGGTACTCGCGCTCGCCCCAGGTGTCGACGGCGTGCTCGAACAGGTCGGCCAGGTTGAACTGCATCGTGTCCCCTCGTCCCCGTGCGGCGTGGGCCGACGCCGCCACGAGAGATTTGTAGCGCACGTTACGGTTCGTGTCTATGCTCGCCGGCCATGGCCCGGGCCCGGCAGGCACGCAGCGTCGAGACCCGGTCACGCCTGCTGTCCGCGGCCGCGGCGATCATCGCGGAGCACGGCATCGAGGGAGCCTCGGTCGACGCCATCGCCGAGCGCGCGGAGCGCACCTCCGGGTCGCTGTACGGGCAGTTCGGCAGCAAGGACGGGCTGATCGTCGAGCTGCTCGACCGGTCGAAGGACGTGGTCGCCCAGAGCATGTTCGTCGACATCGAGGCGGCGTCGACACTCGACGAGCGGCTGGTCGCGATGTGGCGCAACTTCGCCGAGCCGCCCGCCGCGGCCCGCGACTGGGTGCGCTTCGAACACGAGGTGTGGGTGTGGGCCAACCGGCCCGGCAACGAGGACGCCAAGGCCCGCCTCGCCGCCCGCTACCGCACCGAGTTCGCCGCCCTCGCCGCCGCGCTCGCCGACTGGACGGCCGAGGGGCTCATCGACCCTCCCGGCCCGGTCGACCGGGTCGCCACCGTGACCGTCAGCACCCTGCTCGGCCTCGAGATGACCTACCGGCTCGACCCGTCCGCCATCGACGAGGCGTCGGTCGTCGCCGCCCTGCGCGGCATCCTGCGCGCCCGCGATCGCGCCGACGCCTCCGCACTCACCGCTGCCAACCGCTCCGCCGAAGGGGACACCTGATGCAACTCGCCGACATCGACCTGCTCGCCGACACCTGGGAGCACGGGGTGCCACACGAGCAGTTCGACCTGCTGCGGCGCGAGGCGCCGGTGTTCCGCCATCCCGAGCCGGACGGTCCCGGGTTCTGGGCGGTGACCCGCCACCGCGACGTGGTGGCGGTGAGCCGCGACTCGGCGACGTGGTCGTCCGAGCTCGGCAGCACGTTCATCGACGACCAGACCGACGAGGCGCTGGCCCAGCTGCGGCTGACGATCCTCAACATGGACCCGCCCAAGCACCACCGCTACCGCCGGCTGGTCAGCCGCGGGTTCACGCCGCGCATGGTGGCCCAGCTCGTCGAGACCATCGACAAGCGTGCCGAGCGCATCGTCGACGAGGTGATCGACCGGGGCAGCTGCGACTTCGTCGAGGACGTGGCGGTCAAGCTGCCGCTCGAGATGATCTGCGAGATGATCGGCCTGCCCGAAGCGGACTGGCCCCGCATGTTCGAGCTGTCCAACCTGCTCGTCGGGTTCGACGACCCGGAGTACCGCGCCGACCCCGATGCCGGCGCCGTGGCCGCGGCCGAGATCTACGCCTACTGCGACGCCGTGGCCGCCGACCGTCGTGCCAACCCTCGGGACGACCTCATGACCGCGCTCGTCCAGGCCGAGGTCGACGGCGAGCGGCTGGACGACCTCGAACTCAATCTCTTCTTCGTCACGCTGGTCGTGGCGGGCAACGAGACGACCCGCAACCTGATCACCCACTCGATGCAGGCGCTGATCGACCATCCGGACCAGGCGCAACGGCTCCGGGACGACCCCGGTCTGTGGCCCACCGCGGTCGACGAGATGCTGCGCTGGGGCTGTTCGATCCACAACTTCCGGCGCACGGCCACCCGCGACGCCGAGCTGGCCGGGCAGCCGATCGCCGCGGGCGACAAGGTGGTCATGTACTACATGGCGGCCAACCGCGACCCGGACGTGTTCGCCGACCCGTACCGCTTCGACGTCGGCCGCACGCCGAACGACCACGTCGCCTTCGGTGGGGGAGGAGAGCACTACTGCCTCGGGGCGAACCTCGCCCGGGCCGAGATCAGAGCCGTCATGCGCCAGGTCGTCGACCGGCTCGACGACGTCCAGCCGGCCGGCGACGTGCGCCGGCTGCGATCGAGCTTCGTCAACGGGGTGAAGGAGATGCCGATCTCGTACCGGGCGCGCTGAGTCGCGATGAGTCGCGCCGAGCCGCGATGAGTTCCGCGGTCCCGCGGGGTCGTCGTGGGTGTGGCCGCTTGCTCCGGCCTTCCCGCGACCGCAAAGGATGTGCCGATGACCCTGCCCACGATCGCCTCGCGTGATGAGTGGCTGGCCGCCCGCACGGCGCTGCTGGCCGAGGAGAAGGAGCTGACCCGACAGCGCGACGCGCTCAACGTCAAGCGCCGCGAGCTGCCGATGGTCGAGATCGACAAGGACTACGCGTTCGAGGGGCCCGACGGCACCGTCGGATTGCCCGACCTGTTCGACGGGCGCAGACAGCTCATCGTGTACCACTTCATGTACGACCCCGAGTGGGACGAGGGTTGCTCCAGCTGCTCGGCCGGCACCGACGAGCTCTCGCCCGGGTTCTTCGAGCACCTGCACATCCGCGATACGAGCTACGCCATGGTGTCGCGGGCGCCCCTCGCCAAGCTCGAGGCCTGGAAGGCGAAGAAGGGCTGGGACGTGCCCTGGTACTCGTCGTTCGGCAGCGATTTCAACTACGACTTCGGTGTCACGCTCGACGAGTCGGTGGCCCCGATCGTCTACAACTTCCTCACCCGAGCCGAGTGGGAGGCTCGCGGCGAGGACTGGTTCGACGAGCAGCCGATGGAGATGCCCGGCCGCAGTTGCTTCCTGCAGGTCGACGGACGGGTATTCCACACCTACTCGCAGTACGCCCGCGGCCTCGAGATGACCGGCGGGTCGTACTACTTCCTCGATCTCACGGCGCTCGGTCGCCAGGAGGATTGGGAGGAGCCTCGGGGACGCGCCGATTCCGCCCGGGCGGCCCAGCCCGACTTCAGCAGCTGACCGGTCCTCGGCGCAGGAACCGGCGGTGTGGCTGTTAGCCGCGCTCCGTAGCGGGTAGCCGGGTCCCATGACAGACATGCAGCACCCTCCCGCTGGGCAGACCCTCAGCGACGAGTCTGTCGGTGAGCTCGTGAAGCGGGCGGCGAGCCAGACCGCGGAGCTCGTGCGCAAGGAGATCCAGCTCGGCCAACTCGAGATCAAGGACAAAGGTCGGCGGGCCGGCAAAGGCGTCGGCCTGCTCGGCGGGGCCGGGCTCGTCGCCTTCTACGGCGTGGCGACCCTCGTCGCCGCCGCGGTCCTCGGCTTGGCCGAGGCCGTGGAGCCGTGGCTCTCGGCGCTGATCGTCGGCTTGGTCCTGCTCGTGATCGCCGGCGTCGTCGGCCTCGTCGGCAAGAAGACCACCAGCGAGGCCCTTCCCCCGGCGCCGGAGCAGACGATGGCCAGCGTCCACGACGACATCGAACACCTGAAGGAGCAGACGAGCCGATGAGCGCCTCCGACCCCCGATCCGGCACCACCCCGGGCACCCCGTCGAACGGTCAGACCGACGATCCAGAGGCGCTGCGCACCGAGATCGCTCAGACCCGTGAGGAGCTGGGCGACACCGTGGCAGCGCTGACCGACAAGTCGGACGTGAAGGCCCAGGCCTCGGCCAAAGCCGACGAGCTGAAGGCCAAGGCGCAGGAGGCCACGGAGAACGCCCGGGCGCAGGCCCAGGACAATCCGATGCCCTTCGTGCTCGGCGCCGCCGGTGCACTGATCGTGCTCGTGATGCTGCGCCGGCGCCGCAAGCGCCGCCGCGCCGCCAAGCTGGAGCGCTTGGCGTCCGAGCTGGCCCAGCGCACCCTGCTGGTGCAGACGGCCCCCCATCTCGCCGCCTGACCGCCTCCGGTTCACCGTCCTCGCTCCCCGTCGCCTGAGTCGCGCGCCCTGCCGTTATCCCCAGGAGCGGCCGCGGTCGACCTGCGAGGATGGCTCGGTGACCGAGGACGAAGCCATCCGCCTGATCGAGGACTTCGAGCATCTGCGATTGCCGAAGCCCCAGTGGACCCACGAAGCGCACGTCGTCGTCTGCCGGGCGACCCTCCAGCGCATGGGGCCGGCAGACGCCCTCGACCACCTGCGCCGGGCGATCCGCGCCTACAACGAGACCACCGGCGTCGCCAACACCGACACGAGCGGCTACCACGAAACGCTGACCGCGTACTACGTCGGTGCGGTCGATGCGGCGTCCCCGACGTCGCTCGACGAGCTGGTCGCGCACCCGGCCTGCGCCCGTACGGCGCCGCTGAGGCACTGGTCGCGGGCGCGGCTGTTCTCCGTCGAAGCCCGACGGGCGTGGGCGGCGCCGGACCTGGAGCCGCTCTGCTGGTGGTCGCCCGGCCCGGTGCAGCCGGCGGTCCGCTGACCCTCGGCTCGCTCACCGTCGCCGACGGCGGTTCGCTTGGTCCCGCGACGAGCCGCGCTCTACGAGCGGGCCGGCCCGCTCTGCGCCGCACAGCTGACGCACCAGGTGGCCCCGGGCAGCGCCTCGAGGCGTTCGACGCCGATCGGCCCGCCACACAGCTCACAGATGCCGTAGCCGTCGCCGCCGCTGTCGAGCGCGGCGAGGGCCCGATCGAGTTCCTCGCGTCGACGGTGCGTGGCGGCGGCCAAGGAGGTGACCTGCGCACGCTCGTACGCCGTCGTCCCATCGGGGTCGTGCTCGTCGTCGGGCGGCTCGAGGTCGGCAGCCGCCACCAGCTCGTCGAAGGTGCGCTCCAGCTCGACCAGCCGTCGCTCGGCGTTCTCCCGCTCGGCGAGCAGGCGCTCCCGCAGCGCGGCGCGCTCCTGGTCGGTGGGCATCTCGGGCATGGTGGCTGTCTACCGGCGCAGGCAGCGGGAGCCACCCTCCCGGCCGACGAGCTCGATGACCCCACGCGCCCGCACGCTGCCTAGTAGCGACCGCCGAAACCGCCGGGAGGTGGGGGAGGCCGGTACCACCAGTCGTCGGGTCCCGGGGCACCGGTCGGACCGGGCAGGCGCCGCGGCTCGGGCCGGCGGCCGACACCGCGGAGCGCGAGGGCGACGAGCACGCCGAAGACGAACCCACCCACGTGCGCCATCCAGGCCACGCCGTCGTTCGGGTCGGTCAAGAACTGCAGCACGAACCAGAAGCCCAGCA
>CAYUXB010000080.1:0-1965 GCA_964448525.1 uncultured Acidimicrobiaceae bacterium
TCGGCGGGAGCGAGGGCGGTCCGCTGCTGCCGCTCGGGCCGCTGACCGGCGAAGTCGGCGGCCAGCGCTGCGACCGTGTCCCGAACGTCCGCCGCGTGCACATCCAGAGCCATCGCCGCCTCCGAGCCTGTCGTCTCCGCGACCGCACGACCGAGCTCGCTCGACCGCGGTCGTCGCCGCACCTGTCGACAGTAGGCCTGGAGCAGGCCGGTGACCAGGGCCTGGCGTGGGCCTGTGCGTCAGATCCAGCGACGGGACCGCAACCAGCGGAACAGGAAGACCGCGCTGGCGGCCATCACCCCGAGTGCCAGGGGGTAGCCCCACCACTCGTCGAGCTCGGGCATGTGCTCGAAGTTCATCCCCCACAACCCGGCCAGCATCGTGGGCACCGCAGCGATCGCGACCCATCCGGAGATGCGCCGCATGTCCTCGTTCTGCTGCACCGACAGGCGGCTGAGGTTCACGTTGAGGACCTCGGACAGCAGATCGCGCTGGATGTCGATGCGGTCCACCTCCCGTTTCAGGTGGTCGTGGATGTCGCGGAAGTACGGCCCCAGCTCGACGTCGCCCGCGCCGAAGGGGTGCCGGCCGGTCTGGAGCAGAGCCAGCGGCTCGATGAGGGGCTCGACGTTGCGGTACATGTCGAGCACCTGGCGGCGCAGCTTGTAGATGCGCTCGGCCGGGTTGGTGCGCTCGGGCGAGAACACCTCCGACTCGATCTCGACGATGTCCTGGTCGAGGCCGTCCAGCACGGGCCGGTAGTCGTCGACGACACGGTCGAGGATGCCGTGCACCACGGCGATGGGTCCGAGGGCCAGCCGGTCGGGTTCGGCCTCGAGCTCGTGGCGCACCGGCGCCAGCGCGCTCGCCTGGCCGTGGCGCACGGTGATCACGAAGCGGTCGCCGGCGAACATCTGGATCTCGGAGAACTCGATCGCCTCCGCCTCGTCGTCGTAGCGAGCGGTCTTGAAGACGAGGAAGATCGTCTCGTCGTAGCGCTCGAGCTTGGAGCGTTGGTGGGCCTTGATGGCGTCCTCGACCGCCAGCGGGTGGAGCTCGAACTCGGTGGTCACGGCCTCGAACTCCGCGGCGGACGGCTCGTGCAGCCCGATCCACACGAAGGTGTCGTCCCCCGACCGGCACGCCTCCAGGGCGTGTTCGAGCGCGAGCGGGGTCGGACGTCGCTTGCCTCGCGTGTAGAGGGCGCAATCGACGATCGTCATCGCCCGCGATTGTGGCCCACTATGGGGTCATGGATCGTGAGTCGTACCTGGCCTCGCTCGAGGCCGACACCAACCTCCTGCTCGACACCGCGGGTGCCGCCCTCGATCGCCGGATACCGACCTGCCCGGAATGGACCGGCGAACGGCTCGTCCGCCACATCGGCCGGGCGTTCCGCTGGACGGCCGGGTGGGCCGCGACGGGCAGCGCTCCCGAGCTGGAGCGGCCGCCCAAGGGCGAGGCCGTCGTCGGGTGGGCTCGGGTCGGGTACGCCGAACTGCTCGCCGTGCTCGGCGACCAGCCCGACGACGACGTCACGGTCGCCACCTGGATCGGGCCCCGGCCCGCCACCTTCTGGTTCCGCCGCATGGCGATCGAGGCGGCTCTCCACCGCTACGACGCCCAGGCCGCCGTGGATGCCACGACGCCGATCGGCGCGGAGCTCGCCGTCGACGCGATAGACGAGATGTTCACGATCGGGCTGCCCATGCTGGGTGCCGGAGATCTCGGCGACACCGGAGCGAGCATCCACCTCCACGCCACCGACCCTGATCTCGACCGGTTCGGCGGTGGGGAGTGGCTCGTCACGTTCGACCCCGGCGGCCCGACCGTCGAGCGCGTCCACGCCAAGGGGGACGTCGCGGTGCGAGGCCCGGTGTCGGACCTCCTCCTGCTGCTGTGGAACCGGGTCGATGCGGACCGCTTCCAGGTCTTCGGCGACGCCGACCTACTGACCCGCTGGCG
>CAYUXB010000080.1:2065-14248 GCA_964448525.1 uncultured Acidimicrobiaceae bacterium
CCCTGGCAGGCGGCGTGCGGTTCGGGGGCGTTCCCGCTGTTGCGGTACGTGTCGATGAACTGCGCCAGGCGGGGATCGTCCACGCTGTCGAGCAGCAACTGGCGCCCCCAAGCGGACGCCACCAGCGGCGACTCCAGGTCGTCGAGTGGCGTGGCGACCACCTTGGCCTGCTCGGCCACGAGGGCGCTGAGGGCGCCGATCTGGGCGTCGTCCATGTCGGGGTCGTACGCGACCCAGATCGCGCCGTGCTCGAGGTCGTGGACGAGGTACTCCTCGGGCGGCTCGGTGCCCGGCTGGTAGAACCCACACGTCCCCGGCACCGGGAAGTGCTCGCCCCCGACCGGCGGCATGAGCTGGTAGTCGAGCGCCTCTTCGGTGTGCTCGTTGCTGTCGACGCGGTAGGCGAGCACGCCATCGATGCCCTCGTCGGCCGGGCCGATGAGCTCGCCCCCGCTGGTGGCACGGCCGGCGGAAGCCTCCGCGGTTGCTTCGGTGTCCGCGGCCCCGTCGTCGTCACCGCACGCGGCGGTGAAACCGAGGACGCTGACAGCGAGCAGAGCAGGAACGATGCGGCGAATCACGGCGCGGACCCTAGTTCGGTGCACGCGACCCGCCCCAGCCGGGGCAGTCCGGGGATCAGCTGCCCTCGAACACCGCCGCGCGCACCCCGGCACGGGCCAGTTCGTGGAGGAACGGCAGCGGTTCGATCAGTGCGGCGAGACCGGCCGCGCCCTTGACCAACGTGCGGCCGCCGAGGACCCACCGAGCGGTCACGGCGGCGACGGTGCCTGCGGCCACGGCGGGACGATCGACCGCGCCGAGCACGATCGTGTCGCGGGTCTGAGCACGGCGGCCCCGCACCTCGACCCGGAGGCCACCGATGCGCCCCTCGGCGTGCGGCGGACGGAGCATCGGGAGCCCGGCCGTCAAGCGGTCGCGCCGGGTGGCCGCCAGGCGGGCGGTGACCCGTGCGACGCCGGGGAAGGCGGGCACCAGAAGCATCGCGTCGGGCAGGGCCGCCCGGTAGCAGTCGGACCCGCCGATCGGGTCGGGGAAGAAGCACAGCTCGCGGCCCGAACCAGGAGGCCGACGACGCCAGGCGTGGTCGCGCCAGTCGAGGCCGGCCTGGCGCAGTGCGTTGTGGTGCTGGCGAGCGCAGGCGGGCCCACCGGTGCCGTGGTGGGCGACGTGGATCTCGTCGACGCTGTCGAGCTCGCCGGCCGCATGCTTGGCGAGCACACACGACAGCCCTGGGCCGAAGCCGGCGCCGACGGCCACGACGACACCGCGCTCGCGGGCCTCCGCGTGCAGATCGAGCAGGTCCTCCACCGCGCCCACGCTGTCGGCCACCGACACCACGTGACGGCCGGCGGCGACCGCGTGACGGGCCACCGCGACCTGGCGGCGGGCCGGGGACGTGAGCAGCACCAGGTCGGCGTCGGACGGGTCGGGTTCGTCGACGGCGACCGCCCGGTCGCCCAGCGACGACGCCACGGCGGCCTGCCGCTTACGGTCGCTGTCGTGGACCAGAACACGTTCGGTGTCGGCGTCGGCGACCAGGTGGCGAGCCGCCCGGGCTCCCACGGCGCCGACACCGCAGACGAGGATGCGCACCGCCGCTACCGCAGGTCGGGGCCGCTGAGCTCGCGCCAGCCCCCGGTCTGGGGCGGGGTGCCGCCCGAGCCACGCAACCGGAGGATCGCGGCCACGATGCCTGCGATGCCCACGGCGGCGAGCGCACGTCGGAGGAATGCCATGGGGGGACCTTAGAGGTTCGGCGGCGGCGCCTCAGCGGTGGGCGGCAGCGGGAGTGGGGCTAGCAAGAATCGAACTTGCGACCTCACCCTTATCAGGGGTGCGCTCTAACCGACTGAGCTATAGCCCCGCTGGCAAGAGAGGGATCTTATCCCTGCGGCTGACCGTCGGGCGAACCCGTTGGGGCCCGCCGCGGCCCGTTCGGTGAGCGGGCCGAGCGGTTGCCGGGTTGTCGCGCGACCGGTTCCTTGACGACGGTGTGGCGCAGGCCGCCGGTGAGCTCGTTGAGCAGGTTCAGCAGCACCGTGAGCAGGACGTTGCCGACTGCACCGGCGACGACCAGGACCGTTCCGCCGATGGCCGCGACACGGAACAGCGTGCCGTCGTCGAGGGCGAATCCACCGACGAGAACCTGGCCGTCCTCGCACTTGTCGTCGTCCTCCTCGAACTCGACGCCTTCGGCGACCTCGGTCTGTACGACGCACTCACCGTAGGCACCCATGCGGGTGACGAAGCTCTCGGCCTGGTCGATCGTGCCGACCCGCCGGCCGGCGTTGTAGAGGAGGGTGCCGGCGACGAGGATGATGAGGCCGAGGCACAGGTAGAAGAGCGCGGAGACCTTGAAGACCGACCACGGGTCGATCGACCACAGACGTTGGTTGACCCGCAGACCCCGCCGGGAGGCACGGTCCTTCCGCTTGGTCGCGTGGCGACCACGGCCCTGGCTCCGCCGTCGGTCGAGACCGGCAGGCCCCGGCTCGCCGCCACCCACCAGCACGGGCGCCGGCGGTGGTTCGCCCCCGGCGAGACCCTCAGGCCCGATGTCGGGCACCGAGGTCGTGGTCTGGGTGGTGGCGTCGGAGACCGGATCGGGCCAGCTCTCCGGGCCCGATCCGGCGCCGGAGGGGGCATCATCGTCGATCGTCGGTGCGGGCGCCGCCGTGTCGGCCTCGGGCTCGGCGATCACCCCTCCGTTGGAGGTGTGCGAATCACCGGCGCGGTCGCGCTCGTCGCCCTCGCCCGACGCCGAGCCCGGGACCGCGGTCGGGGAACCGTCGTCGGCCCCCTCACCGTCGGGTGGCGAGGTCGGCGAGGCCACCGTTCGGCCGTCGGTCGAAGCGGGAGAGGGATCGTCGGCCTCGTTGTCACGGGGACTCTGATCGTCGGTGGTGACTCCAGAGGGGTCAGCCGGCATCGTGAGGAGTGTACGGCACCCCGCACCTCAACCCGAACCGGGCTTCACGCACCACAGACCACGAAGTGGACAGGGTCCGACTCGGGCAGCGGTTGGCAGAGACCGGCCTCGTCGGCCACGGCCACGAGGTCGGCGACGACGTGTCGCGGCACGTCGACGGCGAGTCCCCGCTCGTGGTCCGACGTGCCCGGTCGGGCCACCGGGTACGGGTTCGTGTGGCGCCGGTCCCAGAGCGCCTGCTGTTGGGCGCGGGTCCGCAGACCCGACACGATCGGCACCGCCTCGCCGAGCAGGCCGTCTGCCCGGGCGAGCGCGGCGAGCATCGTCGGCGCCAGACCGACACGACCGTCGGCCGCCGCACCACCGGCGCCGGGAACCGCCCGCACCGTTGCCCGCGCCCGGGCGTACGCGTCGACGTCCCCGAAACGGACCCGGACGCGCACCTCATCGCCGTTCGTCTCGATGTGGAGGAGCTCGCCCCCGTTGGCCTCGGCCACGTCGCGCGCGGCGTCCTCACCCTCGGCCGCGCCGGCCAGCGCCGCCGCGTCGGCGGCGGTGCGGGCGCGCGCCCGGTCGGCGATAGCCACTCCGAAGGGCACGAGCGCCACGAGGGCGACAGCCACGACAGCGAGCATGGCGACGGCCAGGGGAACGGCTTGCCCCCGGTCGCCCACCGGCCCGATACCCCGGTCGCCCGAAGCCCTGCCAGCTCGAACCTCCACCGGTCCGATAACCGAGTCGCCTGGAACCCCGCCAGCTCGGTCGCCCGAAGCCCTGCCAGCTCGAACCTCCACCGGTCCGATAACCGAGTCGCCTGGAATCCCGCCAGCTCGGTCGTCCCCCGCGCCGGTGGCTCGAGCACCGGTCGCTCCGGTGCGGTGGCCTCCGGCCGTCCCCGCAGCCTGTCGGGTGGTGCCTCCCGCCGCTCGCGGGCGGCAGGCGTCGTCGTGATCGGACATGGCTCGACTCCCCCGCGCGTCCCACCAGGGCGCGCGTCACGCAGATGGTGAGGGGAAGTTGGAGCCCGGAACGGCCGGGGATCACCTCGCGGCGAACGCGAGGTCAGCTGGGCGGCGTGAACCGCGGGAGTCGACGTGTCAGTCGTCGACCGAGAGCACCGGAGCGACGGCCGCCACGCTCTGGCCGGCGTCGAGGTTCATGACCCGCACGCCGGTGGCATCGCGCCCCTGCGAGGACACGTTGCGCACCTCCATGCGGATGAGCGTGCCGGACGACGAGATGACGAAGATCTCGTCGTCGATGCCCACCATGAAGGCGGCGACCACGAAGCCCTTCTTGGCCGTCAGCTTGATGCCCCGCACGCCCTGACCACCGCGGCCCTGGGTGTTGAACTTGTCGAGCTGCGTGCGCTTGCCGTAGCCGGCATCGGTCACGAGCAACAAGGCGACGTCGTCGCGGGCCACGTCGCACGACACCACGATGTCCTCGGCGCGCAGCTTCATGCCCCGCACACCCGCGGCGGCGCGGCCCATGGGGCGCACGTCGTCCTCGGAGAAGCGGATGGTCATGCCGGAGCGGGCCACCATGAAGATGTCGTCGCCCCCGTTGGTGGGGATGACCTTGACCAGCTCGTCGTCGTCCCGGAGGTTGATGGCGATGAGGCCGCTGCGCAGCGACGAGTCGTACTCGTTGAACTTCGTCTTCTTCACCTGACCCTTGCGAGTGGCGAAGAACAGGAAGCGGTTGGTCTCATAGTCGCGGGTGTCGATGATCGCCTGGATGCGCTCGTCGGGCTGCAGCGGCAAGAGGTTGACGATGGCCGTGCCCCGGGCCGTGCGGTCCTTGCGGGGGATCTCGTGTGCCTTCAGCCGGTAGACGCGGCCCCGCGTCGAGAAGAACAGCAGGTAGGCGTGCGCGGTGGTGGTGAGGATGTGGGTGACGTAGTCGCCGTCGCGCAGCTTGGCACCGGCGATGCCGCGCCCGCCCCGCCCCTGTGACTTGAAGCTGTCGGCCGGGACCGTCTTGACGTAGCCACGCTCCGACATGGTGACGACGAGCTCCTCGTCGTCGATCAGGTCCTCGATGTCGAGGTCGCCGATGTCGTAGGTGATCTCCGAGCGCCGCTCGTCGGCGAACTTCTCCCGCACCGCGGCGAGCTCGTCCTTGATGACCGTGAACATGCGGGCCTCATCGGCCAGGATCGCCTCGAGGTCGGCGATGGCTTGGCGCAGGTTCTCCATCTCGGTCTCGAGGTCGATGCGGGCCAGGCGGGTGAGCTGCCCGAGCCGCATGTCGAGGATGTGCTCGGCCTGGTCGATCGAGAACTCGAACGGCTCAGCCATGAGGCCGGTGCGCGCCGCGGCGCGGTCCTCCGAGCCCCGGATGAGGGCGATGACCTCGTCGATGACGTTGATGGCCTTGAGCAGGCCGTCGACCAGGTGAGCCCGCTTGAGCGCCTTGTCGAGGCGGAACTGGCTGCGGCGCCGGATGACCTCGACCTGGTGGTCGATGTAGGCCTTCAGCATCTGCACCAGGTTGAGCGTGCGGGGCACGCCGTCGACCAGGGCGACCGTGTTGACCGCGAAGTTCGTCTGCAGCGGCGTGTGCTTGTAGAGGTTGTTGAGGATGACGAGCGCCGGCGCGTCCTTCTTGAGCTCGATCACCAGACGGGTGTTGCCGCCGGCTGACTCGTCGTTGACGTCCGCGATGCCTTCGACCGTCCGGGATTCGACCAGGTCCTTGATCTTGCTGGCCGTCGCCGCGATCGAGGTCTGGTACGGCATCTCGGTGACGACGATGCGGTCGCGCTGGCGGCCCTCACCCTCGATGATCTCGGTGCGGGCCCGGAGCTTGATCGAGCCTTTGCCGGTGCGGTACGCGTCCATGATGCCCGAACGGCCCATGATGAGGCCGCCCGTCGGGAAGTCGGGTCCCTTGACGAACGCCATCAGGTCGTCGGGCGTCGCCTCGGGGTTGTCGATGAGGTGGACGGTCGCGTCGATGGCTTCGCCCAGGTTGTGCGGCGGGATGTTGGTGGCCATGCCCACCGCGATGCCCTGGCTGCCGTTGACCAGCAGGTTGGGGAACCGCGCCGGGAGCACCGTCGGCTCCTGGAACTCGCCCGAGTAGTTGTCGATGAAATCGACGGTGTCCTCGTCGATGTCCTGCAGCATCACCATCGCGAGCTGGGCGAGGCGGCATTCCGTGTAGCGACTGGCCGCGGGCCCGAAGTCGGGCGAGCCGAAGTTGCCGTGCGGGTCGACGAGCGGGTGGCGCAGCGAGAAGTCCTGGGCCATGCGCACCAACGCGTCATAGATCGCCGTGTCGCTGTGCGGGTGGTAGCGACCCATGACGTCGCCGGTGACGCGGGCGCACTTCATGTAGCTGCGATCGGGGCGGGCGCCGATGTCGAGCATGCCCCAGAGGATGCGGCGGTGCACGGGTTTCAGCCCGTCGCGCACGTCCGGCAGCGCACGCGAGGTGATGACCGACATCGCGTAGTCCAGGAAGGAGTTCTCCATCTCCTCCTGGATCTCGATCGGCTCGATGGCGAGGCGGCCGCGCTCGGCCGGCTCGTCGCCGTTCGTCGCGCCGTCGGTGGGGATGTTGTCGTCAGCCATGTCTCTTCGTCAGTGAGGGGAAAGGGGGGTGCCGCGGCGCGCCGTCAGATGTCGACGAAGCGGGCGTCCTTGGCGTTCGTCTGGATGAAGTGCTTGCGGCTCTCGACGTCCTCGCCCATGAGGATCGACAGCACCTCGTCGGCCAGGGCGGCCTGCTCGACGTTGACCTGCAACAGCGTGCGCGACGCCGGGTCCATCGTCGTGACCCGCAGCTCTTCGTGATCCATCTCGCCCAGGCCCTTGAGGCGGGCGAAGTCCTTCTTGTGGTTCGGGCGGTCGGCCAGGAAGCGGGCCTTGGCCGCGTCGTCCTTGAGGTAGACCTTCTCCTTGCCCACCTCGGTGGAGTACAGCGGCGGCTCGCAGATGTAGATGTGGCCCTGCTCCACCAGCGGCTTCATCTGACGGAAGAAGAACGTGAGCAGCAGCGTGCGGATGTGGGCACCGTCGACATCCGCGTCGGTGAGGATGCAGACCTTGTCGTAGCGCCGCTTCTCGAGATCGAACTCGTCGCCGAGGCCGGCGCCGATGGCCGAGATCAGGGTCTGGACCTCGTTGTTCTTGAGCATGCGGTCGATCCGCGCTCGCTCGACGTTGAGGATCTTGCCTCGGATGGGCAGGATCGCCTGCGTCGCCGGGTCGCGCCCCTGCACCGCCGAGCCGCCGGCGGAGTCGCCCTCGACGATGAACAGCTCGCGCTCCTCGCGGTTCTTCGACGAGCAGTCCTTGAGCTTGTCGGGCATGCCCGCCCCGTCGAGCAGCGACTTGCTGCGCACGAGGTTGCGCGCCTTCTTCGCCGCGTCGCGGGCCTGGGCGGCGGCGATGCCCTTGCGGACGATCTTGTTGGCCTCGGTGGGGTTCTCCTCCAGCCAGTCGCCCAACTTCTCGTTGGTGGCCTTCTGCACCAGCGTCTTGATCGAGGTGTTGCCGAGCTTGGCCTTCGTCTGGCCCTCGAACTGCGGGTCGCGCAGACGCACCGAGATGATCGCCGTGATGCCTTCGCGGATGTCCTCACCCGCGAGGTTGGCGTCCTTTTCCTTCAGCTGGTTCTTCGCCCGGGCGTACTTGTTGACCGCCGTGGTGAGGGCCGCCTTGAACCCCTCGACGTGGGTGCCGCCCTCGACCGTGTTGATGCCGTTGGCGAAGCTGTGGATGCCGTCGGTGTTGTAGCCGGTGTTCCACTGGAACGCGGCCTCGACCTCGGACGTCTTGTCCTCGTCGGCGAGGTAGCCGACCTTGGAGAACAGGCTCTCCTTGGTCTTGTTGAGGTGCTTGACGAAGTCGACGATGCCACCGGCGTACTTGAAGACGACCGGCTCGGGATCGTGGCCGGGACGCTCGTCGCGGAACCGGATCTCGAGGCCCTTGTTGAGGAACGCCATCATCTGCAGGCGCTCGATGATGGTGCGGGCCGAGAACTCGACCGTCTCGAAGATGGTGTCGTCGGGCCAGAACGTGACGGTGGTGCCCCGACGGGGACCCGAGCGGCCGTTCATCGGTGCCTCGCCCGTCACCTTGAGCTTGCCCTGGGGCTTGCCGCCGTCGGCGAAGGTCATCGTGTGACGCTTGCCGTCGCGGTCGACCTCCACCACCAGCTTGCGGGACAGGGCGTTGACGACGGACACGCCCACGCCGTGCAGCCCACCGGAGACCTTGTAGCCGTCGCCGCCGAACTTGCCGCCCCCGTGCAGCTTGGTGAGCGCGATCTCGACGCCCGAGATCTTGTGCTGAGGGTTGATGTCGGTCGGGATGCCGCGACCGTTGTCGACCACGCGGCAGCCGCCATCGGCGAGGAGCGTGATGTCGATGCGGTCGCAGTAGCCGGCCATCGCCTCGTCGACGGAGTTGTCGACGACCTCCCACACGCAGTGGTGGAGGCCTGTGGGGCCGGTGGAGCCGATGTACATGCCGGGGCGCTTGCGCACCGGATCCAGGCCCTCGAGGACCTGCATGTCCTTGGCTCCGTACGAGGTGCTTCCCTGAGGCAAGGCGCGCCCTTCGGTCGGGGGGAGTTCCTACAGGCGGGTGACCGGCGCTGAGAGCGTTGCGCCCCGAGCTTTTGCCTGGTCAGACCCGCAATTCACAACGGAGGCATTCTACCAGAGGGGTGTGACGTTCCCGACGATGGGCGCCTGTCGCGTCACCGACGGGAACCGCCGCGCCGCGGCGGACGGGGCCCGCCCCGGCGCCGGTCGACGCGCACCTCGATGCGGGTGATGTGACGGTCGCCCGCCAGCTCGGCCAACCGGGCGATGAGCTGGGGTTCGAGGAAGCGCACATGCGTTGTGAGCGCCGGATCGTCGCACGACACAGCCAGCGTCTCGCCGTCGATCGACACCGGTCGCGTCCGGGCGGCCATGGCGTCGCCCACGACGTCGTCCCACCGGTCGAACACCACCTCGACACCGGCGCGCGACGGGGAGCCGAGGCGCCCGAGGACGCGGTCGATCGTGTCGCCCAGCCGCACGGGAGCGGGAGGGCCGCCGGGGAGAGGCCGCCATGCCATGGCCGACAGTCAACCAGACGCCCCTGCACGGTGCCGGGATGGGTAAAGGGTTCGCCGATCGAGCCGCACTCGCGGCGCGCTCACGGCGCGCTCACGGCTCGATCCGACCGTCGACCAGGCGGAGCACGACGTCCGGATCCGCCGCGGACGGGAGCCCCGAGGCGGACGTCAGCAACGTCTGGCCCGCGGGCAGGTTCGTGAGCAGGGCCGTGCTGCGATCCGGGTCGAGCTCGCTGAAGACGTCGTCGAGCAGCAGCACCGGAGGCGACTCCGCCGCCGCGGTCACCACGTGGTGCACCGCCAGGCGCAGCGCGAGGGCGAGCGTCCGCTGCTCCCCCTGGCTGGCCTGGGTGCGGGCGGGCCCGTCGCCGATCGACAGCACGACGTCATCCCGGTGCGGCCCCACCGTCGACACGCCCCGGCGCACGTCGGTGCTGCGGGCCTCCGCCAGCGCACTCGCCAGCGCAGCCGCGAGCGCCCCGCGCTGCGCCTCGGAATCGGCCGATCCGACGGACCCCGGTGGCCCGATGGACCCGGGCGGCCCGCCGGCGTCGGCGGGGTCGGCCACCAGCGGGTCGCCCACGACGTCGGCCGGGGACGCCCACGCCGCCTCGTAGCGGGCGGTCACCAGGGCGGGGCGTCGGGCCAGCGCGTCGTACGTCGACGCCAGCACGGGGCGCATCCGGTCGAGCAGGTCGATCCGGGCCGCGGCGAGCGCGGCACCCGCCTCGGCGAGCTTGGAATCCCACACGTCGAGCGTTAACGCTGCACCCTCGTCGAGCCGCCCCCCGGACTGCTTGAGCAGCGCGTTGCGCTGGCGCAGAACCTTGTCGACCTGGCTCCGCAGGCCGTCGTTGCGCGGATGCAGGCTCACGAGCGCGTCGTCGAGGAAGCGGCGGCGCTCGCCGGGCCCCTCCTTCACGATGGCCAGGTCGTCCGGCGTGAACACCGACACGCGCAACGAGCCGAGCAGGTCGCGGGCCCGTCGAAGCGGCTGGCGGTTGACCAGCACGCGGTTCCGCCCGTTCGCCTGGATCTGCGCCTCGATGAGCAGCTCACGCCCCTCACGGTCGGCGAGCGCGCGCACGACCGCGAACGGGGCGCCCCGCCGCACCAGCGCGTCCGTGGGTGCGCCGCGGAACGATGACAGCGTGGCCAACCACGCCAGCGCCTCGAGCAGGTTGGTCTTGCCCTCGCCGTTGGCCCCGACGAGCGCGGTGAGACCCGGAGCCAGGTCGAGCCGGGTCGAGGTGTAGCTGCGGAAGTCGGTCAGCCAGAGGGTGCGGACCTGCACGCTCGTCGCGCGGCCGCCGTCAGCTCACCCGCACCGGCATGAGCAGGTACAGGAACTCGGGGTGCTCGGGGCTCTTGACCAGGGCCGGCTTGAGCGAGTCGACCGACTCGATCAGCACCTCGTCGCCCGGCAACACCTCGATGCCCTGGAGCAGGTAGTCGGGGTTGAACGCCACGGTCAGCTCGGTGCCCTCGTACTTGGCGTCGAGCGATTCGTGGGCTTGGCCGACGTCCTGGGTGACGGCCACGAGGTCGAGGCCGTCGTCCGACATCGCCAGGCGCACCGGGGTCGCCTCGCGGGCGAGCAGCTTCACGCGCCGCACGCCCTCGAGCAGCGCCTCGCGGCTCACCGTCAGGCGGTTGGGGTGGGCGGCCGGGATGAGTCCCTTGTAGTTGGGGAAGTCCCCTTCGATCAGCATCGTGGTGAGACGCACGGGGCCGGCCTCGAAGCTGGCGTCTCGCTCGCCGAGCCGCAGGGTCAGCTCGCCCACGCCGGACAGCACCTTGGTGAGGTCGTTGAGGGCTCGCGACGGCACGAGCACCGACTGGCCCTCGGCCAGCACGCTCTGCCCGGGCAGGTCGCGCACGGCCAGCCGGTACGAGTCGGTGGCGACGAGGCGCAGCCCACCCTCTTCGGCCGTGACGAGCACGCCCGTGAGGATCGGCCGGGCGTCGTCGCCCGACGCGGCCGGCACCACCTGGCGCAGCGCCGCGGCCAGCTCGGCGGCGTCGAGGGTGACACCTTCGCCCTCGGGTGCGGGCACGCGCGGGAACTCGTCCACGGGGAAGACGCGCAGGCTGAACTCCGAGCGCGACGCGGTGATGCGCGCCTGCTCGCCGTCGATGTCGACCTCGACTGCGCCGCTTGGCAGCGACTTCACGACGTCGGACACCAGGCGGGACGGCAGCACGGCCACCCCGTCCTCGCTGCCCTTCACGCCCTCGGTGATCGTGACCGCGATCGTCAGCTCGAGGTCGTGACCGGTGAGGGTGAGGGCGTCACCCACCAGTTCGGTGCGGATGCCCGCCAGGACCGGCAGCGCGCCGCCGCGACTGGCGGTCGCCCGTCCGGCTGTGCCGAGGGCTTCCACGAGGACGTCTCGCTCGCATCGGAACTTCACGCCGTCGCTCTCTTTCTCTGCGGTGCGTAGGTGATGTATCGAACCAGAGTTAGTAGTAGGGGCTGTGGATTGTGGATGACCGAGCGTCAGGCCAGGTCATCGCCTCGAGGGTCATCCCCGTGTCGTCCACAGGCTCCCACAGCGTGCCCGGGGTGTGCGTGATGTGGGTGGGGATTGTGCACCTGTCATCCACTGTCGTGAGCGAGAAGTCCACATGTCATCCCCCAGTTTGTCCACCGCGGGGGTGAACTTGGGGACATCCCTGTGGGTGTTCACCGTTCAGTCACCCTGCCGTACGGACTTCATCAGCCGCGTCACCTGGTCGTAGATCTGGCGGTCCTTCGACATCAGGGCGCCGATCTTCTCGACCGCGTGGATGACCGTCGTGTGGTCCCGCCCGCCGAACTCGCGGGCGATGTTGGGATAGGACAGGTCGGTCAGCTCGCGCATCACGTACATCGCGATCTGCCGGGCCGTCACCAACGGGCGCTGCCGGTGCTTGCTCTGGAGCTCCTCGACCGTGAAGCCGAATTGAGCGGCCGCCTCGTCGAGGATGAACTGGGGCGTTATCGGGCGGGGCTGGCTCTCGCTGAGCAGATCGGCGAGCACCTGGGTGGCGCGATCGACCGTGATCGGCTCGTGGGTGAGGCTGGCGAAGGCCGACACCCGGATGAGCGCCCCCTCCAGCACCCGGATGTTGTCCTTGATGTTGGTGGCGATGAACTCGAGGACCTC
>CAYUXB010000081.1:0-14123 GCA_964448525.1 uncultured Acidimicrobiaceae bacterium
GCAACGCCCGGGAGGCGCTGGAGGAGATCCGGGCCGACCTGGCCGAGGGCGCCGACATGGTGATGGTCAAGCCGGCGCTGGCCTACCTCGACGTCCTGGCCACCGCCCGGGTCGAGGTCGACGTCCCGCTGGCGGCGTACCACGTGTCCGGCGAGTACGCGATGGTGAAGGCGGCCGCGGAGAGGGGCTGGATCGACGGCCCGGCGGTGATGCTCGAGCACCTCACCGCCATCCGGCGGGCCGGCGCCGACATGGTCCTCACCTACGCGGTACGCGACGTCATCGACCGCTTGCGTTGAGGTCCGTCCGACCGTCTCGGTCGACCGCCCGACCAGCCGGGGCGCCGCCGTCGGGCGATCGGCCGGTGACCTGTACGGGATCCGCTAGGACCGCTCCCAGCCGAACTCGACGACCACCGGCGGGTGATCGCTGAGCGCCGTGCCGTCCGGCGCCGTGAACCGGTCGCGGGGCATGTCGTGGGACGTGGCGGTGAGGGCCACCCCGCCGCCGCTGCGGTAGGCGATCTTGTCGATCGAGCTCGGCTCGGCGCAGCCGGTGACGGTGCAGGCATCGGTCAGGCCGGTGCGCTCGAGGAAGCTCTGCCACACCTCGGTGTCGGTGTCGCCGGAGGCGTCCGGGTGGTCGCTGTCGGTGTGGAGGTTGGTGTCGCCGCCGATGATCACCGCCCGGCCGGCGCTGTTCTCCTCGATGAAGTCGGCGAGCTGGGTGAAGTCGTCGGCCTGGAGCCGCTGATCCTCGGCGGTGCCACCGGCCTCGGCGTGCAGCGTGTACACGTCGACCTCGGCGCCGTCGGCGAGGGTGATGGTGACCATGGCGAAGCCCTTCATGGCCAGGCAGTCGCCCGCGCCGCCGTCGCTCGTGTCCGGCCCGCCGAAGCACTCGGGCCAGGCGACCCGGGTGTTGCCGGTCATCGGCAGGCGCGAGAGCACACCGAGACCGTCGCCGACGAACAGCGTCGGCCGGGTCGCCGGGTCGAGGCCGGCGGCCTCGGGCCCGGGGTGCTGCTCGGTGCGGTACTCATGAGTCGCCTCGGCCCGCAGCCGATCGTGGTAGTGGACGAAGTCGAGCGTGCCGGCGACGCCCTGCCACCAGTCGAAGTCCTCCTGGGTGAGGACGATGTCGTACTCGTTCAGCAGGGGGCTGATCAGCGGGATGTGCGCCTCGGGGGTGACCGTGGATATCTCCTGCGGCAGCCCGGCGACGTTGTAGGTGAGCACGCTGAACGTGCCCCCGTCGTCGCCGCCACCTCCTCCGTCTCCGCCGCCACCACCGCCGCCCGGGCTGGTGCAGGCGCTCATCGTGGCGACCAGGCCGGCGGCGAGCGTCACCCCGAACAGCAACCCCGGAGCGCGCCGTGTCGTGTCCCCTCGTTCCCCCATGGGGCCGAACCTTACGACGTAGTCCCGCCGCCTGCCCGGAGACCTCCCTCCCTCGCCCCCGGGCCGTTCCTCGGGAAAGGTCTGCACAACTGATCTGGTCGCTGGAGCGACCGATCCAGTTCGGGAAATCGTCCGTCTAGGCTCGTGCGGTGGCCACCAACGACGAGCTCTTCACTCGCGCGCAGCGCGTCATCCCTGGGGGCGTGAACAGCCCGGTGCGGGCGTTCCGAGCGGTCGGCGGCGACCCCTACTTCGTGGCCCGGGGCCAGGGCGCGTACGTGTGGGACGCCGAGGGCACCCGCTACGTCGACCTCGTGCAGTCCTACGGGGCGATCATCGCCGGGCACGCACACCCGGCCATCGTCGAGGCCGTCCGACGAGCCGCAGCCGATGGCACGAGCTACGGCGCCCCCACCGAGCGCGAGGTGGTCCTCGCCGAGGAGATCTGCGCTCGCGTGCCGTCCTGCCAGATGGTGCGCCTGGTGTCGAGCGGCACGGAGGCCACGATGTCGGCGATCCGGGTCGCCCGCGGGTTCACGGGCAGGGATCGCATCGTGAAGTTCGCCGGCAACTACCACGGCCACGGCGATCTGTTGCTGGCCGAGGCCGGCAGCGGGCTGGCCGCGCTCGGCCTGCCGGGCTCCGCGGGTGTCACCGAGGCGGCCGTGCACGACACCGCGGTCGTGCCCTACAACCAGGTGCCCGAGCTCGACGAGCACACGGCGTGCGTCATCGTCGAGCCGATCGCCGCCAACATGGGCCTGGTGCCGCCCGACCCGGGCTTCCTCGCCGGCTTGCGCGCCGAGTGCGACCGGGTGGGCGCCCTCCTGATCTTCGACGAGGTCATCACGGGCTTCCGTGTCGCCCGCGGCGGTGCGCAAGAGCTGTTCGGCATCGCCCCCGACCTGACGACGATGGGCAAGGTCATCGGCGGCGGGCTCAACATCGGGGCCTACGGCGGCCGGGCGGACGTGATGGACGTGGTCGCCCCGCTCGGCCCCGTCTACCAGGCCGGCACGCTGTCGGGGAACCCGCTCGCCACTGCAGCAGGCCTCGCCGTGCTCGACCTGCTCGACGCCGCCGCCTACGAGACGCTGCGCGACCGGGCGGAGGGAGTGGCCGGCATCCTGCGCCGCGCGCTCACGGCGGCGGAGATCGTCGCGCACGTGCCGGTCGTGTCGTCGCTCGTGGGCCTGTACCTGGGCGATCCGCTGCCCGCCGACTACGACGCCGCCCGGGCGGTCGACGAGGCGGGCTACGCCAAGCTGTTCCACGCCCTGCTCGACCGGGGGGTGGCGCTGGCCCCGGGCGCGTACGAGGTCATGTTCCCCGGCCTGGCCCACACCGACGAGGTGCTGGCCGAGGTCGAGGCCGCGGTCACCGAGGCAACCGCGGCGATCGGCTGAGGGTCGTCGCCGCTCCGGGCCGTCCTCAGACGTCGGGGGACGCCGCGTCGGGTCGCCCGGGGCGGGGCCTCGAGGGACGACAGAACGGCGTGGGTGGGCCCCCGGCGAGCTCTGGGGGACGCCCCGCATGGAGCGCAGGCGAACGAGGTGCGACCGTGACGCCATGAAGATCGCCCCCGGACACGTCGCCGGCGCCGCCAGCGGACTGATCGCCGCTGTCGCGACCGCGGCCTACCTGTCATCGGTCGAGCTCGACGACGGTTTCGAGCTGCTGGCCTACCTGCCGATCATGATCGGGTGCGCGGCGGTCGCGGCCGTGGTCCTGGGCGGCGCCGGCGTGCCGTTCGCCGCCGCGGTCGTGCCGCTCGTCGCGGCGGCTCCCGTCGTACCCGGCGCGTTCTGGCTCGTGATCACCCGGTCGCCCCTGCAGGCGGGAAGCGTGGTCCTCGTGGTCGTGACCACCGCCGTGTGCGCCGGTGTCGGCGCCGTCGGGGGCTGGCCCGTCGGCGCCGTGGCGCGCCGGGTCGTGCGCGGCTCCTCCGCGTGAGGCGCGGCGAGCCGACCCCAGCGCGCCCGTGCCCATGACCGCCACCTCGGTGTGTCCGACTCCTCGGGGTCAGCCCAGCTCGCCGGTGGCGCCGTCGGCGGGGCCGCGCATCGGCTCCAGCGTGCACGCCCACGCGCCCGACTCGAGGCGTGGCGGCTCGTCCATGTACTCGATGCGGCAGCGGATGTCGTTGGCGAGCCAGCCCAGCGTGATGGCCGGCTCGAAGTCCCCGCCGCCCGTCGTGTCGGGGTCGTCGGCCGTGAAGGGGCGGAACGCCACCAGGCCGTTGATCGCCATCGCCCCGATCAGCACCCACAGGAACGGCCGCCGGTTGCGGTCGCTCGCGCCGATCCACAGCACGAGCGCGAGCAGGCACGGCACGAGGTGGGCGGGCTTCCACGGCATCCGCAGGAAGAGCGCCTCGGTGGCGACGAGGCCGAGGACGCCGAACCGCAGCATCGGGTCGCTGCCCCAGTGGCGCAGGCTCCGCACGAGCGCCGGGGCGGCGACCACCAGCACGACCACGGCGGTCACGCCCACCACCGCGTAGTTCTTGAGCAGGAACCGGGCCAGGTTGTTGGGCAGGCTCACCCACCCGTCGGTCGCGTCGAGGAACCCGAGCGAGCGGTCGTAGGACAACCACACCGGCACGTACAGCAGCGCGGCGCCCGGCGCGGCGATTGCTGCGGCGAGGAAGGCGCGCCGTCGCTGTCCGGCATCCCAGGCGACCGCCACGAGCAGCGCGGTGATCAGCAGGAGCGACGAGCTGCGACTGCCGAGCGTCAGGGCGAACAGCACGCCCGCCGGCACCGGGTGGCCGCGCACGAGCGTGAGGGCACCGGCGGTGAAGAACGCCGTGGCGTACACGAAGTCCGCGGTCTGCGTGCCCGAGATCAGGACGATCGGCGCGGCGAGGAAGGCGAGCGCGATCAGGTCGCCGTTGTCGTGGCCCCACGCGCGCACGAGGCGCGCCAGGCCGACGACGGTGGCGGCGAGCGCCGACGCGGTGACGAGGTTGATCAGGACGTGACCGCCGACGGGGTCGAGGACGGCGACGATGGCCTCGACCACCGGGACGCCCGGGTTGCGCGACGGGGCGTAGTCGAGGTCGCGGATGCGTTCGCCTGCGGCCAGGACGTCGCCGATGTCGAGATCGGTTCCGTAGCCCAACCACAGGATCGGGAGCGTGACGACGGCGGTGACGGCCACCAGGGCGAGATCGGACAGGCCGCGCGTGGCCCCCGGGTCGCCTCCGGCGGACGCGGGGCCCTCGGCGCCCTCGGCGGCCGGCGCGGGCGCGCCTGACCGCGCAGACCCCGCGCCGGACGAGGCGGCAGGCTCTCCGGTCGCGCCGACGGGGGAAGGGGCGGACGACGCCATGGCCCCGCAACGCTAGTGCGGCACCTGTCACACGAACCCATTCGGGTGCATGGATCGGTGCGGACGGAGGCGCTGGCTGGTAGCAAGGACGCGCGTGATCCTCGACGACACCCCCGACCGGCTCGGACCACTCACGGAGGTCGCCGCGGCCGCGCTCGGCGAGCTCGCGGCGGCCGACGCCGTCGCCCGGACCTGGGCCCGCGACCACACGCTCTGGCGCGAGGACCCCACCGAGATCGCCGACCGGCTGGGCTGGCTGTCGGTCGCGCCCGAGATGGCCTCCCGGCTCGACGAGACGGCCGCCGTGTGCGCCGCTCTCGCGGCCGAGGCCGACCACGTGCTGCTGGCCGGCATGGGCGGCTCCAGCCTGTTCCCGGCGGTCGTCGCCACCGACCGCGGGGGCGACGGCGCACCCGCGCTCCACGTTCTCGACACGACCGATCCGGCAGCGATCGCCCGCCTCGCCGCGGATCTCCCCGCCGAACGCACGCTGCACATCGCCGCGTCCAAGTCGGGCTCGACGCTCGAGACCCGCAGCCACCTGGCCTGGGCGTGGGGCCGCCACCCCGACCCGGCACGGTTCGCGGTGATCACCGATCCGGGCAGCGACCTCGCCGCCGTCGCCGCCGAGCGGGGTTTCGCCGCGACCTTCGAGAACCCGCCGGACATCGGCGGCCGCTACTCGGCCCTCTCCCTGTTCGGCCTAGTGCCCGCACTGCTGGCGGGGGCCGACGTCGCCGGCCTGCTCGACTCGGCGGCGGCGATGTCCGACCGTCTGCGCGGCTCGGCGGCGGCCAACCCGGCGGCGCGACTGGCCGCCACCATCGCGGCCGGGGTGCGTGAGGGGCGCGACAAGCTCACGATCGTCGTGCCGGAGGCGCAGGCCACGTTCGGTCTCTGGCTGGAGCAGCTCCTGGCCGAGTCGACGGGCAAGGACGGCACGGGCGTCGTCCCCGTCGTGGGCGAGCCCCTCGGCCCGCCGGACGCCTACGGCGATGACCGCACGTTCGTGGCTCTCGGCGACGACACCGACGTGGAGGCGCTGGCCGCTCTCGCCGATGCCGGACACCCCGTCGCGGTCCTGCCGTTCGGCGGCACCTTCGCCGACCTCGGCGGCCAGGTGATGCAGTGGGAGCTCGCCACCGCGCTCGTCGGCCGGCTGCTCGACATCCAGCCGTTCGACCAGCCCGATGTGGCGGCGGCCAAGGCCGCGACCGCCGGCGTGCTGGAGGACGGGCCGCCGGCGATCGACGAGACCCCGCTCGACGACCTGCTCGCCCAGGTGGAGTCCGGGAGCTACCTCGCCATCCAGGCCTTCGTCGATCCGGACGCCGACTCGGTCGCCGGCCTCGAGCGCGCGCGCGTCGCGCTGCGCGATCGGCTGCGGGTCGCGACCACCGTCGGGTTCGGCCCCCGGTTCCTGCACTCGACCGGCCAGCTCCACAAGGGTGGCCCCGACACCGGCGTGTTCGTCCAGGTCGTCGGCGACGACCCGCAGGATGTTCCCATCCCCGACGCCGGCTACGGGTTCTCCACGCTGAAGCACGCCCAGGCCGACGGCGATCTCCTGACCCTGCAGAAGCGCGGGCGTCCGGTAGGCCGGGTGCACCTCGACGAGCTGCTGGAGGTGGCGCCGTGAGGCTCGGCATGATCGGGCTCGGACGGATGGGCGGCAACATGGCCGCCCGCCTCGGTGCCGCCGGGCACGAGGTCATCGGCTACGACGCCGCCAGCGGTGTCTCCCAGGTCGGTTCGCTCGCCGAGCTCGTCGGCAAGCTCGAGGCCCCCCGCGTGGTGTGGACGATGGTCCCGGCCGGCGACGCGACCGAGGGAGTGATAACCGAGCTGGCGGGCCTGCTGGGGCACGGCGACATCGTGGTCGACGGCGGCAACGCGAACTGGCGCGACTCGGTGCGCCGCGGCGCGGAGCTGGGGGAGCGGGGCATCGGCTTCGTCGACGCCGGCACCAGCGGCGGGGTCTGGGGCCGCGAGGAGGGCTACTCGCTGATGGTCGGCGGCGCACCCGACCACGTCGCCCGCCTCCAGCCCGTGTTCGACGCCCTGCGCCCGCCGGAGGGCGGGTTCGTCCACGCGGGGCCCGTCGGCACCGGGCACTTCACCAAGATGGTGCACAACGGCATCGAGTACGGGCTCATGCAGGCCTACGCCGAGGGTTACGAGCTGCTGGTCCGGTCCGGGCTCGACATCGACGCCGACGGCGTCCTCGACGCCTGGCGCCACGGGTCGGTCGTGCGTTCGTGGCTGCTCGACCTGATGGTCATCGCCCTCGAGCAGACACCCGACCTCGACGGCATCGCCGGGGTCGCCCAGGATTCCGGCGAGGGCCGGTGGACCGTGGTCGAAGCGATCGAGCGTGGGGTCGCCACCCCGGTCATCACCGCGGCGCTGCACGCCCGCTTCGTGTCCCAGGTCGACGAATCGGTCGCCATGAAGGCCGTCGCCGCCCTGCGCAACCAGTTCGGGGGCCACGCCGTGCTGCCGGAGACCGACGGCCCACCGCCGGAGACAGAGGAGCACGCGAGATGATGACGCCGCGCAGCGATGCCCTGGTGCTGTTCGGCGCCACGGGCGACCTGGCCAAGAAGAAGATCTTCCCGGCCGTCTACGAGATGGAGGCCAGCGGCCGCTGCGGTGTCCCGGTCATCGGGGTCTCCTCGTCGGCCTGGGACGACGAGGCGCTCCGCGAGCGGGCGCACTCCTCGATCGTCGAGCGCCTCGACGGCGGCATGGACGAGGCCACGTGGAAAGCCCTGGCGTCCCGGCTCACCTATGTGAGCGGCGACTACCGCGATGCCTCCACGTTCGAGGCCCTCGCCGCCAAGCTGAAGGGGGTCGAGCGGCCGCTGTTCTACCTCGCCATCCCCCCGGCCATGTTCGACGACGTGGTCCAGGGTCTCGCCGCCGTCGGCCTGACGGGCGACGGCGCCCGCGTGGTCGTCGAGAAGCCGTTCGGCCGCGACCAGGCGTCCGCGACCGAGCTGAACGACGTGATCCACCGGGTGTTCCCGGAGGAGGCCGTCTTCCGCATCGACCACTTCCTCGGGAAGGAGTCGGTGGAGGACCTGCTGATCTTCCGGTTCGCGAACTCGATGCTCGAACCGCTGTGGAACCGCAACTACGTGTCGAGCGTCCAGATCACGATGTCCGAGACGTTCGGTGTCGAGGGCCGCGGCAAGTTCTACGAGTCGGTCGGTGCGCTGCGGGACGTGTTCCAGAACCACCTGCTGCAGATCATCGCCCTGCTGGCGATGGAGCCGCCGGTCTCGGCCGACGAGAACGCGCTGAGCGACGAGAAGGTGCGGCTCTGGCGCCAGATCCGGGCCGTCGACGCCGAACGCGTCGTCCGGGGCCAGTACCGCGGCTACACCGAGGAGACGGGCGTCGACGGGGGGAGCGACGTCGAGACGTTCGTGGCGCTGCAGCTCGAGATCGACTCGTGGCGCTGGGCCGGCGTGCCCTGGCTCGTGCGCACCGGCAAGAAGATGCCGATCACCGCCACAGAGGCCGTCGTCACGTTCGCGGCACCGCCCCGCCTGCTGTTCGCCAAGCGGGGCGCGCCGCGTCCCCAGCCGAACCGGCTGCGGTTCCGCCTCGGCGCCGACGACGGTGTCACGCTGCAGCTGCAGACGAAGACCCCGGGGGACGACCTGGTCAGCCGCCCGGTCAACCTCGAGATCTCATACGACTCGCTGTTCCCCAACCGACAGCCCGCCTACCAGCGGCTGCTCGAGGACGCGATGGAGGGCGACCACCGGCGATTCGGGCGGGCCGACGGCGTCGAGGAGCAGTGGCGCATCGTCGACACCGTTCTCGACGACCCGCCGGAGGCCGAGCTCTACCGCACCGGGACGTGGGGGCCGTCGCGGGCCGACCTGCTGGCGGCGTCCGTCGGCGGGTGGGTGGAACCCTTGACCGCCAACTGAACGCCGGCGGTCACGGGTGGGTGCAACCCGTGACCGCCAACTGAACGCCGACGATCGGCGGCCGATCGGCCGGCTCCGACTGCGGTTCGGCTCGCACGGCGGGCCGGGGTCGACAACGATGGGGGGGTGCTGGCTGCGATCCCCTACACGACCTTTCCCACCATCGAACTGGGTCCGCTGAACCTGCGGACCTTCGGGCTGATGGTCGCCCTCGGCGTGCTGCTGGGTGCCTGGGTCGCTGCGTCCTACGCCGAGCGGTTCGGCGTCGAGCGCGACGAGACCTACCGCGTCGGCACCTGGATGGTGCTGGCCGGCATCGTCGGCTCCCGGTTGACCTGGGCACTCACCCACACCGACCAGATCGACAACCCGGTCGACGTGATCGCCATCTGGGAAGGGGGCATCCAGTTCTCGGGCGGCTTCATCTGCGCCATCATCGTGGGCCTGCCGTTCTTCCGCCGGTGGCCGCGCCTGCTGCGTTGGCGCGTCCTCGACGGCTACGCGCTCGGCCTGGCGGTGGGGCTCGCCTTCGGGCGCATCGGTTGCTACGCGGTCGGCGAGCACTTCGGTCGAACCACCGACTTCTTCCTGGCCAGCCGCTACGACGGCGGCGAGGTGCGTGAGCCGACGCTCGGTGACGCGCCGCTCGTGCCCGGCACGACGTTCCACAACACGTCGCTCTACGAGTTCATCTACATGATGGTGCTGTTCGGCATCCTCGGTGGGCTGGTGCTGCTCGCCCGCCGCAAGGGCCGCGACATCGTGCCGGGCACGCTCGTCGGCGTGTTCGTCCTCTACTACGGGGTGATGCGGTTCCTCAGCGACACGCTGCGGGTCAACGACGAGCGGGTCGCGGGCATGACGGGGGCCCAGTGGATGTGCCTGGTGATGATCCCGGCAGGCATCTGGATCCTGTGGAAGGTGCGCCCGGGCCTCGCCGCGCTGGCGGCCGCCGAGCCGGTGTCCGCAGCGGCCGAGGGAGCGACGGAGGACGACGACGAGGCCGTCGCCGAGGACGAGGCGGTCGGTGCGGCCGTTGCCGAGGGCGAGGCCGACGGGACGGAGACCGACGTGAAGGTGGTGGAGTCGAAGGCCGCGGCGACCGAGACCGACGATGACACCGACGACGACGCCGACACCGGGTCGCCGGCCGATCCGGATCACGGCGCGGCGGCGACGGTCGACGGCGACGCGACGAACGATGGCGACGCCGCGGCGACGAACGAGGACGCAGAGGCTACGGTGCCGAACGCGGAGAGCTGAGCCTCACCGTCCATGGCACGAGGGGTGGAGCCGATGCACCACGCACCATCGTCGACCGGAAGCGGGTGGAGAGCTGCCGCCCTGCTGGCGGCGCTCGCGCTGCCCATGGCTGCGTGCGCTGGAGGCGAGGACACCGACGACCCGGCGGCCGACGTGACCGCTCCGGCCGAGAGCGGGAACGCCCAGCTGGACGTCACCGACTTCTCCTTCTCGAACGTGTCCGCGCCGGCCGGCGGCACGCTCGAGGTCGTCAACAGCTCGGGTGGGTCGCACACCGTCACCGCCGACGACGGGGCCTTCGACGAGCCGCTGGCCGACGACGAGACGATCGAGCTGACGGTGCCCGCCGAGCCCGGCGAGTACCCGTTCCACTGCGAGATCCACCCGGACATGACCGCCACGCTCACCGCCGAGTGAGCCGCGGTCCGGGGCCGGCTGTCGTACCCCCTCCCTATACTTCCGTCCCATGGCGCTCGCCGTCCGCCCGCCACACGAGCACAGCCACATCCGCCCGTTGACCTACGACGAGGTGCAGCAGTTCCCCGACGACGGCTACAGGTATGAGCTCGTCGACGGGGAGCTGCTGGTGACACCGGCACCGAACACGGCGCACCAACGCGCCATCACGCAGTTGATCGTTCTGCTGGCCGCGGCGGTGCCCGACGAGATGGAGACGCTCGTCGGGCCTGTCGATTGGTACGTCCGCCCGACCACCTACTTCGAGCCCGACCTGGTGGTGGTGCGGCGCGACGCCCGGTCCGACGCCCAGCGGCTGCTCGAGCCCCCCGTGCTGGCGGTCGAGGTGCTCTCACCGTCGACCCGCCATCGTGACGTCGGCCTCAAGTTGCGGGCCTACGAGGATGCCGGCCTCCCCTGCTACTGGGTGGTCGACCCGGTGGAGCCCCGGCTCACGGTGCACCGCTTGGTCGACGGCCGCTTCGCGCCCCAGGCCTCGGTCGCAGGCGACGAGCGCTTCGCGAGCGACCAGCCGTTCGCGCTCGCGGTCACCCCCGGCGACCTGGTGCGCTGACCGCTCCCGGCAGCTCCGAGTCGGTCGCGAGGCAAGAGGGGTCGCCGGGGAACGTCCGAGGCAATCGTGGTCGTAAGCGATCGCCATCGCCTCGGGAACCGGTGAACGACCGTCACAGCCTCGGGCCCTCATTGCCTCGGGCCGCGTCGATGCCTCGGGCCGTCATTGCCTCGGGCCGTCATTGCCTGGGGCCGCGTCGCGGCCTCGGGCCGCGTCGCTTCGGGGCAGGTCGCCCCGGGCTCGGTCAGACGGGGGCCGGGTCGGGCACCATGGCCGCGATGCGGGCCACGGAGCGGTAGGCGGCCTCGGCGGGGCCCAGCTCGTCGTCGCGCAGCAGGTTGGCCATGATGCGCAACACCCACTCCATCAGCGACTGCGAGCGCATGCCCACCCGGGTGAGCTCGCGCATCAGCACCGGCTGGCCGATGATCTTGGCGAAGTTGCGGGCCACCTTGAAGTACAGGCCGTACTCGTCGTCGAGCACCGTGGTGTAGCGGGCGAGCGGGGCGGCGGTGCCGGTGGCGATGGCCTCGTCGATGAGGTCGGCGGCCATGCGGGCGGTCTCGTACGCATAGTCGATGCCCTCGCCGTTGAACGGGTTGATCGACCCGGCGGCATCGCCGACCAGCAGCCAGTTGGGCCCGACCTTGGGGTTGATCGACCCGGCCATCGGCAGGCGCCCGCCGGTTGCGGGGGCGAGCATGGCGTCGGGGTCGATGCCCCAGCGCTCGGGGGCGGTCGCGGCCCACTCGGTCATGAGGTGGCTGGTGTTGACGTCCTTGTAGCCCTTGAACGTCGACAGCAGGCCGATGCCGACGTTGATCGTGCCGTCGCCCAGGGGGAAGATCCAGCCGTAGCCGGGCATGGCGGCACCGGACCGGTCGCGCACGTCGAGGCACGACTCGATCCACGGGTCGGCCGAGATGGGCGACTCGAAGTAGCCCCGGATGGCGATGCCCTGCGGGTAGGTCTTGTCGCGCGCCGCGCCGAGGGCCCGGCCGAAGCGAGAGAGCGAGCCGTCGGCCACGATGACGTAGCGGGCCCGGATTTCGCGGGTCTCGCCCGTGACCTTGTCCTTCACCACGGCACCCGTCAGCAGGCCGTCCCGCAGCAGCGGCCGCACGGCCTCGGTGGCCTGGTGCACGGTGGCACCGGCGCCTGCGGCGTGGTCGGCGACCATCTGGTCGAGATCGCGCCGGCGCACCACGTAGCCGTAGTCGGGGAACACCGGGTGCTCCGGCCACTTCATCTCGAGGGTGATGCCGTGGGCGACGGCGCGGAGACCGTCGTGGCGGTGGTGGTCGGCGGCGATGGCGGGCTCGAGGCCCATGTCACGCAGCTGGTGGACGGCCCGGGGCGTCAGCCCGTCGCCGCAGGTCTTGTCGCGGGGGAAGGCCTTGCGCTCGAGCACGCAGACGTCGCGCCCGGCCTTGGCCAGCCAGAAGCCGGCCGCCGCGCCGGCCGGGCCGCCTCCGATGACGAGGACGTCGTGCCGGTCAGCTGCCATGGGGACCGAGCCTAGGGGCGCAGATCTCGACTGCCCCAGGCCGGGATCAGCCGCCGAGATCCTCGGGCGTCACACCGGCCTCTTCGGACAACGGGCCCAGCTCGGCCTCGGCCAGCGTCATCTCGCCGAGGGCGACGGACCACAGGTCGGCGTAGTCCTCGTTGGCCTCGGTGATGTCCTCGCCGCCGAGCACGCGCTCGTGGATGACGACCTCGGCGATCTGCTGGTCGGTCAGAGTGGGCCACGGCGGCATGGTGCCGCCGCCGCCGACGGGCTTCTCGTTGGCGCCATAGGTGCCGGACGGCCAGTCGGCGGTGCCGATGCGCACCCAGGCGGCGTGGTCGCGCCAGTCGGGGAAGGTCTCGACGATGGCGCCGTCGGTGAAGCCCGGGGCGGACACGCCGTCGCCGGAGCCGCCGTGGCAGGAGGCGCAGCTGGTGCTGTACACCTCGGCGCCGAGCACGAGCGGGTCGTCCTCGCCGGCGGGCGGGGGCTCGAGGGTGCGGACGTACACGTAGCCCCACAGCGGTAGCGCGGCCAGCGCGGTCATCGCCCAGTAGGGGATGCGCTTGCGGCGCTTGGCGGCCTGGATGTAGGCGGGCTCCGGCTTGGGCGGCTCGGGTGCCGCCGGCTCGACGGCCGCCGCGGGCGCAGGCGCCGGGGTGGCCGCAGCGGCGGCAGGCACCGGGGATGCGCTGGCCGCGGCGTCGCCGGTCGAGCCCTCGGGGGCGTCGTCGCCCCGGCCCATGGCGGCACGACGCTCGCGGGAGCGCTTGAGAAGGTGCTCGGGGATTTCGGTCAACGCAGCCTCCGCGGTCGGACCGAGTACAGGTTCCGCGGACAGCGCCCCATCAGGGGACGAATCGACGCGACCGATGCGCTGGCGGCGGGATCTGTGCTCACTCGGTCGGCCACTCTATGCAAGCCGTTGCGGCCACCACCAAGCCCGCATCGGCCGTGCGCGACGAGGCGTGCCATGCCCCGGTTCACCAGGATCCCGAATGTGAACGGCTCCGAAGCCCCGTGCTAAACCTGCCGAGGTCGCCGGCTTCCGCCGGTCGGTACACTTCAATGTGAGCGATTTCACGAGGAGTCGCTGAGTCTTGGTCGCCTTCATCTGCACCCTTCTGGTTGGCTTCGCCGGCGTCGGCGCCATCCTCCTCTACGCCAAGCGTCGCCCTGTGGGCGCGCCCTTGTCGTGGGGCGAGGCCATGGCCGCCGCGGTGTTCGCCATGTTCCTCTTCCTGTGGTGGTACGGGGTCATCCCGCACCAGTGGCTGACCTACGCCGAGGGCGAGCTGAGCTGGCGACCCGACAAGTACCTGGTCGAGCCCACGGGCAACCAGCCGCTCACGATCAGCTACAAGACGCTCGCCGACCTCATCGCCGTCGTCATCTACGGCGTCGGCCTCGGCCTGCACATCATGCTGTGGGCGGTCTGGAACGACCGCGCCAAGCAGAAGCCCGCCGTCGTGCCCGCCTCGCGCTACGGCCGTCCGCTGGTGCGAAAGGGGTAGTCGTGGCGAAGACCGATGCGAACCCGCCGATGCCGGAGTTCCGCGACGACTACGTGCTCCAGCAGGTCGACGCGGCGTGGCTGTCGCAGGCCGTCAAGCCGAAGCAGTTCATCCACATCGATCAGTCCG